>CALAZS010000130.1 GCA_937926265.1 uncultured Gammaproteobacteria bacterium
TCCGCTGTTTTCCTGGCTTCTGACCAGGCGCGGTTTTACTGTGGCGATATCATCAGCCCGAATGGCGGAGCCCTGATGAGGTAATATGACTGCAGTAAACAATATAAATGCCGAAATGATGACCTGGCCTGAGTATGAAGCCCGTATTAAATCCGGCTGTACGGTTTTTCTCCCGGTTGGTGCTCATGAACAGCATGGCCCTCATTTACCACTGGCGACCGATGCAATTTTTGCCCAGGAAATTGCTGAACGTGTTGCCGTCAACGTTAACGGCATTGTACTGCCCGTTGTACGCTACGGTTACAAGTCACAGGCGCGGTCAGGTGGAGGACAAACCTTTAACGGAACAATCAGTCTTGATGGTGCAACACTGACCAACCAGGTTCTGGATATCCTAAGGGAACTAGCCAGACACGGCGCTTCACGTTGCGTGGTAGTTAACGGCCATTACGAAAACCAGTGGTTTTTAACTGAAGCGATAGAACTGTTGCAGCGCGAACTTAAACTGATGCAGCAAAACATGACTGTATTAAGAACGGAGTACTGGGATCACACGCCTCAATCTGTTTACGATGATATCTTTGCCAGTGATTCAACTGGTGAATTTCCTAGTGAATTCCCTAGTGAATTTCCCGGCGTGGATCTGGAACATGCAGCATTAATTGAAACATCAATGATGCTTTATTTACATCCTGAATATGTCAAAAAGGATCTCATTCCTGATCATGAACTGGCCAGTTTTCCTGCGTATGACAGTTATCCTCAGACAGGCGACCATGTTCCTGCAGATGGCGTTCTTGCTCCCGCAGGTACCGCTTCTACTGACAAAGGCAGGTTAATTGTTGAAACAATCTGTACAGAAATGACAAAAGCTTTAAAACAGGCTTTTCCTTTTTAAACCTGAATGCCTTTGTTATCCCCGGTTTATATTCTTTTAATTAGCTCGGTGGGCTGGGGTCTGACCTGGCTGCCTTTAAAACATCTTGCCAGCCAGGGCATGGAAGGCATATACCTTGTATTCATTGCGTTTGGCTGTGCTGCCGTTCTGCTACTGCCCTTTACGCTGAGGCAATGGTCAAAATGGAAACAACATTTCCATATTCTCCTCCTTATTACTTTTTTGGGGGGCTTCGCCAATATCACATTTCAGACCGCTCTTTTTCATGGCGATGTTATTCGGGTAATGATTCTTTTCTACCTGTTGCCAGCCTGGAGTGTTATTGGCGGTAAAGTCTTTCTCGGAGAGCAGGTTGATGCCAAGCGCATGTTTACAGTAATTTGCGCATTAACGGGAGCTTTTCTTATTCTTGGCGGGCCCAATATTTTTCATACACCACCTAGCTGGATTGACCTGCTTGCGATTGCTTCAGGTCTTAGCTTTGCGATGAATAACATTGTATTTCGTTTTGCAGAACCCCAGCCATTAACCGGTAAAGTCAATGCCATGTTTCTTGGCTGTGCCGTTATGGCTTTAATCTATATTCTTGTTTCTTTTCCAACTGCACCCTCAATAACCACTGATAACCTGGTCGGCTCATTGTTGTATGGCGGTATTATGATTATGCTGATCACATTTGGCACACAGTGGGGCGTGGAACAGCTTGAAGCAGGCAGGGCATCAATTATTATCATAACGGAACTGGTGGTAGCTGTAATATCAGCAGCTGTACTGTTAAACGAACAGCTTAATGGTATCGAACTGATTGGCGGCGGACTGGTGATCCTTGCCGCAATGGTTGAAACGTTTAGAACACAACCAGAAGCTTCCCCGGCTACCGGGGAAACTTAAACCGAAGTAACAAAACTTTTATAGACCTTTTGAGGCCAGGTACTTTCTCCAACTGCCAATCCCGGTTATATCTTCAGCATCAGCAACCGCATAAGACTCGCAGACAAACCCCTGCACCCAGTCACCCGTTTCAGTTTCAACCTGGCCAATTCCCAATGGAGCTGGAATGCCCGCAACAAAGGATCCGAACTGCTCTAAAGAAATTGCCCAGATTTCCATTTCAATTTCAGCACCTGAATTGGCATCAGTACGAACCATACCAGGACGATATGGCGGTCCACCAGGCAATGCATAAAACCTGTAGCTGACACTACTATGCGTTTTTTCAAGCAGGTAAGCACCTCGATCAGTAAGCTGATGGTTTAGAGGCAATCCACTTAAATGAGCGCCACATACCGCAACTTTAGTCCAGCCTTTAGGTAAAGACTCTTCAACCGGTTCTTTTGCCGGTAAAGGCTTATCGCCAGCCCCCTGGGTAGTTACAAGTGATCGATGTAAATCATCACTGACAGACAGTAATACCTTGTCATTAAATGCAGGAGCAAACAAAGTAACGCCAAACGGCAGGCCGTCTGACTGGAACCCTGCAGGTACTGCGACAGCACTCAGATCAAGCAGGTTCATAAAATTCGTGTAGTAACCCAGATTGCTGTTTAACTGCACGGGGTCAGATTCGACCTCTTCAATGGTATAACAACGACCGGCTGTTGGTATAACCATGAAATCCAGTTCACGCCAGATAGTTTCAACCTGGCGACGCAACTGCATTAAACGGTACTGTGATGAAAAGGCATCTACAGCAGTGTTATTTTCACCACCACTTATAATTGCCCGGGTAACGGGATGCAAAGCATCGGCGTTATCTGAAATAAAATCTTTAATCGCAACATATCGCTCACTTACCCAGGGACCTTCATAGAGTAATTTCGCTGTTTCAAGAAAATATTCAAAATTTATTTCAACTTTTTTTCCACCCTGTTTTTCCAGCGCTACAACGGCTGATTCGAACAGCGTCTGACCTTCCGAATTACCAAAAAATTCAAGTTGCGCTTTTACTGGCACACCGAATGTAAAACCACTGGTATCAAAGCCCGGCTCAAATTCAGGCATTGGACGCGCATACTCATCACCAGCATCAAATGCTGCGGCAACATTAAAAACCTTGCTTGCATCGTCAATGCAGACCGTAAAAATTGACACACAGTCGAGTGAACGACATGCCGGCACTACACCCGAATTACTCAGCAAACCACGTGAGGGTTTTAAACCTACCAGGTTATTGAAAGCAGCAGGTACTCTGCCAGAACCCGCGGTATCAGTACCCAGTGAAAAACTTACCTGGCCCAGGGCAACAGCAATGGCCGAACCTGAACTGGAACCACCTGAAATATAATCGGCATTGATACTGTTTTTACCCGGACCGTATGGTGATCTGGTGCCCACCAGCCCAGTCGCAAACTGATCCAGATTGGTCTTTCCAATCGGGATTGCTCCTGCCTGTATCAAACAAGCAACCACATAGGCATGACTGTCAGGCTGGTATGCATAGTCCGGGCAGGCCGCTGTGGTTGGCAGATCAGCAAGATCAATGTTGTCTTTTATAGCAAATGGTATTCCATATAAGGGTTTTGACTGATCATCAAAATCACCTAAATCATCAAGATAGCAATCCAGTTGTTCAGGTGACAGGCGACTGATCCAGGCATTATGGTCAGGCTGTTCATCAATACGCTGCTGAACCAGTTCAATCACGTCTTTGGGTGTAAACTGTTCATCTCTATAGCCGTTGTGAAGCGTATTGATATCCAGGCTGATATTTTTACTGATGTTATTATTCATTTTAGTATGCGTCGTCATGGTCTTGTTCCTGCTCCACTCTTATGACTGTTCAAGTCTTAAAACAATCAAAGCCTGACCAGCTGATATGGAAGCTCCCTGCTGACACAAAATTTCTTCCACGACCCCTATCTCATCTGACTCAATTGGAATTTCCATTTTCATTGCTTCCAGCACCAGCAGTTCCTGGCCAGGCTCAACCCTCTCACCGGGCTTAACCATTAGCTTCCAGACACTGCCTGTTACCGGTGATGCAATGGCAATGCAGCCAGCAGGAATTTCAAATGGCGCATCACTGCTGGCTACTTCATCCGGTATTTCCTGATCAAAAGAAGCCTGCCCGGTTTCTTCCCAACGTTGTCTTTCGGCTTCAAAGGCTGATTGTTGAGTTGACTTAAACGCTTCAATTGACGCTGCATTGTCAGCTAAAAATGCCAGGTACTCTTTTAACTTCAGCGTTGTATTTTCTATCTTCAGGCTTGCACGGCCCAGAGGGAAATCGCGTCGCCATTGCTGCAGCTCCTCCCGGGAAACTTCGTAAAAATGTATCTGGTCAAAAAAGCGCAACAACCATTGACGTCCATCAATAAAGTCTGCGGTTTGCCGGTAGCGATTCCACATCTGTATTGTACGACCAACAAACTGGTAACCTCCCGGCCCCTCCATTCCATAGACACACATATAGGCACCACCGATGCCCACGGCGTTCTCAGGTGTCCAGGTTCGTGCAGGGTTATATTTTGTGGTCACCAGGCGATGACGCGGATCTACCGGTGTAGCAACCGGCGCTCCAAGATATACATCACCAAGCCCCATAACAAGGTAACTTGCGTTAAAAACAATTTGCTTTACATCCTCAATTGATTCGAGACCGTTGATTCTTCGAATAAACTCGATATTACTCGGGCACCAGGGCGCATCCGGCCGGACTGACTGCATATACTTTTCGATTGCCAGCCTGGTTGATGGGTCGTCCCATGACAATGGTAAATGGACAATACGGCTGGGCACCTCCATATCAGCAATAGCTGGTAATTCACTTTCAGCCTGCAGCAGCAAATCAAGTAATTGCATCTGACTGATTTGCTGATTATCAAAGTGCACCTGTAAAGAACGAATACCCGGAGTCAGGTCAATCAGGCCCTTAAGCTGCTTGGCATTAATCCATTGCATCAGGGCATGTACTCGGAATCTAAGATTTAAGTCCAGAACCTGTGGTCCATATTCTATTAAAAGATTTTCATCGCCTGACTGACGATAACAGACATCTATTTGCTGTCCGCTTTTACCTGCTGTTTTTCTAAGTAATACAGGATCGGCTGTTTCGCCCGGCACCAGGCCGTTTATGTCAGGTAATTTATCTGTTTTGAATTCATTAATTATTGCCTGCTGATGACATGCAAGACTGGCAGCCTCATCAACTGAAACACAATGAAAACGGATTTTATCTCCCGGCTTGAGCTGTCCCATTTTCCAAAGATCAGCCTGAATTATCGTTGCCGGACAGACAAACCCTCCCAGGCTTGGGCCATCAGGTCCAAGAATGATTGGCATATCACCGGTAAAATCAATGGCACCGATGGCATAGGCATTATCATGAATATTTGATGGATGCAGTCCTGCCTCCCCGCCATCCTCGCGAGCCCAGGCTGGTTTAGGTCCAATTAACCGAACACCGGTGCGGCTGGAATTATAGTGAACTTCATAATCTGTCGAGAACAGTGTTTTTATATCTTCCTCTGTAAAAAAATCAGGTGCGCCATGCGGGCCATACATGACATTGATATCCCAGTGATCGGGATAACTTGGTATTAAGGTCTGAGGGAGTTTTTCATAATCTATGGCACCTTTATTCTGTTTATATAGCCTTAAAACATCGCCAACCCTTAATGCCCGGCCCGCGTGACCGCCAAACTTGCCCAGCGTAAATGTAGTTCGCGAACCCATATACTGTGGAACATCAAATCCATCTTTAACCGCCAGGTAGGTTCGATTACCCTGACCTTCAATGGTCCGTAACTTTAAAATGCTGCCTGCTTTTACAGGTATAGCTTGCCAGTATTCAACTTCTTTGCCATCAAGTAATGCTTTCATCTTTGCGCCGGTAAGCGCAATGACAGTATCGGCATTAAATTGCAGGCTGGGGCCGGTTACTGTCATCTCAAGACCAGCAGCGTCATCATTGTTGCCGAGGATTCGATTGGCCAGACGAAATGCATATGTGTCCATCGGGCCGGATGGTGGCACACCAATATCCCAGTAACCAATACGCCCGGGATAATCGACAATAAAGCTCTGAGTGCCCGGCGAAACAACGTCAATAGTTAACGGTGCGAAGTTAAATTTATCCAGGTACCTGGTAAAATGACGGGCTTTAACAAATACCTCATCCTGGATTATGCTGCCAAGGTACTCAAGGTTTGTTTCGATCCCGTATAAATGTGTGGCTTTTATGGCGTTGAAAAGCTTCCCCCGAACACTATCGCGATTATTGTCATGAGCAATCAGCTTGGCAATCATCGGATCATAAAAAGCAGGTACCTCACTCCCTTGTTCCACCCATGTATCTACACGGACATTGTCTGGAAAACAAACATCGGAAAGCAAGCCTGGGCAAGGCTGAAATTTTTTGCCCGGATCCTCGGCATATATTCGGACCTGCATTGCGTGACCATTTGGCTGGTGCTTATAATCAGCAAGAGAGGCATTATCATCGGCAGCAGTCCGAATCATCCACTCAACCAGGTCAACACCGGTAACCATCTCGGTAACACCGTGCTCTACCTGTAACCGCGTATTAACCTCAAGAAAATAAAACTCATTGCTTAAAGAGTCATAAACATACTCCACCGTACCGGCTGAGCGATAGTTTACTGCCTTACCCAGATTAACGGCCGCCGTCATCAGGCGCTGACGTAATTCTTCTGATATGTCAGGTGCCGGGGTTTCTTCTATGACTTTCTGGTTTCGCCGCTGTACTGAACAGTCACGCTCCCCAAGCGCCACAACATGACCCTTACCATCACCGAATATCTGGACTTCAATGTGCCTTGCTTTTTCAACATACTTTTCCAGAAAGATACCGCCCTGGCTAAAATTACTTCGCGCAAGGCGTTCCACTGAATGAAACGCATCTGAAAGCTCTTGTTCTGACCAGCATAGTTGCATACCTATACCACCGCCACCAGCAGTGCTTTTCAGCATTACAGGATAACCAATGGCCAAAGCTTCTCGCCTGGCATGATCTAAATCATCAAGCAACCCGGTACCGGGTAATAAAGGTACATTGTTATCTTTAGCTAATGACCTGGCAGTATGCTTCAGACCAAAGTCTCGCATTTGCCTGGGTGTGGGACCTATGAAAGCTATGTTGTGCTGTTCGCAGGTTTCCGCAAACTCTGCGTTCTCACTTAAGAACCCATAACCGGGATGAACAGCCTCTGCTCCAAAGTCCTTAGCTACCTGCAATATTTTTTGAGTATCAAGATAACTTTCGGAAGCGGGACCTGGGCCAATACATACAGCCTCATCTGCTTCAGAAACATGCAGCGAGGCCTCGTCGGCCTCTGAATAAACAGCCAGGGACTTAATCCCCATCGACTTCAAGGTTCGAATTATGCGGCAGGCAATTGTACCGCGGTTGGCAATTAATACTTTTTTAAACATAGGATAATGCCGTAATACTTAGTCGTATTACCAGCTAGTATTAATGGCAGGTCGTCCTACCGTTTTACCACATCGTCGGGTCGTCCCGGCGAAGATCAAATTATGTGATTTTTGTCAGTCCCAGATCAGTACTTCAACAGGTGTAGGGTTATAGGCATTACAGGGATTGTTCAATTGCGGGCAATTGGATATTAAAACGATAACATTCATTGCAGCCTTTAACTCAACATATTTACCGGGTGACGAAATACCATCTTCAAATGTCAAACCACCATCCGGTGTGACTGGCACATTCATAAAAAAATTAATATTGTGGGTAATATCTCTTTTGCTCATTCCATACTGTTCATTTTCGGCTATAGCCAGCATCCAGCTATCCCGACAGGCATGCATACACTTTTTATCCAATGCATAGCGAACCGTATTACTTTCCGTGGCACATGCCCCACCTATGGTATCGTGTCTCCCACAAGTATCCGCGACAATCTCCAACATAAGATTCATTTCATTAGAGAGCAGTTTAGTGCCAGTAGTCAGGTAAACATTACCCTGTTCCCTTATGGTATCGATGGCACTGTAGCGCTCACCCGGATCGTCGGCGTTATAAAACAAAGTATCAGCAGCCTGGTTACCTTCAAGATCCAGAATCCTCACCGTCTGACCTGCCTTGACAACCTGCATATAGTAATCGCCGGCAAGCACCATCTTTCTATCGCAGGCATCTTCAGGTTTAAGGGTACTCTCTTTAATCATGGCAACATCCCTGCCCTAAATGGAAAATTTCATTGTTTTTAAAGCCCCGTTGATTTTCTGGTCTGAAATTCATACAGAAGTCATCGGGTTGAATTTCAGCTGCCTGGCGTATTTCATATTTAACAGGTTTTTGCGGATATTCAGTGGCCGGGTTTAAAGGATGCGGACAGGTGTGGAATAACACCAGCGTGTCCATTTCAAAACGCAGCTCTATGTAGTCCCCGGCTTTACTGTTGTTTTCGATATATTTCAAATTACCCTGTTCATCAACCGTGACGCCGCTGAAAAGATTAAGATTTGAAGCCATGTCTTTACGTCCTAGTCCATGCTTGGCCAATTCAACCAGGAAACTGTTGTAACCATTCTGGTTCCAGTCGTTATGATAATCCTGGTAGGTTTTTTCACCCCATTTTTCTTTTACTGTTTTGCTGGTGGTATTACCACAAACGGTTTCATGCCAACCGACAGTATCTTCAACAATCGAGCAAAATACCCTGCCCATATCTGAATAAAGACAATTCCCCTTGGTTAGCTTGAAGGTATGCTGGCATTTCAGGGTATCTGGTGCGTTGTACTTTTCCAGTAAGTTGGTCGGGTTATAGAACAACATACCAACGTTGGCTCCACCTGTTTCATCAATCAGTCTTAAGCAGGTTCCCTTGCGCATAAGCAAAGACCAGTGGCAACCACCAGCCAGCTGATCTTCATATAAAACTGTTCCGGGCTCTATTGTTTTCATATTTACCCCTTTCTATAGCCTTTCTTTATCTTGGATTTCAGGCAGAGGATGTAACGGCGGAATGATAGCTGCTGACATTAGCAACTTACCACTGATAACACCCCTGCAGGTTTTCATTTTATTAGCGATTAATTTTAATTTTTCTCCCGGCCCCTGAACCAGAATCACCGCCATGGTCTTTTTTTGTTCCAGGTTAACATTCAATACACTAATGACTTCATCTATAAATTCATGCATTAAATCTGACAACTTTCTCTGTAACCCTGGTACAGAATAGTCATATATCAGGTTAATTGTACCGGCCATAATTTCTTCACCTACATCCTGCCTATGTTCAACCAGTTGCTGATGAATCATGTCCGCCATTGCCCGGGAGCGGCTTTCATAACCCTTTTCATCAACCATCTGATCAAACTCAAGCGCCAGATTCTCGGGTAACGACACACTGATACGACTGACTCTGCGCTGGCTTTTCGGGTTGACCTGCTTCATACCTGCTTCATATATGTTAAAACAAGTGACTGTAACGATCTATTTCCCAGCTTGATATCGTCTGGTGATACTCATTCCATTCCTGGCGTTTATAGCGAATAAACTCATCCCTGAGTGGTTTGCCAAGCACTTCTGTAACAAGGGGGTCGGCTTCGAACGCATCCACTGCCTCCAGCAGGTTTTTGGGTAAAAACTCTATGCCCCGCTCGGCCCTTTGTTCCTCGGTTAGTTCGTAAAGGTTATCTTCCTGTGGATTACCCGGATCAATCGATTCTTTAATACCTTCAAGTCCCGCTGCCAATGCCAGCGTTGCAGCAAGATAAGGATTAACAGCGCCATCAGCATTACGTGACTCACAACGCCCACCACCCATCGGTACGCGAATCGAATTTGTTCGGTTATTAGAGCCGAAAGAATTGAACACCGGTGCCCAGGTAAAATAAGGCATGTCACCCTGGCGTACCAAGCGCTTGTAACTGTTGACGGTAGGAGCAAAGGCCGCACAGAGTGCCTTGCCATGCTTGATAATGCCGCCAATGAAGTTATAACCCAGCGGGGTTAATCCTAGTCCTTTTGGGTCTTCAGCAGGATCACAGGCAAAAAGGTTTTTACCACTGTTTATGTCATATAACGACATATTGAAATGCGCCCCATTACCCGTCTTATCTGCAAAAGGCTTTGGCATAAATGTCGCGATCAGCCCCTCCTGCTTGGCATATTCTTTCGCCATGAGACGTAAAAATATATAACGGTCACAACTGGTAACTGCATCGGCATACATGAAATCAAATTCGTATTGCCCATTGGCATCTTCATGGTCGAACGAGTAAAGGTCCCAGCCCAGGGCATTTATTGTCGAGGCCATTTTATCTAGCCAACCAAACTGATCTAGAAAGCCGCGAGCATCGTAACAGGGCTTGGTTAACTTATCGTCCGGATTTGGAATACTTAATGAGCCATCTTCATTTTGCTTCAATACAAAAACTTCTGCTTCGATACCCAGGTTAAAACCAAAGCCCATATCGGCTGCCTGTGATAAAACATTCTTCAAGGCAACACGGGTATTTAATGCATAAGGCTCGCCTTTAAAGGTATTGTCTGCCGGCATCCAGGCCACTTCAGGCTGCCATGGCAGCTGGATGATATGGTCAAGGTCGGGTAACGATGCAATCTCATCATCGTTAGGTGCCTGGCCAAGACCATCCAGTGCATAGCCGGTATACAATTCAGAACCATGCGCCATATGTTCAAGATGTTCAATTGGTACAACTTTACCCTTTGGTACTCCATGAATATCAACATAGGCACCCAGACAATATTTGACGCCCAATGAAGTAAGCTTATCCTGAATCTCCTTTATTTCCTGCGAACTTTTCATAATTCACTTTCCATGCTGATTGCTTCGGAATAACCAAAGGGTAATGGCGGGATTTCCTGCATACCTTTTTTGACAGTTTCACTTAAATCTTCAACCATCCATTCAAACAACTGTTGACCTTTATCAGCACTTGCAAGACTTGGTTTACCTGTTACACCATTTTTGCTGGTTCGGTTTACAGGATGGGAAAATACACAATTTTCAGTTCGGTCTTCATCATCACAATCCTGTATACGATCGGAACGGACCATCTTAGGACTCAAGGCCATCATCAACGAGGTTTCAGCGTCATTGGCATGCCAGTCATCAGCATCATGAAAGTGGGCTTGTTTTACACGTTCACTGATTGAGGCTGAATTGATCAGGGCGATCATGAAATCATCGTATTCGGCACGCAACATCTCTAAAGCACAACGCAGTGGCGCGAAGTTGGTGACATGCGTATTAATAATAAACAGACGCTTAAAACCAGATGCATAGACCCAATCGCCAATCTGTTTAACGATATCGATCAGAGTCTTTGGTTGTAAAGCAATCGTTCCTGGCCAGCGTTTCGAATGACCTATTGAGCAGCCAAAAGATTGAGTTGGCAATAAAGCCGCACCGGTTTTTTCAGCAACAGCTTCACACAAGTGCGATGCAATATCGGCATCCATACCGCAACCCATATGTGGACCATGTTGTTCAGTTGCACCCACTGGAAGGATGGCTGTGTCCATACCGTTTGAAATCAATTCACCAACCTCTTCCCAGGTCATGGTGTGCCATTTGTTCAGCATCTAGAAAACGCTCTCTACCTCATTATCAACGCCCACCATTCGTACCATATTGAGATGATCACTGTTGACACCCTCCTCTTCTTCAGAAGGTGGATGAATCAATTCTTCAAGGCGTTTTTTGGTGGCTAGAAACTCAGCGGACAGAAGCTGCTCTGGAGATCTTGGCTGCGGCACGGGCACTTCAATAATCTCATTGACTTCTCCTGGATGGGCTTTTAATACCAGGATACGATCCGCCAGATAAATGGCTTCATCCAAATCATGCGTAATAAAGAAAATCGTGATATCAATGTTTTGCCAGATTTCCATGAGATACTGCTGCATCTTGGCACGGGTTTGCGCATCCAGTGCGCCGTAAGGCTCATCCATCAATAAGATACGCGGCTGATTGGCCAAAGCCCTGGCTATAGCGACACGTTGTTTCATACCACCCGACAACTCATGTGGGTAGCTATCTTCAAATTTACCCAAGCCAACCAGGTCGATCCATTGACGCGCATCTTCCTCTGCCAGCACTTTACTGTGGCCTGATTGTTCTAAACCAAACATGACGTTTCGCTTAACGGTCAGCCACGGAAACAAAGTATAACCCTGAAACACCATGCCACGATCAGGGCCAGGACCCTGTACCGGTTTGCCATCAAGTATAATTTCACCGGAAGTCGGCGTTTCCAAGCCAGCTAGAATCCGAATCAGTGTAGACTTACCACATCCGGAAGGGCCGATCACACAAACGAATTCTCGCTTGTGTACGGTAAAGTTTATGTCTTTTAAAGCAGTGACCTTAGCCCCGGTTGGGGTTTCAAACTGCTTGTAAAGATTTTTAATCTCCAATGCTATTGGGCGTTGTTTTATCCGGGCAAAGCGATCTTTAACGTCTTCGTCTTGATCAAGGTAGCTGGGCAAATCGACTAAATGTTCCATAACAATATGTCCTTAAGCTTTTGCTTTTCTTTGCCATGGGAACAAGCGTTTACCCATCTGCGCAAGTATGAGATCGGTCGCCAATCCAATAATGCCAATAATCATGATCGCGGCAAAAACATTATCAAAGTTTTTATAGCGTGCCTGCTGAGTGATAAACCAGGTAATTCCTGAGCTGGTACCAATCAATTCGGCGACGATCAGATAGGTCCAGGCCCAGCCAAGCAAAATTCGCATATCACGATAAAGATCGGGCAATACGCCTGGCACAACTACTCTGAATAACAAGGCTTTATTTTTTGCACCCAGTGTTTGAGCGGCTTCAAGTAATGATGGATCAAGCTTGCGCGTGGTATTGGAGATGACCAATACCTGTTGGAAAAAAGTACCAATGAAAATAATGGCGATTTTGGGGGCATGATGAATACCCAAAATTGCTACTGCCAGCGCACCAAAAGCCGGTGCTGGCAGGTAACGAAAGAATTCAATAAACGGTTCAAACAACCGTGAGAAAAAATCATAGGTGCCAGCCAGAATCCCTAACGGCACACCAATTAATGAGGAAAGGAAAAATCCCCAGAAAATAACCTGAATACTGTCCCAAAGGCTTTCATGCAGCCATTTTTCAGTTCGTCTCTTTGGTGGTGTAGTAAAGGCGGTATAAAAAGCTTCAGCCACCTCATGTGGCGCAGGCAGATAGATAGGGTTTGCTGGATCGCCCTGGGGAAGCGTCTTACTGGCTTCTTTCGCCTTTAAAGACTCTTCATCAAACAGCTCACGATCTACAAGCATTCCTTCTTTGAAATAGGAAACTGCACCGGGTTCGGTTATTTCTACTTTAGGGTGCCACAACCAGGGCACATAACTGACCAGGCACCAGAGCAGAAGAGGTAATGCAAAGCTCATTACAGTAATCATGACACGAGACCTTGGCCTCAGTTCTTTTCGAACTGCAAACAGTTGTTTGAATGAACTCATGTACTTCTCCCGCTCCGGACTACCCGAATTAAAGTTCGGCCATCAATGACATATCGATGTAAGCATCAACGTCTTCAGGAGATTCATATACTTTGTTGGCTACATTGAAGTCATCTGAGATTTTTGAAGAACCGTAGATTGAGGTGAAACCCTCTGCCTTAGGTGCAAACTTCATGGCCTCTTCAAGAGTCATGATATTGGTTCCGCTAATCAGTTTTTTGTATTCAGCAGGCTCCAAACCGACGCGAGCCGCCATAATTTCAACTGCATCAGCGTTAGTGGCCGGGTCTTTAAGGTAAGCAACAGACTTGTACCAGACTTTTAAAACTTTCTTCCAGTCATCACGTCTAGCCGCGAGGCTTTCAGGAGAAACAGCTAAAACGTCGTAGATCAAACCCGGTTCATCTTTACTGGTGTAGATCGCTTTTGAACCAGGAACGAGTGATAACGCCTGACCAGAGCTTGGCTGCCATGCAACAACCGCATCCACTTCACCAGAAGCCAAAACCTGAGGTGTTTCATTAGTCGGTACATTGACCAGTTCAACATCAGCCTCTGTAAGACCAGCACCTTCCAAGGCATTCAACAGCAGCAAATGACCTACAAAGCCAATTTCAACACCAATTTTCTTTCCTTTCAGGTCTTTAACTGAATCGATACCCGGCAGGGCAACGACCATGTCATTGCCATTACTGTAATCGTTAATCAGGATCATGACGCTTTTCGCACCGGTTGCACCGGTAACCAGGGCGTCACCATTGGTCATGCTGACCGCATCAAGTTTGCCTGCCGCATAAGCATCCATGGAAGCCACATAGTCAAACCACTCAAAAACAACATCTACACCTTCTTCTTTGAACCATTGTTTTTCAATGGCAACTTCCCATGCAACCCACCCGGGCCAATCACTGTAGCCAATCTTCAATGGTTCGGCGGCTTTCGCAGTGGTACTAATGGCTATTGCCACTAACAAGGTAGATATAATGCGCTTCATAAAACTTTTCATGGACACTCCTCAGTATTACGATTTGATAAAAAAGTATTACCAGGAATCGCAATTACCAGGCCAACTTAAGTAAGCCACTGTTTTTATTCAATTTAACTTACTTTTGTTGTAGATAAGTTTTTGTAAACGCACCAAAAAGCTTCAATTCATTATCTTTATCGCGCTAAAAAAGTGCATTAAGTCACTCTTAAATTGAATACTCAGTTAAAATCACGTCATGCTTCAATTCAATAATCTCAGTATCCGTCGCGGTACCAGTCTGTTGTTTTCAGATGCGACGTTTAACATTTATCCGGGACACAAAATTGGTATAACCGGCGCCAATGGTTGTGGTAAATCCAGCCTGTTTGCAGTCATCAGGAAAGAACTTGCAGCCGATGACGGCAGCTTTTCCATGCCTGCCAACTGGACAATTGCTCATGTAAAGCAGCAGACGCCACAGGATGAAAGATCTGCTATCGACTATGTGCTTGACGGCGATAGTGAATACCGTGAGCTTGAAGCACAGATAAAAAAAGCCGAACTAAACCATGATGGCAACCGCCTCGCGCACCTGCACGAGCAGTTTGACCATATTGGTGGATACCGTGCCCCTAGTCGGGCAGCACGTTTACTGCATGGTCTGGGCTTCAGCAATGAACAGGAAAACCTTGCGGTAAACAGTTTTTCCGGTGGCTGGCGCATGCGCCTTAACCTGGCCCAGGCCTTGATGTGTCGTTCGGATTTATTACTACTTGATGAGCCAACCAATCATTTGGATCTTGATGCCGTTATCTGGCTGGAACAATGGCTGGCTGAATACCAGGGCACACTGTTACTGATTTCACATGACCGCGATTTTCTCGATAAAGTCTGTGAACAGATTGGCCATATCGAACAAAACCAGATAAACCTCTATGCCGGCAACTATTCCGCTTTTGAAAAAATACGGGCCGCCAAGCTTGCCAATCAACAGGCCGAACATGAAAAACAGCAACGTGAAATAGCTCACATCCAACACTACATCGATCGCTTTCGCGCCAAGGCCACCAAGGCCAGGCAGGCACAAAGCCGAATCAAGGCGTTACAGAAAATGGAATTAATTGCACCCGCCCATGTTGACTCGCCATTTCATTTTTCTTTTCTGAACGCGGATAAACAACCCAACCCGCTAATCAAACTGGATGGCGTTAGCCTTGGCTATGAACTAAACAAACCAATTTTGGATAAGCTGACCATGGTATTAAGCCCGGGTGACCGTCTTGGGTTGCTGGGTGCCAACGGTGCCGGAAAAAGCACACTGATCAAATCCCTGGCAGAACAATTACAACCACTTAATGGCGATATCCACAAAGCCCAGGACTTAAAGATCGGTTACTTTGCACAGCACCAGGTAGAACAGCTACACCCTGAACATACGCCATTGGAACATCTGCAACAATTGGACAGGCATGCAACTGAGCAGCAGTTAAGAAACTTTCTCGGTGGCTTTGGTTTTTCCAATGATAAGGCACTGGAAAAAACCGCCCCCTTTTCCGGTGGAGAAAAGGCCCGTCTTGCGCTTGCCCTTATTGTTTATCAGCGGCCTAACCTGCTGTTACTGGATGAACCGACCAACCATCTCGATATCGAAATGCGCCAGGCTCTTGCTCAGTCATTACAGGATTTTGAAGGTGCCATGGTCATTGTTTCGCATGATCGTCACCTGTTAAGGGTCAGCTGTGACCAACTGTTAATTGTTGCCAATCATGAAATTGATGAATTTAAAGAAAGCCTGGATGACTACCCGAAATGGCTGGCCCGACAACAAGCCATGCAGAACCAGTTTGAATCAGACATAAAATCCTCCAGTGACAATTCGGCTGCTGCGAAAAAGGAACGAAAACGCAAACAAGCTGAGCAACGAAAAAAATTGCAGCCCCTGCAAAAAAAGTTAAAAAGCATAGAAGAAAACATTAAACAGCTCGGTTCTGAGCAGAAGCAGTTGGAAAAGCAGTTAACTGACAATTCACTGTATGAAAACGAAAACAAGGATCTTCTTCAGGAAATTCTTTTACAAAAACAAAAGATTGATACTGAACTGGAAGATAGCGAATATCTTTGGCTGGAAGTTTCTGAAAAAATCGAAATGATTACTGAATCATTTGCTGAAGATGCATAACTGTTTTTTATAATTATTTGCTTTGATTGAAGCCCTGGTGCTTATTCATTTTTTTTGGTTTGTTTTGTACATTTCACGCAACAATGCAATATTGCGTTCCGGAATAACTTGCGGGTCAGGATAACTTTGCAGTGCCTTTTCAAGACTTTCCTCCCTGATCAGGTGAAACATGGGAAACGGTGAGCGGTTGGTAAGATTGGCCGGATCATCTTCGGCTTCACCTTCAAAACAGTAATCCGGATGAAAACTTGCCAACTGGATACTGCCCTCAAGACCTGTCTCTGCTATTACCTTTTCAAGCAGGCCCAGGAAATCAAGATATTCGTCGAACGTAACCAGGCCATTTTCAATAACAGCCAGGGTTGTTTCAATTTCTTTTGGGTCAGCCTGGTAAAGCTGATCAAGTTCATTTAAAACAAAACGGAAAATCTCATCATCATCGGTCGCTTCAGTTGCAACGATACGCACCTGCTTATTTTCATAAGGGTACTTTGCAAACGGGCACAGGTTTAACCTTATAACCCAGTTCTCAAGCCAGTTATTCGTTTCTTCAATTGCGTTTAAAGTCATACCAGTGAATTCATATTATTCAGGTCTTGCCATTTCATTTTTACCGGGTCATTCTCAGCCCTTCATTCAAGGACCATGAGCGGTTCTCCCTGCTTAAGAACACCTTCATTATCATGGATGACATTCTGACCGAAAAACACCTTGTTACCTTCACGCCGGTACTTGGCCAAGGTTAGCAACGGCTCTGCACCTTTCACTGCAGTTTCAGGATTTACCGTGGTAATCGCACAGCGTGAACAGGGTTTAACAACACGAAAATGGATATCGCCAATTTTGACAATACGCCATTTATCCTCTGCATATGCATCAACGTCATCGATCACCAGGTTAGGCCTAAAGCGCTTAACCGTCATTTGCTGGGTTTTGTCCTTTGTATGATTCTGAATACTATTATGGATCCTATTATGAATTCGGGTATTCAGATCTTCTATTGATGCCTGGCTCAATAGCAAAAATGGAAAGCCATCAGAAAAACCGGTCTGGTCATCCGCTTTGGCATATTCCTGGTCAACCTGGCGCTGCGCTTCTTCAGGCATTTTCACCAGCCTGACAGGCTCATCCAGACAGTCGCTGAACCATTGATCGGCCTTATCACTTACCAGGTCCGCATTAATGCTGTCCTGCCAGACATTTACTTTTAATTTTTGCCCGGTGGATTGATTCAAACTTATCTGCAGATCTGGTTTGTCCGGGAAACTTGCAATCAAATGATCCTGTTCAAGTTGAACAGAAAATAAAGCCATTTGCGGCTTTTGTCGTTGCGTGACAAACACGCCATCCGTATCAACCAGCATCCAGTGTCTGTCCCATTGAAAGCCGCGCTGGTCGATAACTGCATTTGGCAAACGGATTCCCGGAAGGGATTTAACCGGGTAAATCCAGATTTCGCTGAGTACTGCCATGATGATTCCTATAAAAACTCGTTCAACTTCGAGTCGTTTTTCTCTAAACTGTTTGTGATAATGACCGATGATAGTAGGACAGCCACTCGGAGGAAACATGGATATCGCACCCTATCTTAAATTAATGGTTCAAAAAAATGGTTCAGACCTGTTTTTCAGCACAGGGGCCGCGCCTCATCTAAAAGCAGAAGGCCGAACCATGCCCATTGGTGATAAGCGCATGGAACCTGGCAAAGTGCGTGAACTGGCCTACTCAATCATGACTGACGAACAGAAAAGCGAGTTTGAACGTACGCTTGAATGTAACCTGGCCATATCAGTTGGCGGTTTGGGGCGTTTTCGCGTCAATGTATTTCGCCAGCGCGGTGATGTGGCCATGGTACTGCGTTACATCAAGGGAAGTATTCCGAGTATTGAAGAACTTAGCCTGCCGGAAATTTTAAAAGACCTTATTCAGGAAAAGCGCGGCCTTCTCCTTGTGGTTGGATCAACCGGTTCAGGTAAATCGACTACCCTGGCTTCGATGATCGATCATAGAAACGAAACAACCCAGGGTCATATTTTGACCATTGAAGATCCCATTGAATTTTTGCACACGCACAAAAAATCCGTGGTCGACCAGCGAGAAGTCGGTCTTGATACCCTGACATTTGAAAACGCCCTGCATAATGCCCTGCGTGAAGCACCGGATGTCATTCTTATTGGTGAAATTCGTGATTCTAAAACCATGCAGCACGCCACGGCTTATGCTGAAACCGGTCATCTGTGCCTTGCTACACTGCACGCCAACAATGCTAACCAGGCGATTGACCGTATCATCAACTTTTTCCCGGATTCAGCGCACAAACAGCTCTACAATGATTTGTCACTGAACCTGAAAGCGGTTGTTTCCCAACGACTGATCCCAACAATTGATGGAAAACGCGTGCCTGCGGTTGAAATTCTGTTGGCGACAAGCTTCATTTCGGAATTAATTCAGAAAGGTGATATTCATTCCATCAAGGAAGCGATGGAACAGGGTAAAGGCCAGGGCATGCAGACCTTTGATGGCGCTCTCTATGAACTATACAAAGATGGCAAGATTACCGTTGAAGAAGCGCTTAAAAATGCAGATTCCAGAAATAACCTGTCATTGAAAATTCGTCTTGGTGACCACGAAGAAAGCCCGGCAAAATCCGGCGGTGGCATCAATGAAATCCAGTTCGATGATGACGAGATATAGTCTGCACTAATCGTTTTAGACAAAGGTTTTTTAATGGGAATCTAAGTTCTGGATTACTTGTCCAGCGTCGAAATTTGGACTAATTCTTTGTGTGCAGCCAAATTTCTTCGGAGGACATTATGAACCAACACCGCACGGATATTTTAATCCACATTGGTGAAAACCTGGATGACAACAATATCCACGAACTCGAAAAGCAGATCAGTTATGAACCCGGCATTTACAGCGCCTGTGTTAACGAAAAAGCCAGGCACCTGATGCTTGTCGACTATGACCCTGAAACTGTTCACGCTACCGACATCCTTTACCAGGTCAAACAAAACGGCCTGCATGCCGAATTAATCGGTCTCTGATTTATTTCATTGCCGGGCTCCATGCCCGGCTTTCTGTAAACTTCTCTCCACTTAAAACTTCTCATCATTTTTTTCTATCAAATCATATTCGTATTACAATAAGTTATTTGTTTCATAGTACCTGTAACCCATGAGCAATAATTTCAGGCCCTGCTGGATCTACAAAAGCAGTAAAAAAGATGAAATGTATCTTTACCTGGCCAGGGAAGATGATTTTGAAGTGGTGCCGGAAGAGCTTATGAAACGTTTTGGACAGGCCCGGTTTGTGATGCAGCTTGAACTCTCACCTGAAAAAAAACTCGCACGTGAGAACACGCAAACCGTCATCAACAACCTGCTTGAAAAGGGCTTCCATCTTCAGATGCCGCCCGTATTAACACCCGAGCTATACCACGGTAACGCAGACTAACCTCAAATGGACCGACCATGAATGCAATGCGCTTTCTATTTTTCAGTTTAATTGTTCTTTTTATTCTGTTTATTCTTGCCATGCCTGAACCCGAAGTCGGTAAAGACATCAAGGCCCAGAAAAATATCGACTTACCCTGGAATATAAAAATTAACGAAGACAAAAGCACCGAGGTTTTTAAACTTAAGCCGGGTATTTCAACCTTGACGGATGCCATTGAGCGGTTTCAGGAACCAGAAGAAATTGCTGTTTATGTCGGCAGGCAGAAACACTCCCTGGAAGCCTATATGGGTAACGTCAGCCTCGGCCCTTTGCAGGCAAAAATGGTTTTAACCCTGGCTGCGACCGAAGAAGAACTGCAAGGTATGATTGAACGTAATGTCGGCAGATCACTATCCGGAAGTGAAGACAAGAAACTTAAACTGTCGCCTGAAGACATACAACAATCCCTTGATCGCATTGTTACCAGTATCACCTTCATTCCCAAGTACTCTGGACTGGATGCTGAGTTTTTCAAAGAACGCCTTGGTGAACCCCATGCCTGGACCCGTTTGGGAGAACAGGCAGTCCAGTATTACTATCCGGAGAAGGGACTTAGCATCATAATTGATGCTGATGGCAAGGAGGTCTTTGAATACAACCACCCGAATGATTTTATCCTGCCCGAAGACGTGAGCTTGACCCAGGAATAATGGAGAGGCGGAGAGGAAATTATCTCCTCAGAAATCCAATTTAATAAAAGCAATTGAATAAATTTTGAGGGATAACAACCGCTTCGACAAATATTGTAATATTTGTCGATCCTGAAAAGTTTCGGCAACCCGGTTACGAGTTGCCGCCAGAATCTATTAAGTCCTGTTTATTCAGGTCTTGTTACGCTTCTTAGGCTGCGTTGGTTTTGAGAATTTCTTTAATTGAGCATGCAGCCGCAAAAACTTTTGGATTATCTTCGAGTGCTTCGCAGCGAATTACTTCGATTTCAGCCGATAACGGCGGAGTAATGTTTTTACCCGGCAATATGGAAACATTACCAATACTTCCGGAAGGTATTTTGGTTTCAACCCACATCAGCAACCCGGTAGCACTCAGGTCTTTGACGATTGCCGGTACAGGATCAACTCCTTCCAGTTCAATACGTGCCGCGCAGTCGACGGCCATGCGAATGTAATCGCGCTTCTCTAAAAATTCCAACATATAGCTAGACTCCTCAAACGAATTTAAGCTGAATTTAAACTGAATTTATTCAGCCGAATAAAAACAGCGTTATTCGTTAAAAAGTTAAGGGTCTCTCGCTCATTTTTGGTGTCACCCAAGTCAGATTGTGGCAAAAAAAATTTGTTTGTCGAGCTTTTTTTATAAAAAAACGATTTTTTTTCTTACTAAAATTTCTACTATAATCATTTTGATAGCGTAAATGGTTAAAGTAATCATGCAAGAACATGACCGAAACATACTGGATGCAGAACCACCCTTTCTGATTTTATTTGCCGATCAGAAATGGAAGGTGGCTATTGAACTGGTAAAACATCCGCAGGGAATTGCCTTTATCGAGCCATTTCATGAAGATGATCCTGAAAGCGCAACCTTGATACCGGGCTCTCCATGGCATGTAGGAGAAAATGTCTGGGAATTTGATTACGCAACCCAGGTGATGACACTGGACCACCCCAATTATCATAAACATCCAGCATGGCAGCTTTGGCTTTATTGGCGAAAACACCAGGCAGAGAAGACAGAATTGGCCAAACACTAGTGTTTTTTAGGGTATCAGAAAAAATTTCTGGTATTTTTTAACAAAATTCGCGTTAGAATAGGCATCTTAAATTATTAGTAGTTATGGTAATTCTAAATTACCCATTGTCAGGAGGGGACAATGAGTCATTATTTTCGCATATTCAGTATCTCAATAATCTTCCTATTTCTCATCAATGGCATCCTGATGCAGTCTGTTGCCGACCCAGCCTCTCCTGTACTGTTCACCGAAGAAGAACAGAAGTTCCATCAGGATAAAATGCAAAACATGACTGATGAGGAAAAACAGAAATACCGCTCTGAGCAGTATCAAATCCTCAGGAGCAAAGCTGCCGCTATTGGTTACGCCATGCCGGCCACTCCTCCCTGGTCTGAATCAACAACAGCTGAATCAGGCTCGAAAGGGGCAATAGCCCCAACTCCGGCAGACCGCATGCACCAGAAACAACTGGATAAGTACCGCCTTGAGGCAGCCGAAAAACGTGCCGCAATGCACAAACGCCTGGAACAGCAGCGTGAAACCATCAAAAAGCGCATTGCCACCCTGGTTGACCGCCAGGCAGTAAAACCATCGGCACAACAACCTATACCACCGGCTGCACCATACAGCCCTCAGCCAGTTGCACCTGTTCAGCCTTATCAACAGCCTCAACCAGGCCCTGCTTATCCTCAGGCACGTGGCTATGCACCCGCGCCCCCAAGCACCCTCGGGCGTAATTACCCTGGCTTTTACCGCGTACCACCACCGCCTTACGCTTATCCTTACTAACCTTCTTACAGACCAGGGTTAACTGTTAACCTGTTTTTCCAGCAGGCTTTGAGCCTGCTGTTTGGTCAAAAATTTCCATGGAACAGGGATCAAACCAGGAACCTTCCTGCAGTACTCCCTGTATCTTTGGCCATAAATACAGATTAATTTCTTTTCTTCCAGGTACGAACCAATTACCAGGTACAAGCTAACCAATCCGGTACTTGTCAGCTGGTAAATATCCATATCCCTGCTCCAGATAAATAGCAGCCCAAGAAAATACCACGGATGGCGTACATAATGATGAAACCAGCTGATAGTGAACTGTTCCTGATCCAGTAAAGCCTTTTCTTTCTGCTTAACCTGGGCAATTCCCAGGAAGTGGCCGCCATCATAGATAGAAGCGGTTGCCGCAAAGCCCAGCAAGGCAATCAAAGTCAGCCCCCAGGACACCCACTGAAAAGGCCCCTGCCAGTCAATTATTAATTCAGACCGCCAGATGAATGTCAGCACGAGCGGAACTATCAATAAGACGATAGCTATCAGATTGTAGCCAAGTCGATACCAGTGAAAATATTCGGGAAACTGCTTCGAAAACCATTTTTTTATCGTTAACGAGGCGAGCAGTGTATGCACGAAAAAATAAGCCAGCCAACTGCAAAGCAGCAGCAACAGCTTATTGAAGTCAGGTTCTGCCATGAAGAAATTCTAGAGCCACTCAGTTAGCTGTTGCCTGCATCAGGTTATTGATCCTTTTTACATAAAAACGGGTTTCTCCCGGAGCGAAAGATTTGATCTGTTGCCATTCCTTGACTTTGCCATGCTTTTTGCTGGCCTTTTTATACGCTTTTAACATGGTTCCAAGGCCGGCATTATAGGATGCAAATGAGAGTGACAAACGTTCCGTGGTGGGTAGGGTCTTTTTCTGTTTCCACTTCCTGTACATCATGCGGTCATAGAAAATGCCCGCGGCAATATTCCATCTTGGTTCATCTGTTGCAGGAAGATAGGGATTTTTCTTGAGAATCTCTTTATAGGTTGCCGGCATAATCTGCATGATACCTTTGGCCCCGACCCGACTTTTAGCCTTGGGATTGAGATTTGATTCGGCTATACCCTGGGCTTTAAACCAGTGCCAGTCAACATGCGGACCGAAATAGTGCTTGGAATATTTTTTGAAATAAACATCGTATTCATTCGTCCACTGTTCATGTTTTACATGCTTGTCTGCCTTGAGCACATAAGCATAAATCGCAGCGGGTAATGAAATCAGTAAAAGAAAAAACAGCGCCCTGAAATACAGCGGCATCAATTAAGACCCAGACCGATTACCAGTCCAAGTGCCGTCCCTATTCCAATAAAGATACCCATCATCATCAGGCCCACAGCCACATTGCCTTCTGCCAGTTTATCCTGGATGGAAAAACTGACAATGTGACCAAAGACGCGGCATCCCATCCACATGAAGAAAATCGTCATCACCCCGCCAATAAATGCGTAAATGAAATTCAGGACAATAGGATCGAGCATATCGGTCATTAGAACACCTTTGTTATTGTATTTTCATAAACAGTAATAATAGACAATCTGGCATTTTATTTCACATGACTTATTTCATAAGCCTGTCTGATTCCGCTATTTCATCCCACGGTGCTGCTTAATCTTTTCATAGGCCTGCTTGATTTCATGGGTTTTTTGCGAGGCAACTTTCATCATTTCCTCGGGCAAGCCTTTTGCAACCAGCTTATCCGGATGATGCTGGCTGATTAACCGACGATAGGCTTTTTTAACGGCACGATCATCAGTTTTTGCATCCACATTTAAAATTGCATAAGCATCCTGCAGGCTCATTCCCTGGGAACCGCCAGCTCCACCGGCACGTCCAGTACCTCCGGCATAATGTCTTTCTGCTTTTATTCGTTGCTCTATCTGGCGAAAAACAAATTCAGAAACCCCCAGCATCTTGCAAATGTGTTTCAACAGGTCTGACTCAGCCGGATGCAAAGAGCCGTCTGCGTAAGCTGCCTGCAACTGGATTTCGATAAACATTTGAATCAGGGTACTGCGACGATGACATTCCTGCCGGAACTGCTGCAATACCTCGTCAAGGGGAAAACTCTCCTCCTTGCCTTCTCCAAACAGACGCTTTGCCGTGGCGACCATTTCATCATTTAGCCCCATTTCGCGCATGACTGCCTCGGCCAGCCTGATTTCCTCCTGGCTGACTCTGCCATCAGCTTTTGCCACAGCCCCCATGACACTGAAGGTCGCCGTGAAAAAGGCCATCTGTACTCTTTGCTGGTCACCAGGTCCAAGCTCATCATCCGGTAATCCACTTAAACCTTTATCAAAGTTGTGACCAAGCGCAGCACCTAAAAGGGCACCAAGCGGCCCACCGACCATGAAGCCAAAGGCTCCTCCTACAAGTTTTCCCCACCAGCTCATAAACAAAGCTCCAGCTTATTTACCATGTAAATATTCCTTATCTCTAAATGTACTGACCCACTCAGGTCGATAGCATACCAGCAGGGTCATAAACCAGCCGTTTAAAACCGCCTCCGGAAAAAGCATTAACGGGAAATAGGCCAGGTAGGTATCCCAAAGCTCATTGAAATCTGCATAGCCGACAACACTCATCAATACTGCAGAACTTATCGTTGCCAACACCACTGAAACACCACCCACCAAAAATGCATTCAGGTAAACGTAGACAAAAAAGTGTTTAGGGAACCAGTGCCTGATAAGGATCAAAAACACGTAGGTAACACTGACCGGCAAGACGACGGCCGTCAGAAAATTTACCGGAAACCCGGTCCAGGAAGACAAACCTGCCAATGCTGTTCCAAGCAGTATGAAAAAACCACCTATTATTGCCAGCGACCAGCTGAACATAAGCGTCAGTGTTGTCATGAACAACAAATGAAACTCTACACCATGAAAGACCTCGGTACGCATACTCCACAAGATCATCAGCACCACGCAGGCACCGAGAAAACCGTTCAACTGGCTTCTGTCAGTTAAACGCCGCCACGGCGCTTTGCTTACAGCGATTATAGATACCAGGAAGGCTATCAGGCCCAATATCAGCAATACACTGTCACTAAAGTTTTCACCCTGAATTTCCACGAAACCAATTCCTGTCAGATATGCTTGAAATTCATCGATTGAACCCAACTCTCCAAATTAACCCATTAAAAAAAACGAAATAGGTTCTGGTAATAATAAATTTTTTATTTTATTGTAAAGTTATTCGGTATGACGCCGATAGAAGTAATGAGACCAAACTGGATTCATTGTTTAACCAGGAGGCTTCAATGAAAAATGTCTACGATATGGTAACCGGTGAGTTCATCGTTGATGAACCGAGCCACTCATCAGAATTATATTCTGAGTATGGCTATCGTGAAGATACTCTTCTTCAACTACAGCTTGTAGAGGCTGAAACAGTTGATAAAGATGCTTCTATGCCTGCCGATCTCGCCTATCGTATCTTTTTCAATGACTAAGCGTTAACAAACAGCTACGTCATTCTCAACTTGATTGAGCTCCGGCAACCAGCCAATGCATCAGTCAGTGTCGCTATCCCCCGGAAAAAAATATATTTTGCCGTTTTCCACTGAAACATCATGCTTTTTCAATGATTTTCCCAGGCATGGCCCTCTCAGGCATTCTCCTGTTTCTATTTTAAATAACGCCCCATGCAGGGCGCATTGAATAAACGCATTTTCAAAATCGAGATATTGATCAGGTTTCCACTCCATTGGTGCACCAGTGTGAGGACAGCTGTTCTTGTAAACAAATAATTCTGCATTTTTTTTCACCAGAAAGTGACTCGGGTAAAAAGTCTCACCGGTTTTAATACCTTTACTTGTAGTTTCCTGATCGGTGTTTTCAGATAATTCTTCCAGGTCACAGATATAAAACTTGTTTTCTGTCATGGTTTAAACTTCTCCCCTATGGAAGTGAAGCCTTCAACGCCACATTTAAAGCCGGCAACCCGACAGGCAAACTCAAGTGTATCCCTGACATTCTGATCATTCAGGCTGGCATGCAGTACACCGGCATTAAATACATCCCCGGCACCAAGCGTATCGACAACCTGCTCAGGTTGAAAGGCCGGCTGTTGATAAAGCTGGTTGTTTTTACTCATCGCCCAGCCACCGGCTTTACCCCAGGCACAATACAGGTCAGCACTGATGCCTTTATCCCTTAGGGTTTCAAAAAAGGCTTTTACCGATTCATGCGACTCATGAACATAGGCACGCGAAAACATGATGATTTGTGGATAGCTAAATACATCTTCCAGACCCTCCCGGTGTTTTTCAACTTCAATCGAAAACCGGGTAAATCCACTTGATACCAGGTGTTCACACATTTTTTTCAACTCGACCACATTCCTTCCTTCGAAGTGGATCCAGTCAAATGCCTGGTAATCTATGTTGAGAAAGTGCTCGCTGGAATATTCCTCCAGGTTGCGGTAGTGAACAATGGTGCGACTGCCATTCTGGGCATTAAGCGTGATATAGGAAACCGGCAACTCGGCATTGGTGGCTGTTATCGCCAGCTTATGATCGATATGGCTGCTATCCAGTTCTTTTAAAACAAACTTGCTTGAATGGTCATCGGCCAACATACCGGCCCAGGCACAAGCATGACCCAGTTGGGATAAAACATTGAGAGAATTTGTAACGTTACCGCCCCGAACCATTTTCCTGGAGATGGCCCTGACCTCGTCATCTTCATCTGGATAATTGGCCACAGTATTGACAATATCCAGCGTTGCTATGCCAACACCCAGTATTTTCATGCCAGAATATCCAGGCTAATTGCGAATAATTTGACCACTACTTCCTGGCTTTGCGGGGGCCCCGGTACTGGCTGGGCGTTCCATTTCAACTGGCCTGGATAAGGTTTCGGTCGAATCACCAGAACCAAACAGGTTGCCAAGTAATTCACCCGGGCCGGCAACAATGGAGATTGCTTCGAGTACAACAAATAAAATTGCCGCACCGCTTAACATTGACAGTATTTTCTGTTTTTTCTGCAGCCGACCGGCAGAATTGATGTCCAGAACCGGTACCGATTTTTCAAACTCCTCTTCCTGCTGAATACTTTCAGCCAGCATTTCAGAAACCGATTCATGCTGCTTTTCAGCCTCTTCTTTGAACTTCTTCAGTTCTTCTTCCTGTTTTTCAAGCTGACGACGCATTTCATCAATGCTGGTATGTGCATCTTCAAGTTCGTCTTCAAGTAACTGACAGGTTTGTTGAGAGGACTGCAATTCCGATTGCCTGTCTTCCAGGGAGCGGGACAGGTTGTCATGTTCCTGTCGTAACATTTCCAGCTCAAGCACACTTTCACTGTCACCACCGGCGCTTCTATGACTTTCGTGTCTTTTGGCCTGGCTGTCGAGCTGTTCCTGGAGTTCCTGAAGCTGATGCCTTGAGTGTTCCTTGTAATCGGCCAGCTCGTTTTGCAATGCTTCGTATTGCTCTGGCCTTACTTCCGGTTCATTGGCCTCAACAATTTTTTTGTATTGCTCAAGCTCGGCCTCAAGACCCGCCACCTGGTTACTGGCCGCATCTCGCGAACGTTCCAACTCCCTTGCTTCAGACCTCAAGTTACTCAGGCGTTCCATAAGCAATGAAGACTCACCTTCACGCTTGGCCTTTTTACGCAGGTTTTCTGTCAGCTCATCATTGTCTTTCTGTAATGCTTCGCATTTATTGGAGAGTTGGCGCACCTGGTTTTGGGAAATCGCCAGGTCTCTTTGTAAAGTGGCCATGGCGGCCTGCTGTTCGGCATCAGCAATTTTGGCTTTATCTATCACGGAATATTGACTCGATTATTGATTCGATTGGGGATCGTCTATTAAAACGCTAGGATTCTGTAAGTTCTGAAATACGGCCTTTTAACTCGGAAATTTCCAGACGTAGTTCACTATTTTCCTGGTTGGCCAGTGATAACTGGTTCCTGGCTTCTTCAAGGTCATTGCGCAAATCATCACGATCCTGTGAAATGCTGGCATTCAGTGCTTCCAGTTCACTAACCCGGTTCGATGCTGATTCACCGGAAGTCTCCTGCATTTGTTTTTCCAGGTCTTCATAATCAGACTCGGCCTGGTCTTTCTCCAGTTGTAATACCGTTAACTCCTCTTTTAACCTGGCAATATCTGCATCGCGAACCTGGAGATGTTTTTTATGATCGGCGGTTAATGTATCAAACTGCTGTTTGAGTTTATCGTAACCTTCCTCTTCGCTTTCGAGCTGGCCGGTTAAGGTAATAACTTCCCTTTCGAGTTGCACGATTTCCTTTTTCAGTGCCTCGGTATCACCACTGGAAGAATCGCCTCCGGAACCACCGCCTGAATCTGCACTGGTAGGCCTGGCAGCGAGTGCCTCTTCAAGTTCTGAGATTTTGCTGCCGGCCGCTTCCAGCTGCTGGCTTTTTTCCTGCAGCTGAGCTTCAAGGCTTTGAATTTTTTCGTTAAGGACCTTGAGTTCGCCCGAATCTACTGATGCAGCTGTTGTAGAGGCCGAAGCTGAAGCCTGGGGCGATATCTCGGGTGATGACTCGGCAGGTGCAGCTGTTTCCTGCACTGGTTCAGAATTTGGTTCAGAACCTGATTCAGGTTTGTTTTCAGATTCATTTCCCGATTCATTTTCAGCCTCATCCGTGGGCATATCGAGGATGCCATCAGGCAGCTTGTCGTATCCACCATCCAGAATGCTGACATGGAACCCCCGCTCTATGAACAGAAAGCCGGAGGCAATACCCCTGCGACCCGACTGGCTGACAATGACATAATGATGTTCATCGGAAAGACTGGGGATCTGAAAACGCAGGGTCTGGTATGGCATATTGATCGCACCCTCGAGGTGGGCCTGCTCGTATTTTTCAGGTGACCTGACGTCAAGCCAGATACCTCCCTGCTCGATAATTGCGGTAGCTTCGTTGTAATTGACGGTTTCTGATAATGGATGTTGCACCAACTGGATAAAGTCATCCTTGGCCAGTTTTAGCACTATGCCATCAGAAAGCATCTTGATACTTGAACTTCTCGGGCTATCCGATAAAAGCGCATCTTCACCAAAAGAGGCCCCGGGACCAAGCTTGGCCACCTCTACCTGCTCGCCGGAAACTTCGTTGTATTTCAAAACCAGTGCCTTGCCACGGTGTAACAGGTAATAAAAATCACCTTCGTCACCCTCTGTGATAATCATGTCACCGGTTTTAACTTCCTGTTCCTGCATGCGCATCATGACACCCTGCAGATTGGCGGCCGGGATGTTCTGCATGACACGTGACTGCAGCAGCTGACTCATCCAGTCATCATCGCTATCTTCAAACGAAACCTCTTCAACCTGTTGACCTGATGATTCATGTTCAGCCAGGGCTTCGCTTAAAATACGGCTATCGATTTTGACTATTGTAAGATTCGTCAATGCCTTGGCGGTAAACTTTCGCGGCAACTGATGAGCTAATGGGAAACGTGCGGTCGCAGAACCTTCTTCAGCCAGATCAACCTGGGCGGATCCGTTGAAAAGACCAACCTGCCCTGACAGAAGGTAGACATTAACGTGATCGACATCACCTTCGGAAAAAAGGGTATTGCCCTTGGCAACAGACTCAACATTAACCGAGCCCAGCAACTTCAATAAGTTATCCTGTTCCAGCGTATTAAGTGGAATGAGTTTTTTAAGCTGTGCAAATTCCTTGTTTTCAGCAGTTACGGCCATCGTGAAGCGTCTCTTCTGGAAATATTATTTTTAATATTGTCTTGGGCATTTAATCATACAACTAAATAATAGGTGAAAGAAAAAATTATGCTTCGGTGCTGCCAGATTCATAGCTTTTTCCATGCCAACCGGTGATTTTTTTCATTTAACCTTGTTTTTATGCTTTTTTTTATAAAAAACAACTTTGCATTTTAAATTTATATGCTATGTTTCGCTTGCAATTGCCAGTCAAATATCGCTTTTACTCAGTAATACATGCTTTATTTGATAATAATTATAAATGCTAATGTAACCAACCCTAGGAGCCCGACATATGGCCGTTAAGAAAAAAGCCTCAAAAAAAGCTGTTGCTAAAAAAGCTGCGGCTGCACCAAAGCTAAAATCGATTCCAAGCAGACAGACAAAGACTCAGATCATCCAGGAAATTTCAGACAGCACCGAACTGAGTAAAAAAGATGTTGCCGCAGTATTTTCCAGCCTTGCTGAACTGATCCAGCGTCACATGCAAAAACGTGGATCAGGAGAATTCCAGATTCCTGATACAGGCGTGAAGATCCGCAGAGTTAAAAAACCGGCGCGTAAAGCACGTATGGGCCGTAACCCTGCGACAGGTGAAGAAATTAAAATTGCTGCCAAGCCAGCTCACACTGTCGTCAAAGTAATGGCACTAAAAGCCTTGAAAGAAACTATAAACAACTGATTTTTCGAGTTAACCCCGATTCAAAAGGCACTGCTGGCAGTGCCTTTTTTCATTTATCAAAAATTTATTGCATTCGCTTTTCGCACAGGTCTTTGACCGGACCTGTGTTTGGTTTTCTAGCTTTCTCTTTCCAGCCTGTCCTGTAATAGCCGGCGATCTCTTTCCTGTTCTAAACGCTCAGCAATTTCCGGATACTTTTCTTCAAGACTGGCAACATCTGAACTTACCAGTCGAATCGTGACAACAGTCGTTTTCGCTTTTACAGTCGCGGTTCGTACCGCATCCTGAAGCAACGCCACTTCACCAAAAAAATCGCCTTCATGTAACTCCTGCAGAAACACTTCTGAACCACGACTCTGCTTTGAAACAGTGACTGTGCCTTTTTTGATCAGATACAGCGCATCACCTTTATCACCTTCACCAATGATGATGTCATCCGCCAGAAAGGTTATGAGCTTCGCATGATCCGACAAGACCTTTAACGCAGCCTGACTTAAACCACTGAACAGCGGTATATTTGCCAGGGCCCGATCAAAATCAGGCGGTAATTGGTCCCCGTTATGATAAACCGACATCAGTATTTCACTGATAACAGAAGAAATTTTGTTAAATGCCTTTATGCCAATTTCACCATGATGAAATTCTTCTTCTGCTCCGACCTTGGCAGAAATCAATGCCGCCCGGGTAAACATTTCCTTTTCAATGGAAACAAACATATCCTGGTAATCATCCCGCAATTGCTGAAGGTCTGCTTTCCTTCTTGCCAGTCGTTTTTCATGCAGTTCAACCATTGGCAATTTCTCTTCATCAGAAAAACCTGTTTCTTTTTTAATTTTTTCCAACGCAAAATATGACATCACGATACCGGCGATTTTTCTTTGAATACGCTGCTTGAGTCTCAGCGACTGGTAATGTGATAAAAGTGGAATCGCCCAGTTCTTTTCCCGGGTAAACTCAATAATGCCCAGCTCCATCTTTTTAAACAGTGACGTACCCTTGCGGGTGGTTCGATCATCAACTTCACCATCGCTTGAGTGAAAGTTTTCACGATCTATCTGCAGGTTGTTTTTGATATCAAGCAGCGTGTACTGGTCAATGATACCGATGCCGTACAGCTCATTCAGGGCACTCAGTTCAGCTTTCAGTGATATCAGGTAAACACGTTTTTGAACCTGTTCTTCAGAGATGCTGGGGATGGCATTTTCAAATGTCAGCCTGATTTGTTTATCCAGTGTCTCACCCAGCTGGCTGGATAAAATTCCCAGTTCACGGTATTGCCTCAGGGTTTCACTGGAGACTTTTTCTACACGCTGTAATTCATGTTCGAATTCAGATAGTTCATCATCAGTCAGCACATCCATTTTTAAGCGATGCATTAACGGACGAATGCTCCAGGCATTAACAATCAGGGTAAACAGCACCACCCCCAGAGTCAGGTTTATTAACAACTCTCTGCCAGGCATCGTTTCAGGAATTGATAAAACAATCGCTATCGCCAGACCACCCTTCAGGCCTCCCCACCACATGATATGTCTTTCGGCCATTGAGACCGCGGGCAACCTGAATAACTTGGTTGTTACCGGCACCAGCGAATAGACACCTGCGGCCCTGGCCAGAAGCACGATGACAACGGTGATCATAATCAGGTTGACATCGTTAACCAGGGACTCCAGGTCAATCGACAAGCCTAACATCAGGAACAACAGTGAATTGGCAACCAGGCCAAAAAACTCCCAGGTTTCCAGCAGTATGGGTTTTACATTCACCGGTATGCGCGTCATACCGTAAATGCTTAATGCCAGGGCCGAGCTGACGGTAGCGATCACCCCTGAAACATGCAGAAGATGTTCGCCGACAATAAAACTGGCATAAGCCGTAACAACCGACATAGCCAGGATTGCACTGACATTACTTTTCAGGCGAAACAGCATCTCACTGACAACAAGACCAATAAGCATTCCGACCACGGCGCCACCTAAAAACACAAATACAAACTCGGCAACCGACATGGTTGTTGAAACAAACCCGAGCTCTGTACCTTCAACAACCATCGCCAGCAAAATCCCGAAAACCACGATGGCAGTGGCATCGTTAAAAAGCGATTCGCCCTCAACCAGCACGTTAAGCCGCAAAGGCGCACCCAGTTCCTTGAACAGGGCCACAACGGCAACCGGATCGGTAGCCGAAATCAATGCTCCGAAAAGCAGTGCCGTGGTCAACTCCAGGTCCAGCAAAAACCACAGCGCATAACCAACCAGGGTGGTTGATATCAAGAGTGCAGGTACCGCCAGGGTTAGCACTGGCGCAATGTCCTTAACCAGTTGACGTGCGTCAAGACTGAGACCTGATTCAAAAATCAATGCCGGCAGGAAAATAAAAAACACCAGCTCAGGGGTTAACCTGAAATCATCCAGAATATGAAGTGCGGGCCAGGCAAGCTGTAACTCTGAAAGGCCAATGCCAATAACAACCAGCAGGACGGTATATGGAATAGCAACACGTCGAAACAGCCCGGCAGCAAGAATCGCAACTGTCAGCAGTACCATCGCAATCAGCAAGGTTTCCGAGACCGGCATTTAAACTTTATCCCTTGTTTTTGGTCTATCCCATTAATTGGTATAGCATATTTCTTTCAAGTTTATTTCAATCACAGGTTCCAGTTTGTCCTCACCAAAGCAATTTGAAAACAAAATTGGCAAATCCATGACCATGATTTCATGGCTCATGGTGCTGGGATTGCTGACCTTGGTGTTTGCTCGTTTTCTAGAATCTGAACAAAATCCAAACCAGTCACCGCAAGCCTTTATTGCAGAAAATGACAAAAAGGTAGTTGTGCTAAAAATGAACCGCTCCGGTCACTATGTCGCTTCCGGTAAAATTAACCAGGTCCCGGTGGAATTCCTGCTCGACACTGGTGCCACCGATGTCGCCATTTCAGAGCAGCTTGCGCGTAAACTCAACCTGGAAATAACCGGCAGGACCATGAGTCAGACAGCAAATGGCGTTGTGCCGAGTTACCGCACCATGCTCGACAGTGTCACAATTGGCAATATTACGCTCAATAATATCCGCGCAAGTATTTTCTCCGGCCTGCCAGGCGGGGAAGTGTTACTTGGCATGAGTTTTTTGAAACAACTTGAGATGGTTCAGAAAGGCAAGACGCTGACCCTGATAAAACGCAGTTAAAAAAATCCCCGCATTCGCGGGGATTTTATTGTAGTTACGTTTATCGGTAACGCACTGGCATTCTTTGTCTTTGCATTTTCTGCCGGAAGTATTGTCGATAATACATCAGGGCACTGCTGCCATTGGCCGAAACATCATAGACTTTCCAACCATTTTTATCCTTGTACATACGAAAATCGAGTCTTGCAGGGTAGCCAGCCGGGTTACCGATGGCAATACTCAACTGAACCTGGCCTTTACCCATAATTTTGGGGGCAAGGTACTTGACTGACTGGTTACTGAAAGATGTCAGCTTCTGTGCCATGGTTGAAAGAAACTGGGTTTTCAACTCGTTCTCGACGGCCTTGCGCTGTGGCTCAGACATACGCGAATAGTAAGAACCTGAAGCCCACTTCGCCATGTAAGGGAAGTTGAAATACGGGGCAATTTCGCGGTCAAGAAAAATGGCAATCTGCTGACCGGAAGGCGCCTGGTTCTGTTTGAAAAATGATACCAGCCTGGTGAGACCTTCTTTTAATACCGCACCAGCCTGTTCAACATCTGTGGGTGGCTTTGGTTTAACTGGAGCTGGCATTGGTCTGTGCTGGTAGCCATAACCGGGCATCGGCATCTGATAGGGTTGGGCTAATAGTGGCAGGGAGATTAAACCGCATAGCAATGCAGGTATTAACCGGGTTATCTTCATCATGTTATCCTCAATCGGGTGGTGGTGTCAGTTATTATTGTGATGACTAGACTGCACCTGTCAGACCAGAAAATCAAGCCACCGGTTTTAGATTTTTCTATGCAAGCTGGACGTAATTTTCTTCATTTGCTCCTATACTTAAGTTATACACTCAAGTAGTTATTAACGGATAAAAAATTAAAAGAAGGTGATCGTTATGTCGAATAACCTGTCAATCTCTCAAGACGACAGACACGTAGTGCGAATTTCATTCAATCGTCCCGAACAATCCAACGTAATCGATGAGGCCACGGCCAATGAACTGCGTGACAATCTAAGGCAGTTGGCCAAGGACTCAAGCATCAGGGCCATCGTGCTTACCGGTGAGGGTGATCACTTTTGCAAAAGTGTCGATCCTGCCTGGATTCAGTCCTACCAGAACAACAACGTTGACCAGGACAACGACCCCGGCTCAAAGATTTTCACCATTCTTACCGAACTGGATAATTTTCCCACACCGGTTATTGCCAGCATTAAAGGTGACGCGCTTGGGGTTGGTGCTGCCATGGCCGCTTGCAGTGACATAGTTGTCTGCGAAAAACAAAGCCGCTTCGCTATCAATGAAGTACGTGCCGGCCTGGCTCCTATTGCTTCAGCGCCCTACATCATGTCCTGTATCGGTGCCCACAATACCCGGCGCTGGCTGCTTAGCGGTGATTACATGTCATCCGAGCAGGCCGTTTCCATGGGGCTGGCTCATATTAACGTGGATTCAGATGAACTGGATGCAACCGTTGAAAACCAGGTTGAGACAGTACTCAAGGGCGTTACATCCGCCCAGAAAGAAACCAAGCAGTTCATCAAGGATATTTGTATTCATGGTCACCATGAATCCGCTGCATTTCAACGTTCATCCGGCGTCATGTTTAAACGCTGCCTGAATTCCAAGGCTGCAAAAAAAGGTATCAACGATTGGATTGAAAATCAGGAGCCCCCCTGGGAAGACTGATTCAGACCTGTTTCCAGCGCCAAAATGGAAACAGAAATCTGGAAACTTGAAACAGGTAACAGCCAGATTATCCGGTTTGCCCGGCTAACGGGCTCGCACCTGTCATAAAGTCTTAATATTTATGCTGCACACTGTTTTCGAAATAGAAAAACAAATTGTGTGACTATGTCTACGCTTCTGGCTTCAGCCTCAGATTTTTCCAGTCTTGAGCAGGCTCTTGACTGGTTTATCAATCAACCCCCATCTTCTATAGACAGCCACTCTCAACGGGCACTAGAGCAACTTTTATTTGTTGCCGGTGAACGCGGCATGCTCGGCTTTGTCGAAACCATTCAAAACAAACTCAACATTAATCTGGGAAAGGTTAAATTACCTCCAATCATATCTTCCCAGGTTGCTGCACCCGGGTTTTCCACGGCCGAGAATGGTCAGGTATTTAACATTCCCAGTGATCTGGGCGAATACCAGCAGGAAAGACTGCGTTTAATGGCCAAAGTAATCAGCCACAAGCTGTTTGGCAGAAAGATTATCGTCAATGTTGGTATTGGCTATATCGGCACAGCCAACATTACTGCAGCTGCGAGTGCCCTTGATGAAAAACATAATCCGCTTTACTGCGTAATCGGCTACCAGCGACCGTCCAGCCACTCAAGCTGGAAAGTCAATTTCATGAACCAGGGATTGCCGACCATCACAACGGCAGACAACTCTCTGGCAGAAAAAATAGACAGCGCCCATCGCCGCGGCAATTTAACTGCCACCTACCTGCAGGAACAGTCACTATCCGTAGCGGACATAATTTTCGTCGAAACCGAACTTCACGTTCGTAAGTACTCACCCAGAGCTATAGAGCGATCCGAAGCAGATCCTGAAGCAACCTTGAAACTTATCAGGCAAATAGCCTCTGTCATGCCAGCGCATGCTTTGCTGGTTATTGAAAGTACCGTTTATCCCGGCTTTACTCTGCATGATGCACTGCCCCTTGTTAATCAAACCCTGATGCAGAGAGGCCTGATCAAGCAGGGCCAGGATAGTAACCTCGCTTATGGCTTTCACCGGGTAAAACCTGGCACTGGCTTCATGTCATCGTTTTATAAAATTCCTAGGGACGCCGGCGGTGTCACTGAGCAGGCAGCTAAAACACTTAAGTCTTATTACGATGCCACCGGTATCCGCTACCAGATGCATCATGACATCACTACATCTGAATTGATGAAGGACATTGAAAACGCTTCGAAGTTTGGCCTGCTTGACCTGATGAGCGCCTTTATGAAATCAGCAGAAGCTACCGGCATCAACGGTTTCAGGGTAATCCGTGCAATCGCTGAGGCCAGACCCGATGAGCATGGCCGTTACATCCGGGAAATTGCCGGTTTACAGGTTGGCGGTTATTGCGTACCGAAAGAACTTGGTCTGCTGATCAATGGTTTAAGACGACACTATGATGTTTCCGAGCTTCAGATCCGGCAGATGTTTTATTCACGGATTGTCGCTGCTGCCATCAGTGACTATCGTGCAGAAGATGCTGTCTATCATGTGACCGTAGAATTAAGTCATGCTGGCAAATCAATATCTGAAAGCCAGCTTTACTGGGCCGGTGTTTCATACAAGGAGGGCGTCGGTGACACGCGCATGGCCGGCACCGAAAGAGGACTCAGGTACGCCGCCCATCTCGGGGCTGACAACCGAGTAACCGACCCACTGGTAGTCAACTGGCCTGAACTTCAACATCAAAGGCTGGGTGATCCTGAATGCTGGGGGCATGGCCTGGCCAACCAGGAACAACTGCGTGATATCCAGGTTCACACCCACATCAATTTGCTTGAAAACCTTTCACCTGATGATGATGCCGTAATACTTGCAGTAAGACACCCGTCTTATCTTGGTGCCGGCAAACCCGAATCAGCCCGCACCGACAATGAAGGCCATGTTCATCCTGGCATTGATGCTATTACTCTGTCAGTCAAAATGCGCGGGCAAAAAAACAAACTCATCCTGGATACTTTTGATTTCCTTTCAGACTCAGACATAAAAAAATTTCTGGCACTCGGCTGGCAGGTACGCGCCTTTGGCAAAGGTCATATAAGCAAACTCAAAAAAGAAATAACCACTGAAGAAGCCGCCCTATGGCAGCAGGAACTTGAGAGTCGCCTTGCGCCGCCGGCAACAGCAGTAAACGAAAAAGATGAAAAACCATGTGTTTCATTGCCAGACCTGGCCAACCGTCTCAATGAAGAAATACTCAAAGAATCGGTCAACCAGCTTTTCAGCCGTTTCAGGCAAACCGGTGAACTGCTTATAGCCCTTTCAGACAATCAATCACTGATGTCCCGGCCCGAGTCACCTGCAGAGGTTGTTAACCAGCTGCAACTGATACGCTATTTAAAACACGCCGGTCTGGATGGACTTAACCAGGACCTCGACCGGCTTGCCCATGAATTAATGCAAGCAGATGCAAGTCTCACTGTTGCAGAACATCTGCGCCTACTGCGACATCGTCCTGACCTGGCGATTTCCAACAAATCGGTTGAACATCCACTTTTTGATCAAAGCCTGGCACCTGATACCCGCCTGTTGCCTGCCACGGTTTTTGTGACTGCAAACAATGGCAAACTGGAAAAGCGCGAAGACCCTGAAGGCTTACCTTATCGCCTGAGCACCAAGTGGGTACCTGACCTTGCCAACCTGATACAGGATAAACATGCCTTCCCGGTTGAGTGGTCAAAGTTTTCTATCGAGGTACCAATCAACCTGCGCAAGGTTTCAGACCAGCCTGTAGAGTTCGATCTGTATGAAGATTTTCTATACCTGCCGCTGGATTTTCGTGACTGGCTGGTAAACGATATCTGGAACCGGGGTTATGTGCTGACTACACTCGAAGGTGAGCCCCAGAACCGTGTCAGTTACCTGATGGACGTCAACCTGGACCCGAAGACAGTTGCCAGGGGACGTGGCGGCGTGCTTTTCTGGCAGGACAGTCGCGAACCGGTATTGCTGACCACGCCCGAAGGCCATGAAATTCCGCTTGAATTAAAAGCCATTGGTGACTACCTCGGCGGATCAGCAGAAAGTCTCAATGTTAATTACAACCGCACGATTATCAGCGGCCGGGTTGAAGGCGGCGGCACAGCCAAAACCAACCTGGGCCAGGTACCCGGTCATATGTTCTCAGCAGATGATATTAACTGGCAGGAACGATTGAAAACCTGTGGCCCCTACCTGCAGGGATTAACGCCGCGTTCTGTTTTCCGGGTGCGCTGGAGCTACCCCGAGAAACCGGGTGATACCTTCCAGATGATCGGCAGGGCTTCACCATCAACCATGCGGCTTGGTCATGTGTTTGCAGGTACCGATGCATTTGATGTTTCACCCGAACAGACAGCTTACACACTAGGCTGGAACAACGCTGAAGTGCTTGGACATGATATCGCTGCAGTACACATTGCACTGAACCTCGATAACGTCATGTCCAACAACTATTACACCGATACCGGCAGTAATATTGATTTGTTCTGTGAACGTGACCCCAAAGGCAGTTTCCGTGACTATGCCGGCTATGGACTGCTGATGGTTATTTACACCTACAACCAGATGAAGGCTTTCCAGGAAAGGCAAACTGCGCTCCCACAACCCTGTATTGACTACCTGCAGTTCTGGTTTGATGGATTCCTTGAACGCTTTTTCTCACTTGAGCAGGGTAGAAAAGTACCAAATAAAAACTTTTTTGAACGTTTTTACAACGTAAAAGATAATTTTTTAACAACTGACGCACCAAACCAGGTCGAGCTGCTCATCGATGAGTGGCTTGATACGCTCTGGTTAAATTATGTGCCCTATCATGTGTTAAGAAACCGCATGACTCGTGGCTTCAACCCCGGAATAGAAACCGCATTTACAACCGGGCGTGAAGAACGCATGTTTGATGTTCAGGACAAGGAAAAGGCCCGTAGCTTTTTGAAAAACCAGCTTGAAGTTATCGATCTTGCCAATGCCATTGGCAGATCAATTGAGCGTCCTTTGAATTTTGATTTTGACCGGGCAATGTCTGAATTAAATCAAAAGCTTGCCCAACTGGATTCCCCTAACACCATAAATGCTCTTGAGACTCAGGAACAGCCGGATTACCAGGATATCTATGAACTCAGCTTTTACGGCCCATTGCAGGAGGATGTGTTCACCATTCTCGATCACAATGATCAAAACCGGCTCGTCATAGCCAAGGCCAGACCCACTGTTTTCATTGATAAAATGGACGCCAATATCAATCAGCGAATGCGCTTAAGTGGTCTGCGCCTGGTTAAAATGTTTGAAAACTCAGTTACTGGCGAGGTACCTGACATTATCAGGTCTTACCTGGCAGTATGGAAAGGCCCGGAAAGCCATGCTCCGGGAGAGTACGATATTCAAAAGCAGGAAAACACCACGGCCTTACTTAAGCTTATCCAGAAAGACTTCCGGATTGCCCGCATGCTAAACCAGAAGCACCTGGAAAAATTCTCTGATATTGAATGGTTAAGTGTTGAAGCCGGTTCGCAAGATATGCAATCTGGAGAAGAACTGACTGGCGATGTTCTGTCAGGAGATATTTTGGCAGGATATATTCTGGATCAGAAGCAGGTTAAGTTCAGACTGACTGAGAATGGAGAGCTGCATCAAACCAGCAGCAGTAATTTACCTGAATAGCTGCTTAATCCGGTCAACATTGATAGACTCTTCATCAATGGACACTGACAAATCTCTTTTGCTGCAACGTACCTTCATGGCTATTGCAGCCCTTAGTGGTGCTACTGCGGTTGCATTGGGTGCCTACGCAAGCCACGGTCTTAAAAATGTTCTAACAACAGATTCTCTGGCGGTTATTCAGACCGCAATGGACTACCAGTTTATTCACACGCTGGCACTGCTCTTCGTAAGTCTTGTACCATTTAAAAGGACTCCGGCAAACAGTCGCCTGCTGATGTTGTCCGGAAGTTTGTTTGTTGCGGGTATCCTTTTATTCAGCGTTAACCTTTACGCTATTCAGATCCTGCATTTCACCGCCCTGAGCAAACTGACACCAGTCGGCGGTGTTATGTTCATAATCGGTTGGCTAATCCTTTTCATTCTCGCGTTTAAGAAATCCAATGCAGAAAAAAATACTGATCATTGAAGATGATGTAAATCTGGGTCAGATGCTGCTGATGCACTTCGAGGATGAAGGCTTCAGGACCCAACATGTTCCTTCCTGCGAGAAAGCCCGGGAAACAATCAAGCATTCCCATTTCGACCTGGTGCTACTTGATCAGCAATTACCTGACGGTAACGGCATTGATTTACTTGATGACCTGGTATTACAGAACCCGGATCGACCGGTGATAATGATGACCGGACACCATGACCTTGAGCTGGCCATCACCGCCATTAAAAAAGGTGCTGCGGACTTCATTCACAAGCCCGTGGCTACAGCTGACCTTCAACTTGCGGTCAGCAAGGCACTCAAAAACTACCAGGATGCAACATCTGCAATTTATGAAACAGACCGTGAAGACAGCCTTAATTTATCCCGGGAACTGATTGGCAAAAGCAGTGCCATGCTGGCTATCAGCAAGGAAATTGCACTGAGTGCGCAAAGCCATGCGAGTGTTTTAGTCACAGGTGAATCCGGCACCGGCAAAGAACTGATCGCCAAGCTGATTCACCAGCATAGCAGCCGGGCAGATAATCCGTTTATTGCCGTAAACTGTGCGGCAATAGTTGATAACCTGCTTGAAAGTGAGCTGTTTGGACATGAAAAAGGTGCTTTTACCGGTGCCTCTGAAAGAAAGCCCGGTAAATTTGAACTGGCTGAGAACGGTACCCTGTTTCTTGATGAGATTGGTGAACTGGCAATGCCGCTCCAGGCCAAGCTTCTGCGTGCCCTTCAGGAGCAAACCATTGAACCGGTAGGCTCTACACGTTCATTGAAAATCAATGCCAGGGTGATAGCCGCCACCAACCGCGACCTGTTTAGTTTGTCGCGTGATAAACAGTTTCGTGAAGACCTTATCTACCGTTTGAATGTTATCAACATCCAGCTTCCGCCTCTTAGAAAACGCAAGGAGGACATTCCCCTGCTGGCGAAAGCTTTTATTGAAAAGTACGCCCAGGAAAATGCCTGTTCCATGCCAGTCATCAACCAGGACTTCATTGCGCATTTGCAATCGTATGACTGGCCGGGAAATGTGCGTGAACTAAACAATGCAATCACCCATGCAATGCTGCACTGCCGAGGTGGCCAGCTCAATATCGAGCTTCTTAACCTGGGCGCTGATCTGGAATCCAATCTTGATAACGACCTGGCATCAAGACAGATTTCTGACAGGCAAACTAACCTGGTTTCGGAAAATCATGATGAAGAATTACTGACGCTGGATGAACTTGAGGCACGTCACATACAGAAAGTACTGAACCATACCGGTGGCCATAAATCGAACACCTGCAGGATACTGGGAATATCCCGCCCCGCCCTTGATCGCAAAATCGAAAAATACCAGCTAATCGTCACATAGACCTGCGTTAAGCCTGTAACTAAAAATTACATGCCCGCTTTTACCTGTAATGAAACATTACAACGTTTCGTTACAATTATTTATCCAGCCAAAATAATCTCTATATTATTCAATAAGTTATGTTTTGGCACGGTTCTCGCTCTAGATATTTTAACAATAATGAGGAGCAATCATGTCAAGCATCACACTTAGCGGTTTTTTTGAACTCAAATCCCGAAAAAACAAAGAGGAACTCTTTAGCGAGTATGTTCATCAATATGCTGATGACCTTTACCGCTATGCCTACTGGTTATGCAACAGCAAAGTGGTTGCAGAAGATCTGGTTCAGGAGACAATGCTGCGCGCCTGGAAATCCATCCACAAACTTCAGGACAGTAAAGCTGTTAAAAGCTGGCTGTTTACCATTTTAAGGCGTGAAAACGCTCGACGTTTTGAAAGAAAACAGTTTGACTATTGTGATTTTCCAACGGAAGAAGTGTCCTGTCAGCGCTGTGATTACGACACATCGACCGAAGCGCATGTTCTCAGAAACGCGCTTAAACAACTGCCAGTTGAGTACCGTGAACCTTTATTACTGCAAATCGAGTTTGGATACAGTCAGAGAGAAATTGCGCAGCATCTGGACATCAGCCTGGCTGGAGCTGGTACACGTCTATTCCGGGCCCGTCAAAAACTCAAGAAATTGGTAGAGTGACTGCTTATTTTGTCCAGAAGGCTGGTGACAAAATTACCAGCAGCGTAAAGATTTCCAAACGACCAAGCAGCATGGAAAAACACAATATCCACTTCGCCGGATCATTAAGGTCAGCGTAATGAGCACCCACACCTCCAAGCCCAGGGCCCAAATTGTTAATGGTTGCCGCCACTGCAGAATATGCCGTCATTAAATCGAGTCCTGTCATTGCAAGTGCCAGGTACATCATGATGAAACTGGCCACGTAAAGCGCAAAAAAACCCCAGATCGCATCAACCACTCTATAGGGCACCGTGTTGCCGCCAATCCGGATCGGTATCTGCGCCGAAGGATGTATCAGCCGCAGAATTTCACGCATTCCCTGTTTAATCAACAGCAGAAAACGAATCACCTTGATACCGCCACCCGTGGAACCGGCACAGCCGCCGACAAAACTGGTAAACAACAGCAAAATGGCTACAAAGCCGGGCCAGTTGTAAAACTCGGCAGTGGTAAACCCGGTCGTAGTACCGATAGAAACCGATTGAAACAGCGCATTGAAAAATGCCGAACCCCAGTCATCGTAAGTGCTGGTAAAAAACAGGTAAAGTGTGACGATAGCTGTGACAGTCATTAACAGACTGATGTAAAAAATAAACTCGGAATCCTTGAAATAACTTTTAAATGATTGACTGCGCCAGGCAATGAAATGCAGTGCAAAGTTCACACCGGAGATCAGCATGAATACCACGGCAATCATTTCTATCCAGGTACTGTTGTAATAACCGATACTGGCATCATGGGTGGAAAAGCCACCTATGGAAACGGTCGAAAACGCATGGCCAATGGCATCAAACAACTCCATACCTGCAATCCAGTAAGCCAGCGTGCAGGCAATGGTTAAACTGAGGTAGATATACCAGAGCGCTTTTGCGGTTTCGGCAATACGTGGCGTCAGCTTGGAATCCTTGACCGGCCCTGGCGTTTCAGCCCGGTAAAGCTGCATGCCACCAACACCCAGCAGCGGCAGTACGGCAACCGCGAGCACCACGATACCCATGCCGCCCAACCACTGCAGCTGTTGGCGGTAATAGAGGATTGACCTGGGCAGTTCATCAATCGACGTAATCACGGTAGCGCCGGTGGTGGTTAAACCTGAAATGGCTTCGAACATTGAGTCCGTTAGGGAAAGCTGTGGTTGCAGCGACAACATAAACGGCAAAGCGCCAATGGTGCTTAGTACGAACCAGAACATTACGACAACAATAAAGCCATCGCGCATGCGCATATCGCGTTTGTAACTTCTAACCGGTATCCAGCTCAGAAAACCGATACCCAGCGTAATAAAAAATGCTGTCACAAAAGCCAGGTGGGCGCCGTCGGCATACCAGAGAGAAACCAATACCGGTGGTAACAGCGTTGAGCTGAATACCATCAGTAATAACCCCAGAATTCTTTGTATGGCAAAAAGGCGCATTTTGACTTTAAAGGAACGTAATGCCTACCTGGAAGAGTTTTTCAACATCATGAATTTTATTTTTATCCATGAGGAACATGACCACGTGGTCATCACTCTGAATAACCGTGTCATGGTGGGCTATGACCACTTCTTCACCACGCACCAGCGCAGCAATACTGGCCCCCTGCGGTAACTTGATATCTTCGATTTTCCTGCCAACCACCTTGGATGAGGTTTCATCACCATGGGCAATCGCTTCTATTGCTTCGGCCACGCCGCGACGCAAAGAGTGTACATTTACCACGTCCCCCCTCCGCACATAGGTCAGCAGGGTACCGATTGTCGCCTGTTGCGGTGATACAGCGATATCAATCTCGCCAGCCTGCACCAGGTCAACATAAGCAGGGCGGTTTATAAGTGCCATCACCTTTCTTGCGCCAAGGCGCTTGGCAAGCATGGCGGAAAGCACATTGGCCTCGTCGTCATTAGTCACGGCGCAGAAAATATCGGTGTCTTCAATACTTTCTTCCAGCAGTAATTCTTCATCTGAGGAATCGCCATGCAAGACAATTGTCTGGCTGAGTTTTTCAGAAACCCGCATTGAAATTGCCTTGTTTTTTTCAATAATCTTGACCCTGTATTTACTCTCAAGAGCCGATGCAAGGCGTCGACCAATATTGCCACCTCCGGCAAAAATGAGGCGCTTATAAGGTTTTTCTGCGCGCCGCAGTTCACGCATCACTGCCGATATATTTTCTGCTGCGGCGATAAAAAACACCTCGTCATCCGGTTCTATCACGGTAATGCCGTCAGGGTGAATCGAGCGGTCTTTACGGTAGATCGCGGCCACCCGGGCTTCGGCATTTCCTAAATGTTCATTGAGTTCCTTCAACTGATGACCGACCAGTGGACCACCGTAGTATGCCCTTACGGCCACGAGACGCACACGGCCACCGGCGAAATCCATTACCTGCAATGCCCCCGGGTGTTGGATAAGGCGCAGAATGTATTCTGTCACCAGCTGCTCAGGACTGATCATCATGTCGATTGGCAGTGCATTCGGTGCGAACAGCTCCGGGTAACTGAGGTAATCCTGTGATCTGACGCGGGCGATTTTGGCGGGGGTTCTAAACAGTGTATAAGCAACCTGGCAGGCCACCATGTTGACTTCGTCGCTGTTGGTAACTGCCAGAATCATATCGGCATCTTCGGCACCGGCTTTTCTGAGCACGTCCGGATGTGACGCCAGCCCCTGAATAGTTCCAATGTCGAGACGATCACGTAAATCCCTTAACAGATCAGCATTTACATCAACGACCGTAATATCGTTATGCTCTTCCTTGACCAGGTTGATTGCCACCGAGCGTCCGACCTGTCCGGCACCGAGGATAATGATCTTCATCTGTCAGTTCCTAAAATGCCTAACATGCCTATCGGCGGTCCTTGATTTCAATACCTACAGAACGCAGTTTTCTGTAAAGATGTGTTCTTTCCATGCCGGCTTCTTCCGCCATCTGGCTGACATTACCATCATGTTTTTGCAACTGATACTCCAGGTAAGCCCTTTCGAATTCCTCCCTGGCCTGCCTGATCGGCTGGTCAAATGAAACAGCGCCGCCACTGAGCTTTAATTCCGGTTCTTTGGCGCTGCCCAGTGCAGACTCCACCTCTTCCTGGCTGACCTCTTCGGCATTGTTCAAAATCAGCAAACGCTGCACGACGTTTTTCAATTCAAGCACATTTCCAGGCCAGGAATAGTTTCTAAGAAAATTCTGCGCGGCCATGGAAAATTTTCGATAAGGCAGTTTTTCTTTCTGCACAAAGTATTCAGTAAAAAATGTCAGCAGTTCAGGTACATCTTCATGATGTTCACGTAAGGCGGGAATCTGCAAAGGTACAACATTAAGATGAAAGAAAAGGTCTTCACGGAAACGCCCCTGCTGCACAGCTAACTCGAGGTTCTGGTGCGTGGCTGCGATAATACGTACATCCAGTTCTACAGGTTCCTTGCCTCCGACACGCATAAAATTACCTGTATCCAGTACTCCCAGCAGCTGCGCCTGGGCTTCAAGGTCCATATCAGCCACTTCATCAAGAAACAGGGTGCCGCCACTGGCCTGCTCCAGCCGGCCATAATAGACACGGTCGTCATCTTCACTGCCAAATAATTCCCTGGCTGAATTGCCGGTGGCTATTGATGAAACACTCACGTCAACAAAAGGACTGGCTTTACGTTTACTTTGCTTATGCAGATAGCGGGCAAAAGTTTCGCGGCCTGTACCCGCTTCCCCGGTTATCAACACCCAGGTATCATGCTGGGCCAGTCTTTTAATCTGTTCGCGTAAATGCTGGATGGTAACGCTGTGACCGATGGGCTCAATCACATGATCAACCATGCGCTTAAGTCCCTGGTTTTCCACCTGGAGTTTTTCGGCTTCAAGGGCTCTTTCAACCGTTAACAGCAGCTTGGCAAGTGACAGGGGTTTTTCAAGAAAGTCATAGGCCCCCAGGCGGGTTGCCTCAACAGCCGTTTCAACAGTGCCATGACCTGACATCATGATCACCGGGCAAGGCAGTCCATCTCCTTCTGCCCATTCCTTTAAAAGCGAGATGCCATCAAGATCAGGCATCCAGATATCAAGCAGGATAATATGCGGTCTTTTTTCACGTAACAGCTTTCTGGCAGCAACACCGTTTTCTGCCATTGAAACAGTATGGCCTTCATCTTCCAGAATGTCCTTTACCAGTTCCCTGATATCCGGCTCATCATCGACCACCAGAATGTAACTCATTAATACCTACTCCAGTATTTATTTAGGTTTTGCCAGGCACTTAACCAGTCATTACTCATAACTCATTCAGTTAAGGGCAATCTTACCAACAAGTGGGCGCCACCTTCAGCGCGATTGGATGCTGCAATCATACCACCATGTTCTTCAATAATTTTCTTCACAACAGCCAGTCCCAGTCCTGTCCCCTTGGTTTTGGTTGTGACATATGGTTCGAATACCTTTGACAATGTTTCCTCATCGAAACCGTGGCCATTATCCATGACCTCAAGAACCACAGCTGCCGTATCATCATGACCCTGTAACTCGGTTCGTATGATTATCTCTGCATTGCTTTTATCGTGCACGGCTTCCAATGCATTTTTCACCAGGTTATGAATGACCTGCCTCAATCTTACCGGGTCTGCTTCAACCTTTTCGTCAGTCGCATTTAGTGAAAGCGTGATTGCGTCATGCTGACCGGAAGCCTCGTAAAGAGACATTACCTCTGCGACCAGGCTGTCAAACTCCAGCGGCTGAGTTTCCAGCCTGGATGGTTTGGCGTAATCCGAGAATGCATTGACCATGGACTTCATCGCATCAACCTGCTGCACGATGGTCTGCGTAGCTTTATCCAGTACGCGCGAATCCTCTTCGGCCATCTTACCCAAATATTTATGACGCAACCTTTCAGCTGAAAGCTGGATTGGTGTAAGCGGGTTTTTGATTTCATGGGCAAGACGTCTTGCCACTTCACCCCAGGCAGCATTTCTCTGTGCCTGGATAAAATAGGTCACATCATCAAAAACCACGACTTTGCCTTTTTCAAATCCAACCGTATCCAGAAGCGGACTGATACGGGTTAACAAAATCAAACGCCCGCTATCAGTTTCCAGTGCGATTTCTTCCCGCCAGTCACCTTTTTGCTGGGTTAACACCAGCTCGATATTTTCTAGCCATTGTTTCATCACTTCTGACAGGCAAGCCAGCTGTTCAGTTGACTGCTGCAGGTGATCATCAAATGAAACATTAAAAATCGTTTCAGCCGCACGATTGGCTGTCTGCAGTCTTTGCTGGGAATCAAACACCATCACCCCGGAAGAAAGATGCCCCAGTACAGTTTCCAGGTAGGTCTTCTGTTCTTCAACCATACGCTGGCTTTGCGCTGCCTGATCACGGGCCTGGGCAATACGACGCATCATGGTATTAAAAGAGGCAACCAGGAAACTCAGTTCATCATGGGAATCCTGCAGCGGCAGTTGTTTTTCATAATCACCTGCAGCAACTGCGCGCGTACCAGCAGCAATATCTGAAATGGGTGCTACCAGTTTCCTGGCCGAATAAAATGCCGCCCAGACTGCCGCAAACACCGAAAAGGCCAGCACCAGTAATAGCGTCATGGAAAAGTTAAACTTCAGAGACTGGCGTAAAAACGATAACTCCTTGTAGCGCACCAGTGCCGACTGAACTGAATCAGTCAGGTCGGAAATTTCTTCTGAAAGAGCATAAACCGCCTGCATCAGCAATGGCCTGAATGCATGACGCAAGACAACCAGAACATGCAAAGACTCAGGCTCACCATAAGGCACGATACTGATTACACGGCCACTGTCCCTGGCCTGCTGAAGTACTGAAATATCGAGCTGTTCGGGCACCAGCTTTTCTGTGTTGATATTGGAGGAAGTGATGATTCTGCCTGATAAATCCATCAATACCAGTTCGATAGCGCCAGACTGTTCAAGCAGATCAACAAGTCCAATGGTCATTGCCGCTTCGGAATCATCCTTTATCTGATTTAACATGTACTCTGTGACTCGCAGATACTGCTTCTTGTTCAGATCCAGCGATGATTTTCCAAGTTCAAGGCTGTCATCGAGTGCATTATCAATTTTTACGTCAAACCAGGAATCAATCCCCTGGTGCAGAAACTGCAGCGAATAGTAATAAACCACGCCAACCGGCGGCAGTGACAGGCTGATAAACATCAGCACCATCCTGATCGTTAATCGCGAGCCCGGCTCCCGCCTGCGATAGCTGCCAATCAGTTTCAGCAGGTTGATCATGATCAACACCAAAAGGATGATCAGTCCGGCAATATTGAATATGAGCAAGGGGATGAAATAGCGGCTCATATCATCGGTATTTTGAACCGCGTTACTCATAAAATGCAGTGAAATGAGTAACGGAGTAATCACTACCAACAGCAGCAAAAACCCGGATGAACCAATTTTCTTCAGGGTTTTAAAAGCCATTGGCTCCACTCACTTGAGAGTTTCCAGTCCGGTGACATGTAAGCTTTGGGACGCAGTGGAACCGGCAGTGCCTCAATATCGAGTATCGTTTTTATTTCCATCTCGTAGGTTTCGCCTTTTTCAAGTTGGCTGGCTTTGACAACTGGATATTCATCAATGACGCCAAGTGAGGAGAGCGCTGCCTGTCGGGAAATAAACTGTGATTTTTCAGCTCCGGCCCGGGTTATTACTTCGTAGGTTGAAGACAGGGGCAAATAACGGATCTGCTTCTGGAAATGCTGGTCAACGATATCCTTTTCCCATATCCACGCACCTTGCCTTCTAACCTGCACATGCACATCAACCAGCAGGGGAACGCCGTTTTCCAGTGCTTCCAGCGCCACTTCGCTGAACTGATAATCAATATTAGCGCTGATGACAAACACATCACCGATCAGCCTGGATGAAGCATCGCGGATAATAAATTCACTTGCAAAAGCGGAAAAATGCAACAACCAGCTGCCAACAGCGGCGACCAGCATGATTGCAAAAGTTTTTTTACGACTGTTTCTCATCCTTTTTCTTTATTAAAGCGTAATAAAAACCGTCCATGTTGTTAACACCTGGTATTGTCTGTATACCATGCGATTTTCGAACATATTCGACCTTTGGTTCTAAAGACAATTCAAGCACATCATCGCGCTGAAGGAACCATTCAACCTGCTTTTCATTCTCTGCTGATAACAGCGAACAGGTTGCATACAGCAAACGGCCACCCGGCTTAACCAGCGTCCAGATTTGTTCCAGAATACTGCGCTGCTGGGATACCAGTCCGACTATGTCCTGCTTTTTTCTTAAAATTCTTATGTCCGGATGACGGCGAATCACACCAGTTGCCGAACAGGGCACATCAAGTAATACTGCATCATACTGGGTTTCTGACCACAAGCCATCCGGGTTTGCCGCATCTCCGCAAAAAACTTTTGCCTTGAGTTTAAGGCGATCAAGATTGGAGCGAATTTTTTCAATGCGTGACGCATCGATATCAATAGCGGTTAGATCCAGATCGTGGTTAAGGTCTGAATATCGCTCAAGCAGGTGACAGGTTTTCCCTCCGGGTGCTGCACATGCATCCAGCACTTTTGTTTCTGCACCGGGATTTAACAGTTCCGCCGCAAGCTGCGCACCAGCATCCTGAACCGACACACAACCATCAAAAAAACCCGGCAGCTTTTCTACTGGCACGGGCTTATCAACCAAAACAGCGGTTTCAACCCCGACTATGCCGCTGGCCGCCAGATTTTCCTGCCTGAGCTTATCCAGATACTCCTGGACATCCTGTTTTTGAGAGTTAACCCGCAAAACCAGGGGCGGCGACGCTAACAGCGCTTCACAAATGGCCGGTGTTTTGTCGTTCCAGTCAGTTTGCAGTTGCTGATATAGCCAGCCCGGTAATGCATATGAAGCAGCTTTATTCTGCCTGGCCAGGTCCAACAGGCTGGCCTGCTCCCTCTGAAAACGTCGCAATACCCCGTTTACCATGCCGGACATCGCGGGCTTGCCTAATTTCCTAGAAGCCTTAACGCTTTCATCAACAACAGCATGAGGCTTGGTGCGCATGTATGCGATCTGGTAAAAGCCCGCAATCAGCAATGCCCGGATATCGGTGTCGCGTTTACGCAGGTTTTTTTTCATCATCTTTTCAAGCACAGCGTCGAACAGATGGTAATAACGGCATGAGCCGTAACAAATTTCTGACAACAGTGATTGGTCGGATGGATTAACCCTGTCCTGGTATTTAGGAAGCACCCTGGAAAGCGATGCACCAAGAATAACTTCAGTTATCGCTTTAGCTGCTGCAAGCCTGACAGGCTGTACCGGTGAGCTAGTCTGGCTTTCAGCCAAATTGCTTTCCTTTCAGATCATTGGCATTAAGATAGTCACGTGCTGACATGACACGTTTTCCCTGGGGCTGAAGTTGCGTAATTCTCAACATGCCCTCACCTGTGGCAACATCAATCCCTTCTGCTGAGGTTTCTACTACGCTGCCAGGTGCGATGCCAGAATCACTTGAATAAGCTTCTGTATTTGAATCAAGTAATTTTGTCTCCCAGATGCGGATGGTTTTATCCACCAGGCGAGTATAGGAAACCGGCCAGGGATTAAAGGCCCTGACATCGCGACTAATTTTCTCTGCCGGCTGATGCCAGTCAATTTCAGCCTCTTTTTTATCCAGTTTGTGTGCATAGACTGCCAGGCTGTCATCCTGTATTTCGGGAGATAATTGATCCTGTTGCAACAACCCCAGGGTTTTCATCAGTGCATCGGCGCCTAGTGGCGCCAGCCTGTCATGCAGTTGCCCGCCCGTTTCGTCTGCACCAATATCAATTTTTTCAATGAAAAGCATTGGCCCGGTATCCAGTCCGGCCTCCATCTGCATAATAGTCACGCCGGATTCAGCGTCACCGGCCTGAATGGCACGCTGAATAGGCGCAGCACCACGCCATCTCGGCAGAATGGAGGCATGAATATTGAGACAACCAAGCCGGGGAGCATCAAGAACACGCTGAGGAAGAATCAGGCCATAAGCAACAACCACCATAATATCCGCCTGCAGGCTTTCAAGCTGTTGCAGATCTTCTTCCTGTTTGAAATTCAGCGGCTGATAGACAGGAATAGCCGCTTTCATTGCGACTTCCTTGACCGGACTTGGTTTTAGCTCCCTGCCACGGCCAGCCGGACGATCAGGCTGGGTGTAAACTGCAATAACCTGATGATCTGATTCCAGCAAGGCTTTTAAAGGAAATACTGAAAAATCCGGTGTACCGGCAAAAATAATTTTTAGAGGCGGTGCCATTACATCGCCTGCCGGGCTTGTTGTTTAGATTCTTTTTCGAGTTTCTTTTTGATGCGATTGCGTTTCAGGGGTGACAGGTAATCAACAAAAAGCTTGCCATCCAGGTGATCAATTTCGTGCTGGATACAGACCGCAAGAAGCCCGTCGGCATCCATTTCGAAGACCTCACCTTTCTCATTCAGGGCTTTAACCCGAATTTTCTCGGCACGCTGTACCGTTTCGTAGAAGCCCGGTACCGACAGACAGCCTTCGTCCATGGTTTCTTCACCCACGGTCTCTATAATCTCGGGATTGATGAAACACAGGGGCTGATCATGATCCTCGGATACATCCACGACAATCACACGCCTGGGAACGTTGACCTGGATGGACGCCAGACCAATGCCGGGAGCTGCATACATGGTCTCAAACATGTCTTTGACCAGCTGTTGAATCTCAGCATCAACTTCAGTGACCGGCTTGGCTTCATTTCTGAGACGTGGGTCCGGATAATGTAAAATTTCAAGTATCGCCATATCTAAATTGCATTGTTATAGTACACTTTAAAAAAAATTCGCTATCATAATGATTATATTACAGGAATTTACAGTAATCTGTGATAGCCTGTTCAAAAAACCGGACATCATAATCACAATTTGAAAGGGATCAATATGTACAAGCTGCGTCAACTGCTTCTATCGAGCCTGGCCGGGCTTATCATTTCAACAGCTGTTATGGCGGAATCCGTTGAACTCAACAGCAATCATCCACAAGAATATACCGTCGTCAAAGGCGATACACTCTGGGACATTTCCGCAATGTTTCTGCGTGATCCATGGCGCTGGTCAGACATCTGGTATGTCAACGATCAAATTGCCAACCCTCACTTGATTTATCCTGGTGATGTGCTGGTTCTGACCTATGTGAACGGCAAACCAATGCTGACCAAAAAAGGTTGCCCTCCGAACAAACTCTGCCCCGAGGTCAAATCCTTACCGCTCGAAGATGCCATTCCGATGATACCTATCGATGCTATTCGTCCATTCCTGACGCGTCCAAGTGTACTCAATGATGGTGAATATGAAACACTGCCTTATGTAGTGGCTTTCGCAGATGAGCATATTATCGGTGGTGCCGGACAAAACATTTATGTCAGATCCATTGAGGATGACAGTGAAATAACCTTCGATATTATCCGTAAAGGCGGTGAATACCGGGATCACGAAACCAATGAACTGCTCGGTATTGAGGCCATTTACGTCGGCAACTCGAAGTTAAGACGTCTGGGTGACCCTGCCACCCTGCACATCACCAGTTCAGAACAGCACACCACTAAAGGTGATCGCCTGGTTCCTTCTTCTTTCGACAGTCCGTTCAGGGATTTGTATCCAAAAGTTCCGGAAGCCGATATCAATGGTGCGATTATTTCTGTCATGAATGGCGTTACCCAGATCGGACAGTACAATATCGTTGTACTTGACCGTGGCGCCTCAAACGGCCTGCAGGTCGGTGACGTATTAAGCATTTTACACCGCGGTCCTGATATTCGTGACACAGTTTCAGACAACCCCCGCGAGATGGTAAAACTGCCTGATGAAGAAGCCGGACAACTTGTTATTTTCAGAACATTTGACCGCGTAAGTTTCGGTATTGTTATGTTTGCGACGCGCGCCATCCACATTCATGACAAAGTTGTTAATCCTGAATAACAGTTAATATTATTTCTCACTTCTTTCTGTCAGGGAGGACAGGGCAGTGAAATGCACTCAAAAAGACTGGCTAAAACTCGTCAGGGCACCCGGAATTGGTGCCCGGCGACTTTCCCCGCTAATCAAGCAATCCAATAATGTTGCAGAGTTACTGCAAAATTCACCGGACAAGCTTGCAACTCAGCTCGAAATTGCACTAAATACAGAAAGCGAACTGCTTGAACGCGATTTGCAATGGCTCGAGCAGGACAATCATGAAATTATCACCATTGGTGACAGCAACTACCCGCAACTGCTTTTCCAGATAGAAGACCCACCCATCGTTCTTTTTTGCCAGGGTAATACGGCGTTGCTTGATCTGCCTCAGCTGGCCATTGTTGGTAGTAGAAATCCCAGCCGCCAGGGTAACGAAAATGCCCATGCTTTTGCCAGGTACCTGGCTGAATCGGGACTTACAATCACCAGCGGCATGGCACTTGGCATTGATACCAGCGCACATCAGGGTGCCTTGTCTGTCTCTGGTAACACCATCGCTGTCATTGCCACCGGCCCGGATCGTGTCTATCCGGCAAGCAATCACAAGCTTGCCCATGAAATCAGTGAAAATGGTCTGATCATTTCAGAATTTCCGCCCGGAACTGAAGCCAGGCCTGGACATTTTCCCAAACGTAACCGGCTGATCAGCGCTATTTCACTCGGTACGCTGGTGGTCGAAGCTACCATTAAAAGCGGTTCATTGATTACAGCCAGGCTTGCGCTCGAGCAGGGCCGGGAAGTCTTTGCGATACCCGGATCAATTCACAGCCCGCAAAGCCGGGGCTGTCATCATCTGATTAAGCAGGGAGCCAAGCTTGTCGAAAATGCCCAGGATATCATTGATGAACTCTCTGCCATGTTCTCCAGCCTGCAGAATTATGTTCAACCTCAGGAAGCTGATTCATTAATTTCTCCGCCGGCTTTGGATGCTGACTATCTGCAACTGCTTGAAATTATTGGCTGGGAACCGGTTTTAGTGGAACAGATTATTGCATTAAGCCCGTTTACTGCAGAGGAAGTTTCATCCATGCTACTGTTGCTTGAGCTGCAAGGTCATGTATTATCCGCACCCGGAGGCTTCTATTGCCGGGCCAGGCCAACCTGATTCCCTGATCAGCCTGATCCCCTGATTTGATATCAAGTCTTGTTAAAACTTTGTCATCGCTGTTATTGTCAACAGCATACTGAATGCAAACACACTCTGCGACTAACTGGAGCAACCGTGAACGAAAACGTTATTGACGTCCTCATATATATTTATGAGAACTACATGGGCAGCGAGGAAGAGGTTCCCCATGACCAGATCATGCTTGAAGAAGAGCTTTCCAAGGCTGGCTTTCCAAATTCGGAAATCAAGAAAGCATTCGACTGGCTGGATGATCTGGCTCGTCACCAGATAATCATGAACCAGAATGAGGCCAGTAGCCCATCAATGCGTTTGTTAACAACCAAGGAGCAACAGCGCCTTGATCTTGAAACCCGCGGCCTGTTATTAACTCTTGAGCACAATGGCCTGCTGGACAAAACCAGTCGGGAACTGGTAATTGAGCGCGCCATGGCGCTTGATGAAGATCAACTTTCCAGTGATGACATAAAATGGATCATTCTTCTTGTGCTGATGAATCAGCCTGGCAAGGAATCTGCCTTTGCCCAGATTGAAGAAATGATCTACAACCAACCAACTGAACACCTGCATTAATCTCTTATGAATCTGGTTATTGTGGAATCGCCCGCAAAGGCGAAAACCATCGAAAAATATCTTGGTAAGGATTTCCAGGTACTGGCATCTTATGGCCACGTACGCGACCTGGTGCCCAAAGAAGGTGCGGTCGATACCGCAAACCAGTTTGCGATGAAATACCAGACCATCGAGCGCAATGAAAAACATGTTAAAAGCATTGTCAGCAAGCTGAAAAATGCTGACAACCTGATGCTCGCAACTGACCCGGACCGCGAAGGTGAAGCGATTTCCTGGCACCTGCTGGAATTACTGCAATCCAGGAAAAAACTCAAAAACAAGGGAATCTATAGAGTCGTTTTCAACGAAATCACCAAGAAAGCGGTTCAGCATGCCGTTGATAACCCGCGTGAAATCTCCATGGACCTGGTCAATGCCCAACAGGCCCGTCGCGCGCTTGATTACCTGGTTGGTTTTAACCTGTCTCCACTTTTATGGAAAAAAATCCGCCGTGGACTGTCTGCAGGGCGCGTACAAAGTCCTGCGCTGCGTATGATTGTTGAGCGCGAAGAGGAAATCGAAGCATTTGTTCCAAGAGAGTACTGGAGCGTAGAAGCCGTTTCCAGCAAGGACAACCAGAAATTCTCTGCCAAACTGAACACCTTTGCGGGTGAAAAAGTCGAACAGTTCAGCATCACGGATGAAACGCGTGCTGCTGAAGTGGAAAAAGCCCTTTTGGCCGCCGCCAATGGTCTTCTTGATGTCAACAAGGTAACCCGCAAACAGCGCAAGCGTAATCCCTCGCCACCGTTTACCACGTCGACACTGCAACAGGAAGCGGCTCGAAAACTGGGTTTTACTGCACAACGAACCATGCGCATTGCCCAGCAATTATATGAAGGCATTGATATAGGGGACGGTACAGTCGGTCTGATTACCTATATGCGTACTGACTCGGTCAACCTGTCGGACGATGCCCTCGGCGAATTACGTGAATTTATCGCAAAAAAATATGGCAAGGACCAGTTGCCAGACGCTGTTCGCAGTTTCAAAACCAAATCAAAAAATGCCCAGGAAGCTCACGAAGCGATTCGCCCTACTTCGGCCAAGCGCGAGCCGGTCAAGGTGGCACAATTTCTTAGCAAGGATCAGCAAAAACTGTATGACCTGATCTGGAAAAGAACCGTTGCCTGCCAAATGATCCACGCCACCATGCACACCGTATCTGTTGATCTGGGTGCAGGTGAAGGCAATGTTTTCCGGGCCAATGGCTCAACCATCGCCAACCCGGGCTTTATCCAGGTTTACCAGGAAGGTAAAGACGATGTAAAACCGGATGATGACAAAGACGAAAAACTGCTGCCGGAACTGGTCGAAGGTGAAAAAGTTGACTTAATTTCAATCACACCCAATCAGCATTTCACCGAGCCTCCACCCAGGTTCAGTGAAGCCAGCCTGGTCAAGGCGCTTGAAGAATACGGTATCGGCCGACCTTCAACATACGCATCGATTATTTCAACGCTGCAGGATCGTGAATACGTTGAACTTGAGCAAAAACGTTTTTACCCGACTGATGTTGGCCGAATCGTAAAAAAGTTTCTGACCAATTATTTCAACCAGTACGTTGATTACGATTTCACTGCACGTCTGGAAGACGAACTTGATGCCGTCTCCAGGGGCGAGGAAGAATGGGTGCCGCTACTGGAAAAATTCTGGCAGCCATTCAAAGACCAGATTGATCATACCCAGGAAAATGTTCAACGTTCTGATGTCACCCAGGAAAAAATTGATGAATCCTGCCCTAAATGCAGTGGCCAGCTTTCAATAAGGCTGGGAAGAAATGGCCGCTTTATAGGTTGCACCAATTACCCTGAATGCGATTACACCCGTAACCTGAATGATGACCAGGGTAGCAACGAGCCACAGGAAGTTGGTCGTGACTGCCCCAAATGCAGCAAGCCACTGATTTACAAACAGGGGCGTTATGGAAAATTCATCGGCTGTTCCGGTTACCCCGATTGCAAACATATCGAACCACTGGAAAAACCAACCGATACCGGCGTTGCCTGCCCCAAGTGTAATGACGGCAGCCTGATGAAACGTAAATCCAGGCGCGGCAAAATTTTCTATTCGTGTTCGACCTATCCAAAGTGCGATTACGCCATTTGGAACGAACCGGTATCTGAACCCTGCCCACAATGCGGATGGCCTGTTTTGACGATTAAAACAACCAAACGTCGGGGAACTGAAAAGGTATGTCCACAACAGGACTGCTCTTTTGCAGAACCTTACGAGGCACCTGAATACGAGAAAGAGGACACCGAATAAATTCAGCTATGCTGTCTGCTTTCCAAGCCCGTGTTGCTGCAAAAGCCATTGAAGCCGGCAATGTCATCGCCTATCCAACTGAGGCGGTATTCGGCCTGGGTTGTGATCCTTTAAATTTTCAGGCTGTTTCACGTTTACTTGAAATAAAACAGCGTCCGGTTGAAAAAGGACTGATACTGATCGCATCAGATTTTTCGCAGTTACGCCCTTATGTAAAATCTGTTGATCCTGAGGTCATTCAGCCTGCACTTGAAAGCTGGCCCGGGCCTAACACCTGGATTTTCCCAGCCCGTGAAAACACTCCTTACTGGTTGACTGGAAAATTCACTGGTATTGCTGTCAGGATCACGGCTCATCCAGTTGTCAGGCAGCTTTGTGATGCTGTTAACATGCCGCTGGTTTCGACCAGTGCCAATCATAGTGGTCAACAGCCTGCGCGGTCTTTGCTTGAATGTCGACTACGCTGTCCCGAGGCTGATCTTTTCATTAATGGACAGGTAAACAGGCAGGCTAAACCTTCAACAATTAGGGATTTGCTATCTGGCTCTGTTATTAGAAGCTAAAAGCGTCGTTTTTTACACTTGACCCATAAGCAATTAGTCGATAACTGCTTTTAAGAGATGTCCACAGCAGGGATGCTGTGGTCAAGCTTACATGGATGTATTAACAGCGATCTCTTAAAAGTAGTTACTACTGATTGCTTTTCAGATAATCTTATGAACTAACAAAGTAAATCATGTATTTTTTTGAAGACACCGTGAACCCATCCATGGGGGCTTGCCTTCGTCATCCATGACTCAGACACTTCAAAAAAACACATCAATTTACTTTCTAGAAATAACCCGTAAACAAAAAAACATGTCTGACATACCTAATATAGAATCTGTAAAACAATATCTACTTTCTCTTCAGGACAACATCTGTAACGCCCTTGCAAAAGAAGACGGCAAAGACTTCGCAGAGGACAGTTGGGAAAGAGAAGCCGGTGGTGGTGGCCGCTCTCGTGTACTTGAAGAAGGTAATATTATCGAAAAAGGTGGTGTTAACTTTTCACATGTTTTTGGACAGGGACTACCGCCATCAGCCACGGCAGCAAGACCGGAACTGGCCGGCAGATCGTTTCAGGCGATGGGCGTTTCGCTGGTTATTCATCCACGCAACCCGTATATCCCAACCTCGCATGCCAATGTGCGTTTCTTTATTGCCGAAAAACCCGGCAGTGACCCAGTCTGGTGGTTTGGTGGCGGATTTGACTTAACACCATATTATGGTTTTGAAGAAGATGTTAAACACTGGCACCGGACCAGCCTTGAAGCCTGCAAGCCATTTGGCGAAGACGTATACCCAAAATATAAAAAATGGTGTGATGATTATTTCTACCTCAAACACCGTGACGAACCCCGTGGTGTTGGCGGCCTGTTTTTTGATGATCTGAACGAATGGGGTTTTGAAAAATCCTTTAACTTTATGCAAAGCGTCGGCGACCACTATATTCCTGCCTACCTGCCGATCATGCAGAAAAGAAAAGATATATCCTACGGCGAACGCGAACGCGACTTTCAATGTTACCGCCGTGGACGCTATGTAGAATTTAACCTGGTTTATGACCGCGGAACAATTTTCGGTCTGCAGACAGGCGGCCGCACCGAATCCATCCTGATGTCACTGCCTCCGCTGGTTAAATGGCGATATGACTGGTCGCCCGAAAACGGCAGTGAAGAAATCAAACTCTATGAAGATTTTTTAAAACCACGCGATTGGTTGAATAATGACTAGTAACACTGTGTTTTCAATCAGGCGATCATTGTCTATTCTTAATGGATGTATTCAGACATCATGATTTTTAAATAAGGATAGATGATGGCTCCACACACTGATGAAGACATCATTGAGCTTATAGAAGACGCGGAAACACTTCCGCAGTCACCTGTGCAGCCCTGGCGTATCTTAATTGTTGATGATGATGAGGATGTTCACCAGGTAACCCGTTTTGCCGTTAATAGCAATATTGAAATCCTCAACCGCAAAATAGAATTTCTTTCGGCTTATTCTGCAGCCGAAGCGGAATCTGTTCTGACGCGTGAAAATGATATCAGCCTGATATTGCTTGACTGTGTAATGGAAACTGAAACTGCCGGGCTCGACCTGGTGGGACGTATTCGAAACAACCTTCAGCTCAAAGATATCAGAATAGTGCTGAGGACCGGTCAGCCAGGCTATGCGCCGGAATCCAAAGTGATTTCAGAATACGACATTAATGACTATCACACCAAGTCCGACCTAACCAGTCAACGTCTTATTACAACGATAACAGCTGCCCTGAGAAGCTATCAGCAGCTGCGCTTTGTTTACGATAGCGGCATACTTTTTCAGAAAATAATTGCTGCTTCCAATGACCTTATGTCAAAGCATGAGCCGGATTCATTTTACCGGGCCATTGTTACCCACATGCGCAGTTTTTTTTCCGAAGGTATAGACTGCCTCGTGGCTGTTAAAGAAGAAAACAATGAAGGAAAATTTGAACCGGGGGTAAAAGCCGTTTCCAGCAGTTATGAAGAACTGCTAAACAGTGATGTTAAAACCATTACTGACAGTGATATGAATATGATGTTAAACCTGGCATTTGAAAACTGGCAAAATGTTTTTATCAAAAATTTTGGCGCAATTTATGTCGATGCCGGTCATCGTAAAATCGCTATTTATCTGCATGCTCCCGGTGAAATAACATTGTATGAGCAAAACCTGCTTTTTCTTCTGTCCCACAACATCAGTCTGTGCGCGAAAAACCTGGACTGAACGGCAAATAACATGATTCTCAGTAAAAAACTTCATGAAATCATGCCTGATGACTACAAGGAAAAAATCATCGACTATGACCAGCAAAAAGACCTGGCCACTCTGTTTAATATCGAAATTGCCAGGTATTTTGCGGATAACGACCTAAAACACTCGATCAGCGAAATTAAAATGGACTACCTGAGTTTTCCGGCAGGTTTTCGTTGGCCAATACTCAGTAACGACACTTCGTTCGCACTGGTTTACCTGGAAAGTTTTGACAACCCGCAGGCTCTAAAAAACCAGACACTTGAAATCCTGGTGAAACTTTACAATTACAGCCTGATGCGATTGAACAGTATCTTAATCGAACTGGAATCACTCGAGGAAAACTACAAACGCTGACCCAAAAAAAGGCCCATCCAAAAAGATGGGCCCAATCGAATGCGCCAAACCAAGCGCGGGAGGAGGAAACATGGATTTATCACTTTATCTGTGTGGTTTAACGGCAAATTTCAGGCTTTCTTTAATCGTTTAGGTCATTAACCTTCCCCTAAAACAAAAAAAGCGGCTAATGCCGCTTTTTTTAATATTGAAATTAAACGATTTTATTAATTTGAAGCAACCTGGCTAACTTCTTCATCCATTGCAGACTGTTTTGATATTTGAGCTTTCTGGTCGTTGTTAGCACGTAAATGGCTCAGCAGACCATCCATACCGGAAGTACGAATCAGGCGGTTAAAGCTACTGCGATAATTGGTTACCAGGCTCATGCCTTCAATTTTGACATCATAGACTTTCCAGCCTTCACCTTTGTCACGCATGCGATAGTCAACTGCGACAGGCGGGCCTTCACGAATGACTTTGGTTCTGATAAGTACATCTCCAGGCTTGTTACCCTGGCTGGATGCAAGATAGGTCATGGTCCAGTCATTCAGTTCATTAAAGGCTGTCGCATAAGTACGAACCAGCATACGCTTGAATTCATATTTAAATTCTGCTTTTTGCGTGTCAGTGGCTTTACGCCAGTTTTTACCCAACACCAGAGCAGAAACACGGTCGAGGTCAACATGAGGTATAAGCACTTCATCGACCATTTTATAGACATAGGAAGGATCTGATTCCAGCAGTTGCCTGTCACGCTTGAGAATCGTTTTTATTTCATTGGAAGTGTTTTCAATAACCTGTTGAGGCTCTGAAAGATTTGAGGCATGCGCAGACACCAAAAACATAAAAAGTCCCAGAAACACTGCTGTTAAGCCGAGTTTTTTCATTTTCTATCCCTTAATATCCTCAATTATCTGCCAAGTATCTTTCATCTGATTGCAGATTCATCAAAATTCTGCGTATTCTAACTTTTTAGTTGCAAATGAAAATAATGAAATTCCCTTATATTTCAGGCTAATCCGCTTCATTTTTGTCCAAATTGTGACTGTGTTCACAAACCCAGTCCTTGATCCAGTGGGTTGCCCTGATCCCTGCAAACCTGGCCTGCTCCTCCCCGTTTTCAAACAGAATGACGGTGGGAAAACCTCTTAACTTGTAACGGCCAGCCAGTTTCATATTTTCACCCTCATCTACTTCGACCTTTGCCAGCAAAACTTTACCTTCAAATTCATTAATTGCCCGACCAAGATGGGGAGTCAAACCATGGCAAGGCGCACACCAGTCTGCCCAGAAATCTACCAGTATGGTTTGTGTTAATGACGCATCAATGACCGTTTCTTTAAAGTCACCCAAATCGGCATCAAAAACAAATTCAGTCTTCGTCGGTATCATAATCTTTGAAATTCTCTGCTGGACAAAAGACGCCTATGTTAGCAAAAACTTCTCATATCTCAGAAATACTGTTTAATTTTCAGGTTTGTCGTTTGCCTGTTATGAAACTAAACAGTACGATTAACGGTTTACGAAGTAAAAATATCCTGCAGAATCTCAATGTCCAAAAACTCAATAACCATAGCCACTCGAAAATCCCCCCTTGCCATGTGGCAGGCCGAACATGTTAAAGCCCGGCTGGAGCTTGCCCATCCCGGTATTGATGTAATACTGATGGGTATGAGCACCCAGGGCGACAAGATTCTCGATACCCCCCTGGCTAAAATCGGCGGTAAAGGCCTGTTTGTAAAGGAACTGGAACAGGGCATGCTGGAAGGCAGGGCAGATATCGCGGTACATTCCATGAAGGACGTTCCTGTTGCCTTTCCAGACGGTCTTCATCTTCCTATTATCATGGAACGTGAAGATCCGCGTGATGCATTTGTTTCCAACAAGTTTGAAAGTATTGATGCTTTACCTGAAGGTGCTGTCGTCGGTACTTCAAGCCTGCGCAGGCAATGCCAATTGAGCAATAAACGCCCTGACCTGGTAATTCGCCCCCTGCGCGGTAACGTCAATACCCGGCTGGCGAAACTCGATAACGACGATTATGACGCTATCATTCTGGCAAGTGCCGGCCTGATTCGTCTGGGGTTTGAATCACGTATACGTAATTTCATCCCGGTTGAGTTCAGCCTGCCTGCGATTGGACAGGGTGCCATTGGCATTGAATGCAGAATTGATGATGAGACAGTCAACGCCCTGCTAAAGCCACTTCATGATGAAGCCACGGAGATATGCGTTCTGGCTGAGCGTGCTATGAACAACCGGCTTGAAGGTGGTTGCCAGGTGCCAATCGGCGGACACGCAATACTGGATGGTGATTCGCTATTTCTACGAGGACTGGTTGGCAGTGTTGATGGCAAGGAGATTATCCACGCCGACCTGACGGGTAAAAGTTCAGATTCAGAAGCAATAGGCACCCAGGTTGCTGAAACCCTGCTTAGCAAGGGTGCCGATAAAATCCTCAAGGCGCTGTACGAGGACAATTAAGCTTGGCAGAAACAGGCCGCACACCTGGCATACTGGTTACCCGGCCAGAACCACAGGCTCAAAGCACTCTCCAGGCATTTTCCCGGCTGGGGTGGCAGGTTTACCATTTTCCGACTATTCAGATTGAAAAAATCAACGGCTTTGCATCTGAAAAAACCAGTGAACGTTTGATTGCTTCGGACTGGCTTATTTTTATCAGTCAGCCTGCAGTGCGCTACTTTTTTCAAGATTTCTCTGCAGAAGATGTCTCACACCTTAAAATAGCGGCTGTCGGCCAGGCAACTAAAAACGCTTTAGTTGCAAAAAATATCCGGGTTGATGCCTGTCCAGAATCAGCCACAAATTCGGAAGCACTGCTGGAACTGCCGGCATTCAACCAGGTTAACAAACAAAACATTATTATTGTTCGAGGTGTTGGTGGCCGGGAATTACTTCATCAGACCCTTACCAATCGAGGGGCCAATATCTCCTATCTTGAAGTCTACGAAAGATTACCCGCTTCACCTGACAAAACCCTGATTACACAGCACTGGACTAATGATATCGACATCGTTGTCTGTACATCCAACCAGCTACTGGAAAACTATCTGGCGCTGGCTGAACCACTTCTCGGCAGTAAAATTTTCAATAAACCTGTGCTGGTAATCAGTTCCCGCATGCAGGCATTCGCCAAGCAAGCCGGTTTTTCAAAAATCTGGTTGGCAGAGGGTCCCGGTAATGATCAAATGATCAAAACAATAAAAACTCATCTGCAACTGGACTAATATATATCCTATACCGCCCCTAAAATTAATTATCGATGGAAGACAAGAAAAACAACCAAGAAGAAGATATCAGCGAAGGTCAGATTATTGATGTAGAGCCTGAAGTCGAAACGCCCCAGGCAAAAGCTGAACCTGAAAAACCGAAACGCGAGTCTAAACTGCCTGGCAATATTCCTGTTCCGTTAATTCTTGCCGTCCTCGCCATTGTTGCTGTCTCAATCTCCTGGATTGCCGGGTACCGTTACTGGCAGAACATTTTGACAGACCTGTCTGTGATGCAGGACAGAATCAGTGCCACCCTGGCCGAACAGCAACAACTTAACAGTGAAATCAAAAAAGCCAAGCTGGCACTTCAACAGCAAAAACAGGCTATCGAGGAACAGGCCAGTAATGCCCAAAAGCAGTCCGAAGAGCTAAAGAACGAGCGTCAGGCCATCAACCGAAAAGCTGACGCCATGCAACTGGCTGTTGACCAGGTCAATTTAAAGATCGGCCGTAACCAGGGTCAGTGGCAGGTAGCTGAGGCTGAATACCTGATGCGTATTGCCAATCACAGGCTGTCACTGAGCAAAGACGTGCAAACTGCCGTTGCTGCCTTAAAGCAGGCTGACCAGAAATTACTTGAAAGTGGTAATCCGGCTTTTTACCAGGTTCGCGAAAAAGTCGCCGCTGAAATAAGCCTGCTGGAATCATTACAGCTGCCTGACATAAGTGGTATGGCGGCGACACTGCAAAGCCTTGCTAACAACGTTAACCAGTTAAAAATTGCCGGTCTGCCAGAGTCAAAACAGGCGGGCCAGGCTTCTGATAACCCAGAGCGTTCCGAACGCAATCTCGATACCCTGATTGAAGACAGCTGGCAGGGCTTTAAGGAACTTATGGTTATCCGCAGGCACGATCAACCTGTTTCTGCAATGCTGCCGCCTTCGCAGCAGTACTTCCTTTATCAAAACCTGCAACTGCAAGTTGAAAGCGCCAGGATTGCATTGCTCAGGCAGGAAAATATTCTATTCAGAAGCAGTCTTGAAACCGCCAATGAATGGCTTGGCAGTTTCTTTGACCCGAAAGATGCTGCAACACAAAGCATGCAGCAAACACTTCAGGAAATACAGGCCACCAACCTGAACCCGGTATTGCCTGATATCAGTGGTTCCTTGGGCTTATTGATGCAGCTTAAGGCTGGAAACTCATGATTCGCTGGCTTATCGCTGGCCTGGTCGCCATTTTACTTGGCTCTCTGATTGCTGTTGCCGTTCTCAAAGATAATGGATACATCATGATCGGCTATGATGTCTGGACTATAGAAGGCAGCCTGGCACTGTTTATACTGCTCGACCTGATTGCCTTCGCACTGATTTATTTTGTCATTCGATTTTTCATTCGCCTGTGGCAGACCCCGAACCAGATCAAAACCTGGCATCATCACCGTCAACTAAGACTTGCACAACGCGCTTTAACACGTGGTCTGCTGGAAATGGCTGAAGGCGACTGGAAAGGCGCTGAAAAACGCCTGGTGAAATACGCGGTAAGAGCAGAAACACCTTTATTGAATTACCTTGCCGCTGCCAGGGCCGCCCAGCTTCAGGGGGCACATGAACGCCGGGACCATTACCTGCAATTGGCGCATGAAAGCATGCCGTCTGCTGATATAGCCGTCAGTCTTACCCAGGCAGAACTGCAACTGGCACACCAGCAACTTGAACAGGCGCTTGCCACGTTACAGCATCTTAAGAACATTGCCCCCAAGCACGTCTATGTTCTTAAGCTGTTAAGCGAACTTTACCAGCAACTGGGTGACTGGCATCAAATCAGGGAACTGTTACCAGACCTGAAAAAGCGCAAAGCCTGCAGCATCCCTGAACTCAAGGCACTTGAGAAACGTGTTAACCAGTATTCTTTGCAACAGGCTGCAGGCAAGGACCTGGTTTCACTTGAATCAGCCTGGAAACAAATCCCACGCGCCAGCCGAAACGAAAGCAGCCTGGTTATTGATTACGCGCGCCACCTGATTAGCCTGAATGAACCAGACAAAGCGATCAAAGCTATCGACACCTGCATGACAAAAACGAAGAATGCTAACTGGGACGATGGAATACTCGAAATGTTCGGCAACATCAAAGGGCTTGATCCTGCAAAACAGCTGACAATAGCCGAACACTGGCTTGAAATGAAACCTGAGCACCACCCGCTGCTACTTATGCTCGGCAGGCTTAGCCTGAAAGCTGAACTCTGGGGCAAGGCAAGAAGCTATCTTGAAAGCAGCCTTGCCATTTCACCGACTGCCTCTACATACCAGGAGCTTGGCAACCTGCTTGAGCAAATGGGCGAGAAGGACCAGGCCAGGGAATACTACAGGCTTGGGCTAAACACCGGGCTGGAAGCTGAACCTATAGCTTTACCGGACAACTTAAAAATTCCGGCTAAAAAACCCCTGCCTGATGAAGTTCCAATGCCAACTGACCGCACACCACCACCGGCAAAATTGAACATCGCTGAACGGACCGGTTAAATAAGAGGGCTATCCTTGGGGAAACGGGACTGCAGAAAAGCCTGCTGGTCTGCAATGATCTGTTTTTTGTTTTTCAAATACAGAAACTCGGCCCAGGTTGGAACAAATGGTATTGCCAGCAACAGATGCCCCCATTCCTCCGGGGTCTTATTACCTTTTTTATGATTGCAGCTGGCACAGGCTGTAACACAGTTGGACCAGCGGTCAGGGCCGCCTCTTGATACCGGGATAATATGATCCCGCGTCAACTTACCCGGTGAAAAAGATTCACCGCAATATAAACAGACATGCCCATCACGGGTAAACAGGGCTTTATTGGTCAAGGGCGGGTGGAAGTTTCCGGTATGGCGTTTGCGGTTAACCCGTTCTCTTGTTAACAGGATCGAACCAACCGTAATTTCTGAACGTAAACCGGTAAAACGGTTATAACCTCCACGAAAAGTTAATTCATTTTCACCGAGATTTGCCAGCACCCTGTCGCACGCTGTCATACTGATTGCTTCGCGATGTGTTATCCAGGCAGTTGGATTGCCTGCAATATCAAGCTGCAGAATGCGATACATGAGTGAATTCCCCGGAAATTTACTTCATCGTGTTATAGCTGTTTGTTTACTACTGGTTCTGTTAGTGCAAAGTTCCGTTTTTTAAAGAAAAATCATCGAATAATAATGAACCGGTACCATAAAAGGTTTCAACTTCAACTTCGTTACTCGATTCAGTCACTGGTATTTCCATAGCTATTTTGAAACCCATTTCATCCGACCTGGCATATTCATCAGGCAAATGTCCGGTATCACTGATCTCCTGGTACAAATCAGCAATCGGCGCAAAGGTTATTGTGCAAAGGCTCCAGACCTCTTTTACCGGATAAAACAGATCAACAAGCTCCTGGCTTCTGTCGTAAAGCGCCTGGGGTAAGTTGTTTCCCTGTTTTGAGGCGAGCTGTATATCCAGCCTGGCATTGTGTAGTTGTTTAAGATAATGATCACAATCATCATCGGTGGTGGAGAGGTTGAAGGCAAAATAAAATTCAGGGTCGCCTTCAGGAAAGAGATCGACTTCGATGCGATCAAGCGGAAATTGTTGGAAGAATGGACGAAGTTTGTTAATCGTGTCGATAATACTACCGATACAGATACTTACTGCCATAAGCATTTCCTTTCTGATGGTTTTTTAAAGCATAGAAAAAAACAACTTAAAAAGCACTAACAAATTTAAAATAATTTATTTCAAGTCATATATTCTTCACATATACAGACTTGCCCTGCCTGAATTCTTTGGCCTGAATTCTTTGGCCTGA
>CALAZS010000131.1 GCA_937926265.1 uncultured Gammaproteobacteria bacterium
CAACGCCAGTACATCGATCTGAACACGCCTATTGTGGGTGTAAGTGACAAAGTCGTAAAGCTGCTCGAGGAGACCGGCGGCTTGCTTACGGCTATCCGTGTTGTCCTGTTTTATCAGCACCCTGACCAGGGTCAGATGCGGCACATAGAACCGATACATCGCTGCGAAAGGTTTAGCAGTGAATTGTCCCGCCCAAAGCGAGGCCTCGGCAAGGTGTCCCTGCCTCAGCGCAAGCTCCGCCTGGAAGGCCCGGGAAAACATTAGCAAAAGTGGATTTTTGGAATTGAGGGCGTAGGAAACCACAGCCTCGCCAACCTGACAAGCCTCATCAGTTTGGCCTCGGGCTTGATAGACGAGGGCAAGGGCAAAAGCGCTGTGAATGAAGTTCCATGCATATTGGGAATATGGCTCCTTGACCACCGGGGCCAGTATTTCTTCAGCCGCTTGTAGTTCATTTCGACAGTAGTGAACAATACCCTTAAAATAGAGGCCTTGGAATATCGCTTGATGTGATCGATTATCTTCACTTATCCCAAGCGCTTCCTCGGCTGTCTTCAGCATGGATAGCAAGTCAGCCTCCATCCAGTGAAAATGGCAGGGGTTTGACAGAAAATGGCTTTTCTTAATTTCACCATACAGATCTGATTCTCGAATTGTTTCCTCGAATGCGGCTAAAGCTGCTTCACGGTCACCGAGCATCTGATGAGCTATCGCTTTCACGAGAAAAACAAACCTCCTCGCCCATCGCTGATTTAGTGGGAGTTTCTTGATTGCCTGCTTTGCGCAGGTTACACTGCGTTCACCATTGGCGGCATAATAATGCTGAAAAGCGCGTAAGGTGTTCAGGTGCCCTTCGGCAGACGCTTCGGTTGTCGGGTTGGTGCACAATGTCTCTGCTTTGTCCAGGCAGAACCCCAGCTCTGGATAACGGGAATATATCTGATGCAAATAGGCGGAAAGAAGGACTAGATCGACCTCCTGATCGGCTATTTCGCCGGGAACCATATTCAACCACCTTTGCAGGCGCGGCCACTGTCCATCGTCCAACAGATCGAAGCCGTGATTCGCTATCATTTGCACTGCTGCCTGTGGTTTATCCCCGGCCAGGGCGTGTTTAACTGCTTCCTCGATCAGACCGTTTTCGGCATACCATTTGCTGGCCTGGACGTGGAGTGCCTTAATTTCATCCTGGCTGAGGCGACGATTAAGTTGGTTGAGCAGGAGTTTCTGAAAAAGATGGTGATAACGGAACCACCGCTTTTCATGATCCAAAGGGATCAAGAACAAGTTTTGTTTTCTTAGCCATTTAATGAATTCCCATCCACCGATTTTCAACGTTGGCGGATCATCTCCATTAGCGCACACCGTCTCACATAACGGCCCGCAGAAGCGATCCAAAATAGCAGTATTTATAAGGTATTGTGTGATTTCCGATGGCTGCTGGGAGAAGACCTCTTGGAAAAGATACTCCATCACAGACTGAGCGTCCACCTGCGGCTCGAGCAACGCGGGATCGAGACGCCCCTGATTGCGCATGGAAATGGCTGCCAGGACCAGCCCGGTCACCCAGCCTTCCGTTTTTTCTGCCAAAGCGGCGGCTGTGAATGGATCAACCTGAGTTCCCAGCATTTGCGTTAAAAATTTCTCTATTTCCATCTGGTTAAAGCGCAAGGCTTGTGTTCGAATTTCCGCCATAAGGCGATTTGCGCGCAGTTTGGAAATCGGCAGGGCAGGTTCCCAACGGCCAATCAGCAAGAGATGCATCGATTGCGGTGGATGGCGCAGCAGTTGGCTGAGCAGCTCAAGAACGGATTCGTCCTCAAGCAGATGAATATCATCAAGTGCCAGAATGAACGATTGTTCAATCCGGTCAATATCATTGATGAGGGTTCCGGCAAGTTTCGATACCGGCGGGAGTGTTTCGGCATCCACCATGGCCAGGGTTTGCGTGCCAAATTCGGGGAAGATGGTTCGGATAGCCGCCAGAAAGTAGCCCAGGAACAAGCGCAGGTCATTGTCGTTCGCATCCAGGGATACCCAGGCACTGGGACCGTCGCTTGTATCCAACCAGTAGCTCGCCAGTGAGCTCTTGCCGTATCCGGCCGGCGCCAAAATCAAGGATAACGGTCGGTTGCGGCGCTGATCGAGATGGTCAATTAACTGCTGCCTATATAAATAGACGCAGTGAATCTGCGGCCGGTGCAGCTTCGAGCGTATGATGAAGGGTAAAAAGTTTTCATCATCCATAAAAATCTTCCCGCAAACCGGTTGATGACAAAACCACCAAAACGTAAAATGGATAGTATCTGCAAAATGAATGCAGAATAAATGGGGTCAGGTCCTTTATTTTAGGATTCGATCTGCTACGGTCTATTTCATGGCACGCCCCCTGCGCATCGAAATTCCCGGCGCGCTTTATCACCTGACCGCCCGGGGCAATGCCCAAGAGCCCATCTTTCTGGATGATCGGGACAGGCAAAGCTTTCTTCAGATCCTGGAAAAAACCCTTTCGGACTGCAATGGCATCTGCCATGCCTACTGCCTGATGACCAACAACTATCATGTGCTCATATAAACACCGGAAACTAATTTGTCACGGATCATGAAGCATATCAACGGCATCTACACCCAACGCTTCAACCGCAAACACCAGCGCGTGGGCCACGTGTTCCAGGGACGCTTCAAGTCGATTATCGTGGACAAGGACGCCTACTTGCTTGAGCTTTGCCGCTATATCGAGCTCGACCCTGTCAGGGCCGGATTGATCGACGCTCCGGGCCGGTACCGCTGGTCCAGTTTCAGGGCCGCCGCCGGCATGACCAAACCACCGGACGTCCTGAGCACGGACTGGATTTCCAACCAACACGCTAAAACCTGTCCCCAGGCTCCGGCCCAATACCGCCG
>CALAZS010000132.1 GCA_937926265.1 uncultured Gammaproteobacteria bacterium
CAAGCGCAGGTTGGACGGAGATACGGTTCGTGAAGCCAACAGTGATGAAGTCAGTGATCTGCGTCAGGAAAATGACCAACTCAAACAACTGGTAGCCGAACTGAGTTTGAAAAACCGGGTGCTTAAAAAAAGTTTGAATGGGCTGGAGTGAAGCTGAGGCGGTATATGCGTTACAGTCAATCAGAAAAGATGCAGGTTATCAGGCTGGTTGAAGAATCGCCTTTGAGCGTAAAGCAGACACTACGGGAGCTAAACATCAACCGGAGTACTTTTTACCAATGGTATCGGCGATATCAGGAAGGCGGCTATGATGCATTGGCCAATAGATACCGCCCACCCAAGCAGTTCTGGAATGCGATACCTCCCTGGCAAAAGCAGGGTGTGGTTGAAACGGCGCTGGAATATCCGGAAAAGTCACCTCGCGAGCTGGCCTGGTACATTACCGACACCCGTGGATATTATATATCTGAATCAAGTGTATACAGAATACTGAAGGCCCACGATCTGGTAACCAGCCCTGTATACACAGTTATATCGGCTCAGGACAAGTTCCCCCACCCGACCAAGGCTGCAAATGAGCTGTGGCAGACAGACTTTACCTGGTTCAAGGTTGTTCACTGGGGCTGGTACTATCTGTGCACCATTCTCGACGATTATTCACGCTATATCCTGGCATGGCAGCTATGCGCCGGCATGACCACCCAAGAGGTTAAGGAAACCATTGAAGCGGCCATTGAATTTGCCGGCGTTGGCGATCCCACAGTGATGCATCGGCCCCGGCTGTTGTCTGATAATGGTCCCTGCTACGTCTCGAAAGCCTTGAAAGAATATCTGGAAAAAGAGGATATATCCCATACTCGCGGCAAGCCGTATCACCCGATGACCCAGGGTAAAATCGAACGCTACCATCGTTCGATGAAAAATATCCTGCTGCTTGAAAATTATTACAGCCCGGATGAATTAACGGATCAACTCGATTTATTTATCGATTATTATAACAATGACCGTTATCATGAAGCGCTCAGTAATCTGACGCCGGCTGATGTCTACTATGGTAGGGGCCGTGACATTTTAACAAGGCGAAAGAGAATCAAGAAAAATACGATGCTTCAACGCAGGAGGTATAATTACTCATTAAAGGTTGCTTAACGAACAAAAAGAAGGTATTTGGGACCTAAACCCTCTCTTATTTTTACCCCGATTTGTCCAAAACCTTTTGAAAACATACAATAGGGAGTATTTTCGCGAAATGATGCGTGAGGCCAGGCAAAGGTCAAAAAGAAAGAAAGAGGAGTTAAAGCAGCTTCTGGCTAATTCGAGGTCAAACGCCTTAACGCTGACAGAAAATCCTGACCTTGAATCTGTTCCAGGCCTTGTTGAGGACTTAGATGCTTTTGTTCAAGTAGAATCTGATACGGCAAACCAGACAGTCTTGGTCGAAAAGCCACCATTTAGCATGGATGATTACAGG
>CALAZS010000133.1 GCA_937926265.1 uncultured Gammaproteobacteria bacterium
CAGTATTGCGACCCGTGAAGCTTACTCGAAACAGTTCAATATCGGTCAGCGTACCTTGCTTGACTTATTGAACACGGATAACGAACTCTATGATGCGAAAGTATCTTTGGCTGGAGCAAAATCAGATAATCTCTATGCCCAGTATCGTATCCTGGCTGCCATGGGTAAATTAACTAAAACAATGGAAATTGATTTAACAGCGTTAAATGACATTCCATTGGCTGAAGCTGAAGAAAACTAGTTTCCAATAGTTTCGGGCTTTACTCGTCATTAAAGGGGTAATAATCTTTGATTATTACCCCTTTTCTTTTTTAGCTTAATGAACCCAGGTTTTAGCTCATCTCGCACCGGACAACTCTGGCAATCTTTTCTGCAGGACCATGATGCCGAACTAACCGATAAAATCTTAAAAATTCCCGGTTTGTTTCAGGTATGGGATGCCAGTGATTACGTTTATCAGCAATGTAAACGTAACCCCGAAATGGTTATTGATCTGTTTGAATCCGGCCAATTCAGGCAATCATTTGAACCGGGGCAAATGCGAAAACTGTTGCAGGACGATCTGTCTGAAGTTGATGATGATATTCAGCTGTCAATAAAGCTCAGACAGTTTCGTCGAAAACAGATGGTGCGCATCATTTGGCGGGATTTAGGTCAACTGGCGCCTCTAAATGAAACCCTGGAAGACTTATCCGAGCTGGCGGATGTTTGCGTGGATGAAGCGATTCAGTTTCTTTTTCATCGTGCTGTCGCAAAATCTGGTATGCCGCGTGACCCGGAAGGTAATCCCCAAGAACTGATTGTTATCGGTATGGGTAAACTCGGTGCGCGAGAGCTGAACCTGTCTTCCGATATTGATTTGATTTTCTGTTATCCCGAACGCGGCCAAACTGATGGTCGACGCCCATTGGATAATGAGCAGTTTTTTACTCGACTAGCCAGGCAGGTTATCAAGGTAATTGGTGAAAACACTGCCGAGGGTTTTGTCTTTCGCGTGGACACTCGCTTAAGACCCTTTGGTGACTCTGGTCCATTGGCCATACCCTTAAGTTTTCTTGAAGATTACCTGCAACGCCAGGCACGAGACTGGGAGCGCTATGCGATGGTGAAAGCGCGAGTGATATCAGGTTCTGAACAGTCGACCCAGGAATTTCAGTCATTAATCAAACCCTTTGTTTACCGGCGGTACCTTGATTACAGCGCGATTGAATCCATTCGCGACATGAAAAAGCTGATCGTTAATGAAATGCATAATCGCGGTATGGATGCCAACATCAAGCTCGGTCGTGGCGGTATCCGTGAAATTGAGTTTATAGCCCAGGCTTTTCAGTTAATTCGCGGTGGCCGTGATCCTGATTTGCAGATCAGGCCGGTGCAACAGGTACTAAAACGGCTCGTTGAAAAAGATATTCTCCCCGGCCATGAAGTAACTGAATTATTATCTGCCTACGAATTTTTGCGCCTTACAGAAAACCGCCTGCAGGCCTGGAAAGACCAGCAAACTCACG
>CALAZS010000134.1 GCA_937926265.1 uncultured Gammaproteobacteria bacterium
GCCCGGCATTTAACATATAGACTTAATTCATTTAGGATTAAATTTATCTTTCTGAATTTTAGATTTGTCAATAAATACAGCCTGTCACTGCTGATGGGGTTATAATCCAAAAAAAATTACCGGGATATCTTAAGTATGTTGAAAACAGCAAAACAAATTGGTCTTTCTCTCTTTCTGATTCTATTGTTCTCATCTGTCGCACAGGCAGCAAAACTCGATGATATTTTGGAGAGCGGCAAAATCCGCATAGGCGTATCAATGTTTACGCCCTGGGCAATGAAAGATGCATCGGGAAAACTTAAAGGCTTTGAAGTTGATGTAGCCAACAAGTTGGCTGAAGACATGGGTGTAAAGGCAGAGTTTAAAGAGGTGGTCTGGGAAAATATAATTTCGTCATTAAATAATGACGAGTTTGATGTGATTATATCGGGAATGGCTATAACACCAGCGCGTGCACTGAAGATTAATTTTTCCATTCCCTACGCCGAGTCAGGAACAGCACTGGCGACCAACATCAGTAAAACAAAAGACATTAAAACAATGGCTGAGTTAAATCAGCCGGAAATAAAGATAGCCGTCGTTTCTAAAACCCTGGGTGCTGATCTGGCACAACTGTTGTTTGATAAAGCGACGATCAAGGCTTTCACTGATACCGCACTGGCTGAAAAATCCATCCTGGATGGTGATTCTCATGCTTATGTTGCCAGTATGATAGAAACCAATTTCCTTATGCTTAATAACCCTGAAGTTGTTGACCTGCCATTGGCTAAACCGCTGATGGTGTCGAAAGCGGGCATGGCTGTAAAAAGAGGTAGCCAGGAATTATTGAATTTCCTTAATGCCTGGATTACGGCACGCAATGCTGACAGGTGGTTGCAAACACGCCATAAATACTGGTTTAAAACATTAAAGTGGCAAGAGGACGTGTCTAAATGATGCAGGCGCTATCGACAAAAATAGTGTTGGAGCCTAATTCATGGCGACAGGTTATATTTTCTTCAGTCCTGTTTGCAGTGCCGATACTGGTTGTTGCCACTGATCAGTTAATTGTTGGGCCGGAATCTGACCTGCTGGTTGATGAAATATATTCTGATTCCTTAGGTTGGCGAGATACTGTAGATCAAGAATATCTCTGGAGAAAACCAGCTGAACCTGAGAAGAAAAGTCGAATCAGCTGGGGATACGATGCCAGTTATGATGCAGTCAATACCGGGAGGTTTGATCCGCATCAGAGAGGCCCTGATGTTTTGGATGAAACCAAACCTGCAACTTTATTCAGAAGTAATTTTTAGCCTGGACGGTGATCTTCAGTAATTATCATGGTGCGACGGTATTCATCGCTCGGGAATACCCGGCCGCAAACTAATGTATTAAAAATATGCAGAAAGACCCTGCCAGGTTTGCCGTGGGAATCCTGCAAAAAGTAACTGTGGCCCTTTGGAAAGTCGTAATCTGTGTTTACATCATCACAGTCTACAGAGAAAACATTTGAAGCCGTCTTCTCCATGTTCTCAGGGCCGGTATGGCCCAGGCGTCTTGATGCAATACGGTTCTTTAAATTGGATGCTTTGCTGGCCCTCAGTGCCAGGTCATCAGAAGCATGATAAACAATAACGTTGCGCGAAGCATGACTGATTAATTCACCGGGTTCATTTTCATGCAGTGATTCATTCACAATGTCGGCTGCAACCAGAAATGTATTTCTGAAAAGAAGAGGAACGCCATTGGCCAGGTCGTATTTGTTCCAGGTTGATAAGGTTTCCCGTAATACCCGGTTACCCATTGAGTGGGCCAGGACGTTAATACGTTTTAAGCAGGGATCTTCAACCGGGTTGTGTTTTTCCGAGTTACGCCAGGCAATAAACTTTTGCAGTAAGCGGGCAAATGAAAAGCTGCTGGCATCAGCTGACTTCTGGTCATCCCAATAGTCTTTGATAATTCCCAGGTCATTGTCGCAGGGCCAGATCAATGGCACGACAAGGATTTCATTGGCTTTTGAATGATCACACAATTCCTGAAGCTGTTTGGCTTGCGCCATGGCATCTTCCGGCAGGTTGGAAAAACCGTGAATATAAATAAGGATCTGCTGGCAGTCGGTATCTTTAATGCGGTTAAGAAAATTGATACTGCCAATTTCTGTGTAACTTTCTTCAGCAGTTCTTTCACAAAAGAACAGGTGGTTGCTGGCGGCGTTATTGTTTAAGTCAAAATCAAAACCTCTGCCGGCTTTTGTGCGGATGCTTTGCCGAGGGAAGCGGTTGGTAATGAATAGCATCAGTTTGAAGGGAACTGCTGATCAAGCCAGTTATTAATATCTGCTGACTCGTACATCCAGGTTGATGTGCCGTCAGTATCAACTATCTGCAGGCAGGGTACCTGGGCCTGGCCGCCTTCATTAACCAGTTTATCCATCCATTCGGGTTTGGAGCGTGGGTCAATCTGTCGAATAGGCAGGTTGAGTCGTTTCATCTGCCGTCTTACCCGCACGCAGAATGGGCAGGCAGGGTAGTGATACAGGGTCAGGTTTTTACATTTTTCATTCACCTGGTTTTGTTCGGCTTCGGGACGTTTTAACGGCTTGGGTGAAGTCACAAAATCCACAAGGCGTATTAAACCGCCAACGATGAAGTGAATCGGAGCGAACAGGTATTTCAATTTACTTTACCCCTCAGTTTTCTTTATTTTTATTTGGCTTTTGAGCCGCCCAGGCATTCAGGCGATTCAGGCGATTCACCGCCCTTGGCGAACCACTCTTCAGGCGTCATGGTATGCAGGGCTAGTGCGTGAAGTCCCTGGTCGAATTCGTTTTTTAGTTCGGCATTAACCAGGCGGTGACGGTTGATCAGGGTTTTGCCATTGAATTGTTCAGTAACCAGGGTGACCTTGAAATGAGATTCTGCACCATCAGGTACATTATGCGAATGGCTTTCATCAACCACTTCAACGTGCAGGGGTGAAAATGTGGCTGTAAGTTTTTCTTCAATAGTGTCTCGGCGCATTTTGAGGGTAGGCTCCTGAAACTGCAGTCAAATTAGCTCATATTTTGACATTCAGGCGCCAATGAGAAAACCCTTTGGCCGAAGGTGGATTTGTTTAGTCTTTTGCTTCGTCGTCGTGCATGTGGCCAGTGAAGAATTTAATAAAGAATACCGCCATGACGATAACAAAAGCGATGACACCGAAAGACAGAATTCCAACCCAGTCACTAAAAAGTTCAGCCCATAGTTCCATAATCATTTCCTCTGAATGTAGTTATGATGGTAGAAACAGTTTTTATACTACGGTTCAGAAGATTGAATTGATGATTATCAATTGAAAAGTCTTTTTAAACAAAAAAGCTGATCTGGATCAATAAACCCTTACAAAATTGAGGTAGAAGTCTTCCATGCTGGCGGTGCCGGCATATGTCCATTCCTGTTGATCATCGGATTTGAATACCAGGTACTGTTCACTTTCCAGTGGTTCTTCACTGCTGTTTTCAACCAGGTAACGTGCCTGGATTATTACCGTGACCGGACCGTTGTTAAGGTTGATGCCCTGGCTTTTTCTGGCTGATATCAGGGTCACACGGGTAGTAACCATGTCAGCTGCCTTATCAAGAATCTGACCAAAACTGCCGCTATCAAGCGACTGGTTGAAATCCTTGGCGGTTTTAGAGCGGTACTGTTCAACCAGATGTTGTTCAAGTGTGTTTATCAGCGAAAGGTTCTGCAGCCGGGCAACATTGGTAAACTCCAGCATCGCCAGGGCCGAACTGGTTATCAAAAGTAAAAGAAAAATCAGAATGCGCATCACATTCCCTCCCAGAATTCAGAGTCGCGTGCAAGAAATTGTTCGTGCGGGATGTAATGTGACCCGTCACATGAAAAGTTCAGTCCAACGATGCCGTTAAAAATATTCAAAGAACCGGCACGCAGGTAGATGGTGTCATCTGCAAATCGCAGATGTTTGAAGGTGTCCAGGATCGGTCTGACTTCATCTTCCTTAATAACCGCGGTTTTCGGATAGGGTCTGCAGGGGTAAGCCAGTACCACGTCAGGATCCACCAGTGCATCATACGGCAAAATACGATATCGGTAAGGGTCATCGATAAACCACAAGGTACAGCGGCTGCTGGAGAAATGGATTTTACTGTGGAAAACGCCGTTTTCTGTCATCAGCTCTTCCATGACCGGCAGTACCAGGTCGATTTCCTTGTCGAGCTTGCTGTCAATGCGGCACTGCTGGAATACATTACTGCGAATCGCCGGATCGCCTTTAAGCTGTTGCCACTGGCCGGGTTCTTCATAAATTTCACGCGTCAGGGGCAGGGCGCGCAAGTCAAAGTCGACGCCCAGGTAACCGATTAATTTATTATCCCTGGCGACTTTCTGAATGGCGGTTATCGAAGGACGGTTGGCGCGTAAAGAGATGTAAGCTTCTGACAGAATCATCTCCTGGTCATCGGTGATCTCTTTCATGTAGGGGCGATCGGAGCGGTCCCGGTGAAAGTCCATGGTTTCAAGACCTTCGTGCGTGACATTGTCGCTAAGCTGCAGGGCGTTGGTATCCAGCGCATACATGTAGCGGCCGTAGGGCAGGCCTTTCAGGGCTTCAGCCAATACTTCGTTGAGCTCTTCCCTGTAGCCCCAGATTTCGGCACTGTTTTTAGCGGCACGTGACAGGGGGTCAACCAGCATGTTGTAAAGCGAGGTGCGTTGTCTGTTAATGCTTTCCTTAAGTGACGGGTGCATGATTATTTACCTTTTTCAGGTGTGAAAAAACCTGAGGGAAAGGCGGTGACGTTGGCATTGCTGTCGAGGTCGAAAATCTTGTTCTGGCCGCGTTTTTCAACTTCATCAATGCGGATGACCGAATGCATGGGAATGGTGACCTGTTTGACACCTGAAAACTCTGATCTGAGTTTTTCCTCTGACGGGTCAACCAGCAGGGTACTGGTTTCTCCGAAAATCAGCTTATCAATGGTGACAAAGCCGTACAGGTCAGACTGGTGTACTGACTCGGCGTGTAACTGGTAGACTTTGCCCTGGTTAATAAAAGTGATTCGGAAAATGTTCATGCGCTTTTGGTTAAAATGCAGTGTGGATCAGGTTCCAGTACTAAACTGTTTTTCAGTATTAAACTGATTTAAAGTTTTATTTTACTTTGAAAAAATATATTTGTCCGAAAAGGGTGAATTTCAATGATATTTTTCTTATAGCGTCTCTTCCTGGAAAAAATATGAGCTATCTGCATCAAACCGAAAAAATGCCAATCGGTGAATCTGTGTCGCTTGAAGACGCGCTAGAAGATTTGCCCTACAACGAAGCTGGCCTGGTACCGGCCATTGCTCAGCAATTTGACAGCAAAGAAGTGCTGATGATGGCCTGGATGAACAGGTTGGCGATCGAGGAAACCTTGAAAACCGGGCGTGTCTGTTACTGGTCACGTTCCAGGCAGTCATACTGGCGCAAAGGTGAATCTTCAGGGCAGGTACAGTTTCTAAAGTCGATGCACTTTGACTGTGATGGCGACACGATTCTTTTGATGGTCGACCAGACCGGGCCTGCCTGTCATACAGGTCGCAGAAACTGTTTTTACAACAAGGTCAGTGGTGACCGTATCGTTGTCGATGCCGAGCCTATGATAGATCCTGATGAGCTGTACGGAAAAAAATAATGCAGAACAGTGTTTCACCTGAAATTAACGCTATTCCGGCTTTTGATGATAACTACATCTGGTTGATTACCGAGCCCGGTAAAAAGGCCTGTGCGGTGGTCGACCCGGGTGATGAAGAACCGGTACTGGCAAAGCTTGCAGAAATGGATCTTGAGTTGTCAGCTATATTGATTACTCACAAACATTATGACCATGTTGGTGGTGTAGCCGGGCTTAAAGCTAAATTTCCCGATGCCATTGTTTTCGGACCCGGCAACGAAGGTATCAAGGGAATAGATGCCATTGTCAGTGAAAGTGACCGGGTTGAATTGCCGGGTATGCAATCGGTTTTTGAAGTATTGTCGGTTCCCGGTCATACCGAGGGGCATATTGCCTATTATGGACATGGCAGTCTTTTCTGTGGCGATACCTTATTTCTTGGTGGTTGCGGTCGTGTATTTACCGGCACTTTTGAGCAGCTGTCAGCATCACTTCAAGTGATCAGCAAGCTACCTGAGAATACTAAAGTTTACTGTGCGCACGAATACACATTGGCTAACCTGGGGTTTGGTTTGTGGGTAGAACCTGAAAATGAGGCTTTGAAACAGCGTCATGAAGCGGTCAGCCAGGCCAGGCAAAACAATATTGCGACCGTGCCCGGTGTGTTATCTGACGAACTTCAAACCAATCCATTCCTGCGAACTGATAAAAGCAATGTGATTATGGCTGCTGAAAAATGGGCAGCTGAAAACTGGCCTGGAAAAAATTTGATTGGTAAGAAACTGAAAAGCCAGGCAGATGTTTTCACTGCATTACGACAGTGGAAGGACCAGGATTACGACTAGGGACTACGACTAAATGGGTTCAGGGCTAGTCTGACTGATAGCGCCTTTGTTTATGCCTTCGTAAGCAAAAACCTGCAGTTGTTTGCCGGGGTGCAGTTTGTGCAATTCAGAAGCGATATGCTCTGCAAGGTTCTCCACTGTTGAGTCAGTATCAATCAGGTAACAGCGTGACGCAGGCAGTGTGATTTCAAATTCACCCTGGCAGGCCTGGTAGCGAAATATAAAATACGGTTGCCCATCCAGGCTTGTTTCCTGGATAAGATCAGAGCGGGTGCCGATGTAAATATCTTCCCAAAGTCCGGCCCAGTATTTTTCAAGGGTTTCGTTGTTGGTGCCATTTTCCAGTATATCTATTTTTGAACGATGGCCATGGGCAATGCGCTGACAGTTGCCTTCATGCTGTTTCAGGCCATGACTGTAATGGTAATAGGGGCCCTGAATATCCTCCGGGTAAATGTTTAAACCGATTTCCTCAACGTTCTCCGGCAGGATGAGGTTGAGTTTGGCCTTGATGGCAAGGGCAAGTTCATCAGTGGTTACCGTTTCAGCGTCCAGCAGACAGTACGCTGATTCTGGAGCTGTATGGATGATTTTTTCACCGTTGAGCAACTCGAAATCACATCGTACAAACTGATCTGTGTTCTCAATATTGGTCTTGCCATAACGGGATGGAATAATCAGTTTGTGGTCAAATTCTTCGTCGATAAGGTATTTGACCTTTTTTTTGACATCTGAAAAGTCCAGTACCATGCCCTGTTTGTCCAGGTTTCCCTTCAGAAAAACGTCCACCTGCCAGCTTTCGCCAAGCAAACCTCTTTCCGGGCAGAGGTAGGAAAAGTCGATTACGGTCAGTTTTTTTACAAACAGCTGGCTCATGGTCGCGATTATACCGGTATCAGGGC
>CALAZS010000135.1 GCA_937926265.1 uncultured Gammaproteobacteria bacterium
AATCATGAAAGTAATCACTGAAAAGGGTCTGCTGGAAAGACCCGGGAACTGAGTTTCATAGTTGCACAGGGTTTCCAAACCCATGACTTGGAAGCCAGCACTCACAAGTGCTGGCTTTTTTCGTTTAGATTACAGTAAACTTTCTAAAACCATCGCTTTCCTTTTGTAGTTGTTATCAAAAATCATGAATCGTTCATTTTCCAAGTACCTCCTAATTTTTGTTATTTTTGTTTTATCAAATCAAACCATTGCTGCAGTAAAAGAAAACAACTGGGGCATTGCTGCAGGTTATCGAAGTGCGATGATTCCATTTGCCTCAGATGAAAATACGGTTGAAGACTTTATTCCGCTTATGTTCTATGAAGGTGAAACATTTTTTATTCGGGGACTTACAGCAGGTGCACATCTTTATGAGAAAGATCAGTTTCAAATAAATGCATTGGGCCGATATCGTTTTTTTGATATCCCAAGAGAATATCAAAACCTCGTGAGAGAAGATTCGATTGACCTGGGTCTGGAGCTTAAATATCAAATCGACGAGAACTGGCATTCAAGCCTGGAATTAATGTCGGATACCGATGGGCGTTTCTATAGCAGCTTAAATACAGGCCTAAATTTAGAATCTGGTGACTGGGATATTCTCCCCTACGCTAAACTGCGTTTTAAATCAGATGACTTCAATAACCATTATTTTGGCCTGGATGGTTTTTCAGATCCACTCAATCCGAACAACACGTTCAATAACAAAATTGGTAGCGGTCTTGATCTAACCATCGGTAGTGAATTTCGCTACCACGTTTCCAGTAATTTTTACCTTTTAGGTCGCGCTCAACTCACAGCGCTGGATGAAGATACCCGGAACTCTCGATCAATAGATGAAGATGTTTACGGAGAGGCCTTTCTGGGAATCGCATTTTTTAATGATAAGACCCGCAAGAAATCCTCTTTGGATATGAAACCTTATATCCGTTTGGCCCATGCCTGGGCAACACCTTCCAATTTAAGTGAGATTATCCGCTTTAACTCTCAAGATGATGACCAGAACAACCAACTCACATCCATCTTCTATGGCCACCCTGTTGCAGATAACTTATTTGGTATCGATGAACTGGATATCTACATGACCTTGGGCTATGTCTACCATCATAATTCAAGTGCCTACACGCAAACGCTTGAGCCTGGAAAAGGTATTAATTCTACTGAATTCATCAATGCCAAAGGAAACCCTTGCGATGGCGTATCTCCCTGTAATATTACTTACAACAGCCAACCCACACATGAATATGTTCTGGGCATCAAAGCTTACTACAACATGAGTTGGCCATTTCATTGGCGCTTTGGTTTTGCCGAAGGTATTTCATACATTGAATCGGTTTCAAACATTGAACAACGTGAAATGGATCGAAAAGGCTACCGTGCCAGTAACCTGATGAATTATCTTGATTTAACCGTTGATTTCAGCATTGGCAAAGCGCTTAAAGCACCCGAGTTAAAAGACTGGTACCTGGGAATGGGCGTACATCACCGATCTTCAATCTTTGAATCATCGTCGGCATTTGGGCGCATTAAGGGCGGCAGTAACTATAATTCTATTTATTTACAGCACCATTTTTAAATATAACCTATTATGCCTGGTAAACCTGCTGACCATCCATCCAGGTTTCCAGTACCTTTATATTTTTGATTTCGTCCGGATCAACTTTTCTTGGGTCGTTATCCAAAATAACAAAATCAGCCAGTTTACCGGTCTCAAGACTGCCTACTTCATGTTCAGAATAAAGTTGCCATGCAGCCTCTGAGGTTACTGCTCTAATGGCGCTTTCTACTGAAATTCTCTCGTCAGGTGCCAATACATAATCTGGTTCTTTCCATGTTTTACGTGTCACTGCCATTTCAATCATGTGTAACGGCACAGGGTCGGTCACCATAAAATCAGAGTGGACGGTGAAACCCACGCCAGCTTCTTCAACACTTTTACAACGGTCCAATAGTTGTGCTTTTTCTTCACCGAACACCTCATCACGCATCGCGACCCCCCAGTAATGTACATGGCCGATCAGGAAACTGGCGGAAACACCTAATTCTTTCATACGGGATATTTGTTCATCATGAAGAATCGAACAGTGTTCAATCCTGGCCCTGACTTTCGTCATATCTACACCAGCATCACGCACTGCTTCACAGGCATCCAGGACATTATCGATAGCCGCATCACCATTTCCATGAATCGCTAGCTGCCAGCCTTTTTTTGCTCGATCAATAGCTTCCTGTTTAAGATTTTCAGCTGACATGTAGGCAATTCCCCTCTCATCAGAATCCAGGTAAGGTTCCCTTTGCAAGCCGGTGTAACCCTGATTTGAACCATCAGCGACGAGTTTATAACCAGAGACTCTGGCAATCGCATCCCCTTCACCTGGTTTAACACCTGCTTCATCCCAGGCTTTTGCCCCTATCGTATAAAAAGGATAAGCACGGATACGTGCTTTCAACTGACCAGAGCGGGCAGCCTCAAACATCACTTTTGTATCAGCTGGTGACTGAGATAAACCACCAAGCGATAATTCACTGACCATGGTAAGGCCATGTTGACTCCATTTGCTTAGTAAGCCAATCAATGCATTTATCGGATCTGCTTCAGAGAGCGCTGGATAATGTTTGAGTATCTGTAAAAAAGCCACATTATTTTTAATTACGCCAGTGAGTTTGCCATTTGAATCTCTTACAAATTCAGCACCTTCAGGGTTTTCTACATTTTCAGGAATACCGGCAACATTAAAAGCTGTCGAATTTGCATAAGCTAAGTGCCCAGACGCATTGAAAACAAAGATGGGATGATCAGTTGAAATAGGGTCTAAATCAGAAAATGTCAGCTCATCAAGACCAGACTGTACCGACGGGTCAAAGTTACGAAAAACAATCCATTCACCTTTTGGAGTGTTATTTACCCGTTCTTGTAAATGTGCCAATACCTCAGCGACGGTTTTAAACCGCGCCATGCCAACATATTCCATTGTATTATCAACAACACAACCTGCTAATACATGTGTATGAGGATCAATAAAGCCCGGCAGAATGGTTTTACCTTCGAGCTCTACGATATTTACACCATCACCGGCAACACCCATTACCTGTTGCGTATCACCTACGGCAATAATCTTGTTTCCTTTGATTGCTATCGCTTCAGCCTCAGAAAATGCTTTATCAACTGTCAAAACCTTTCCGCCTTTAAAGACAGTAATGGTGTCGGCATTGGTATTAGCAGCTTTAGCAGCAGTAGAAGAGTTCGCAGAATTATTTGCAGGCTGCTGGTTGTTGATATCACATCCGGATAAAAGTCCAAGCACACCTACTGATGTTGCAACAGTGGTTTTAAGAAAGTCACGACGGTTATAAATAAGTGCTTCATTTTTTTTCTTTACAGTTACCGCTATATCTTTGGGTTGCAAGGACGAAAGTTCGACCACCTTCTGGTTTGAGCTGAATATTTTTCCAAATCCCGGGGTGCAACAGGAACAACCGTAAATTTCTTTTTTCATATTTGATTTCCGATACTGTTTATCTAATAGTCAATGGTCACGCAACAATGTTTCAGGCAAAACCACTCTGGCAATTCTTTTGGATAAACTGTAAATTCGCCTGATTTTATCAACAAAAGACATCTGCAGTCTTACGTTCCTCAGGTAATCGGGCTCATCCTTGGCGATATCAGCTGACTTTCGATTCAGAAAAACCGATACATTGCGATCAATCTCAGGCTGCATATTAACCACTGTTTCAGCTTTAACCGGGTTGTCAGATTGGATCGCTTCAATCGACAGCCTAACCGCATTACCAACATCTTCATAGAGACTTAATAGCAACTGGCGGGTTTCGTCACTGATAATTGCATCTTGAATAAAATACTCATTGGCCAGGTTAACCAAATCAGTCTCAATCAGATCGGCCAGACTTTCAAGGTTGACAATAGCCGTCATTAATTGCTGATGGGTAAACCCCTCCTCTTCTGTCAGGGAAGCCTGTCGAATAGTTGCAAGGTATTCCAGGGTTTTGGCCTCAAGCAAATCGATCTGGTCATCTCGTTGTGCAATGCTTTGAAGATGAGCACGATTACGATCTTTTATTGCCAGTTTCAAATCATCATACATAGATATAGCAATCTCACCGGTGCGTGCAAACTCCATTCTGACATTTTCCAGTGCCAGCGAGGGTGCTTTTACAGCATCAGCATCAAGATAAAGAGGTTCAATAATGATTTCAGCCCCCTCCTCTTTACTTTTTACCATTTTTTCAGCCGCCAGCGCGAACAGGCCAGTAAACCCGATAAAAATAATCGTGTTGGCGATATTGAAAAAAGTATTAGCATTTGCGACCTGTCGAGGCACTTCAGCCGCTGCTTTTTCCATTCCGGCAAGATCAGGAAAAGCCGGTGATATGGCAATTGCGATATCGGCCAGGTAAGGAATAAAGGCAAGCCATATCAATACGCCTGCTACATTGAATAACACGTGAACCACAGCCGCCCTGACTGCTTCAGTGGGTTTACCCAGTGCCGCCATTAAGGCCGTGATACAGGTGCCAATATTAGCCCCAAGTGCTAATGCTATTCCTGCAGGTAAACTCAGGAGACCCTCGCTCGCCATGGCGATGGCAATTCCTACGGTTGCAGCAGAAGACTGAACCAAGGCGGTAAACAATGCACCTGCCAGTATTCCCAACACGGGTTTTTCCATGCTTTTTAGAAATTCCATGAAGGGTTCATAGGTTCGCAAAGGATTCATTGCATCACTCATGATTCCCATACCAAAAAACACAAGGCCCAACCCCATTATCATCATGCCGTAATATTTCAAACGTTCCTGTTTGGCAGCAAACATCATGAAAAAACCAATTGCAATTGGTAGTAAGGCATACGCCGCAAGGTTAAAAGCTAGCAGTTGCGCTGTCACGGTGCTGCCGATATTGGCACCCATAATGACACCAACTGACTGACTCAGGCTCATCGCGCCAGCTGTGACAAAGCCAACAACGAGTACTGTTGTCACTGATGATGAATTTAAAACACCTGTTACAAAGGCACCGGTAATTGCCCCCATGAAACGGTTGGTTGTCAGCTTAGATAGAACATTTTTGAGCGTCTGGCCTGCAGCTTTCTTCAAACCATCCGATAATAATTCCAGTCCACTTAGAAAGAGGGCCAATCCACCGAATAAACCCATGATCAATTGAAACCAGTCAATTGATGAATCATCAACAGCTGCCGCCGCCCAGGCCGAACTGGTAAACATTGCCAGCAAAAGCACATATGGCCAGTAAGGTTTATGATTAAGTAATAATCCTTGCATAGAGTGTTCTCAAGACAAATTAAGCTGATAAACTCAAAAAAGTATATATATTTAAATTACTCAAGACATCAAAATTCTATCTGGTTTTATAATGAATAAATTCCTCTTTACTCAATTTTTGGCTTTTATCATCCTATCAACTTTTTCTTTTACAATATTTTCAGCTCAAAATATTAACCCTGAAGATGCCTGTAAATATCTTACAGATGAAAGATTCAGAGGAAACCTGACTTATCATGAAAACAAACGATCCGGCAATTACAGTTGCGCCAGCCTTAGAAAGCCTATCGATAAAGGAGAGCCGTCAACAAGTGATTTGCGTTATTCGGTTAAGGGAAATAAATCCTCAGCAGAGCAAATCAGCCTGTTAATGAGAATGAATTCATTTAAAGTATCAGTGCCCGTACTAAAAGAGTTCAGCCGTGTTTCCGGTGTTATCTACAGTAAAGCCTTTGGTTCAGCTTTACCTGAAGAAGTAAACAAGACAATACTTTCAGCGCAGCCGGGTAAATGGACTTCAGATGAATATACAATTATTTTGGATAGAAAGTTTGATAAAACCAGAACCTATGAACTGGACTTTATCATTCAAATGCCTAACTAAAATATATTGACTAAAAAATGGCTAAAATGAAATGGCCAGGCCTAAGGATGTACCGCTGACATTCTCTCCGAATACGTAGCGAATCAATATACGTGTTCTGGAAAACAGGTCAATTTTTTCACTTGAGTCAATTTCAATACCGGCACCGACAGAACCCAGTCGTGAAAAACCAAGGGCATCACGTTGATCACCATAATACGAGGTAAAAGATGTTTCCAGAACATATCGTAAAGGCGCATCCAGAAAAGTAATGCCTGTAGGAGCGCGGTACCTGGCCCACAGACCTGCACTATTGGTTTCTGATTCACCTTTCAGACCGGACGTGGTATCACCAAAAGTACGTAATTGAATATTACTGTAACGCAATTCAAGGTCAATTTCGTAGTTGGTAAGGTAATGTTCCCAGTCGAGCATAATGGAACCACCCAATCCATAAGCATTCATTTTTCCGCCATCAATGATATCCAGGTCCAGATCTGGAAATTTATTGTTTAAAAACTCCTGGGCAATTTTGGAATCTGTAATGACCCTTCCGAGACTAAAATTAAAAATTGGCCGGAGCTTCCATTCCTGGTTTTCGGTTATTGGAAAATCGTAGCCTATGCCACCGGTGGCAGAAACCGAGTTCCATTTACCGGGAAGGTTTCTTGCATCAGTTCCGTCAGAGTAAATAAACTTGGGATCATAACGCGAATATCCCAATGTGCCCTCCAGGTAAACGGGCACTTCCCTGCTGACAGTAAAACCACCACCTAAGGTTGACTGAAACAGCTCCGGCTTGCCGCTACTGCTTAATTCCTGGCCAAAGGTTAAATTACTGGTTGTGATATCAGGTAATACAGTAAATGACATTAGCGTCAGGATACTGTCAGCTTTCTGTTTTATCTGATCTTCAGTGAAAAATTGTTTATTTGAATCCAGTGCAAGACAATCAAATGAAACAAATATGAAAAATAAAATAAATAAAAAACGCACAATATTTTTCTTGTATTCAAAAAATATTGCTATTTTAAACCTGTTATCCTGGGTAGGGAAATTTTAGCCAGAAACCTTATATATTTCCAAATTACCTTATATAGTTTGGACTTATTAATTTTTGTTTCAAGATTTAAACTAACCATCAAATTAACCACTACGTGACTCAAATATGAATATCGATATCAAAGCCCTGTTTGACGCTGAACCTAAATCACCACTTTATGTTGCAATTAACAGAGTTCTTATCAAGAACGATCCAAACCTGATGAGTATGATGAAACAGGCCAGTTCAAAAATGTGCCTGACCACCGCCCTAACCCCGGGCTTTAAAGGTTTCGACCTGATGAAGCAGTTAGGTTCATGTCCGATGGGAATGCGCTGGGGTGCCAGCAGTGATATGGGAGATCAGCTCTCTCATATCTGGATAGACCA
>CALAZS010000136.1 GCA_937926265.1 uncultured Gammaproteobacteria bacterium
GCTTGCGCATTGGCCAAATCAATTTTCTCAAGTGACTGGTACCAGCGATAGATTTTAGAGCGCATCCGCCAGGTGTATATCGGCGGCATGATTTTCATCAAAGGCAGCATCAACACTACCAAGGGCAAGATCATGACCTTAAGTCGGTCAATCAGGCTGGCCAGACGAAATGGCAGGTAGCGCTGCAAAAATGGAGGTCCGTATTGATAGAATCGCCTGGCTTCTTTACTTACAGGGTACTCGGCAAAGCCGGCATTGGGAAACTCTTCGTAATCTTCAAACCAGCCGCCATTTCCATGCACCTCTTTTGCAGCCTGAAGTAATAAGTCCTGGATAGCCGGGTGAAGATCCGCATGCACAACCAGGTTGGCCGTTGCCGCAAGCAGCGTGATAGGTTCTGCGGGGATATCGTCGCGCAGGCTGATCATTCCCCTGGGAATATCGACATAAGACAGGAACTTTAATCGTCGCTGATAAGCTTCGGCACGTTCAAAACTCATTAACTCAACAGCATCATTTTCAAGCAAACGGCTGATTGCCGGTGATTCCGGCGAAGCCACCATAAACACCACATCAACATCAGAGTTTTCCAGAGCGATGTCATAATCTCTCTTAATTGAATCTACAAGCTCTACCTGCTTTAGGATCCTGTTTTCGATAAGCAGTTTCTCAGCCAGGCTTCTGGTACCGCTGCCTTGCGGGCCGATGTAAACTTTCAAGCCAGTTAACTGATTTAAGTGCCGGATATTCAAGCCTTTACGCAAAAACACCCAGAGCGGTTCGTAGTAAAGGCTGCCTAATGTCTGTAACGGCGCCTCTTCTTCCCTGTCAGCAGTTCCGCCCTGTACAAATCCTGTTAGAGCCTCGCCACTGAGTAATCGACTGACATTTTCCACGGATCCCTGGCTTTCCTGTATTTCAAGCTTAAAACCGTGCCTTGCGAGTATTTTTTGATATTTATTGGCGAAGTTAAAGTAAGCGCCATCAGAACTGCCGGTGGTAATGGTTACCTGCTGCGGCGGTGCGGGGTCAACAAACTGGTAGGCAATATAGAATGCCACGATGGTAAGCAAGGCTGGCAATACCAGGGTTTTAAGTGCAGTAGAAGTCACAGTTTAATCCCGTACATGTAATTTGATTAATTCGACCAGGCCGGACAGCTCTGCATATTCAGATTCAAGTTGCCGTATGTATCCCAGGGTTCGCGGAATATCTTTTAAATACCCGGGTTTGTCATCTCGAATATTCAAACGGGCAAATATGCCCGCTGCCTTAAGATGTCGCTGCACGCCCATCAGGTCAAACCATCTTAAAAAATTATCTTTTTGTTCTGGCTTTACCAGGCCTGCATCTATACAGAGCTCACAATAACCCATCGCCCAGTCAACAACCTTCGACCGGGGCCAGTCGATATAACAATCCTTGATAAGTGAGACCAGGTCGTAGGTGATGGGACCTGCAACGGCATCCTGGAAATCCAGTATGCCCGGGTTGGCAAGTTTTTCAGTGACATCGTTGTACATAAGATTACGGGAGTGATAATCCCGGTGCACACAGACCCTGGGTTGTTCCAGTGCATTTTTAACCAATATTGCGAACACCCTGTCAAGCATGTCGCTTTCCTGCCCAGACAGCTTAACTGAAAGTTGCTTTCCAAGAAGCCAGTCACGAAACAGGTTCATTTCATTAAGCAGCAGGTTTTCGTTATATGCCGGCAAACCCGAAATATCGCAGCTTTTCTGCAGCGTTATAAGCGCATGCAGTGCATCGCCATAAAGTCGATCAACATTTGATTCGCTTAACACATCCAGGTACTGGGTATCTCCCAGGTCTTTTAACAATAAAAAACCCTGTTCAAAGTCCTCAGCGATGATACTGGGCACGTTTAATCCCAGTGCTTCAAACTGCCGGGCAATGCGCACAAAAGGCTCACAACTTTCCTTGTCGGGCGGGGCATCCATGGCAATATGAGTTTCCCCGTTTTCATATGACAGCCGGAAATAACGCCGAAAGCTTGCGTCACCGCTGGCTGGTTTTAAATCAAATTGGTCCAGGCCGCACTGATCCGTTAACCAGTTTTCAAGCTGTTTGAGTCTTTTGGGCATATGAAATACACCAGATCTATAAAAGTTTTTCCGGATTATAAAAGACTTCCGAAAAGAAAACCCGGGATAATAAAACCCGTTCATTCCAAACCTGGGCTGAATCGCCCAGGTCGCTAAATAATTGAAATTTTTCCTGTTTTATGCGATTTTAGTCGCACTTTATGGCAGGTTTTTCCAAAGATAAAATCTCTTGCCAAAATAATACCCAAAATCAATCAGATACTGACGGAACCCTGCTTTCTCATGGACAACTTGCCTGAGCAACCCAAACAATTAGCCAGGTTTATTAAAACCTGCCTGGTTTCAGCAATCCTGTTGCCTCTGCCAGTACAAACCATGGCCAATTCTCAATGGGAATGTCGTGTCAGTGCTGACGGCTCCTCATGGGATTGTTTTAAAGACGGCACACTTGTCATGCAGCCTATGCCTCAAGCAAATATGGAGTCAAATACCGAGGCTGAGATAGGGGCAAATACGGAGACAGAGACAGAAGCAAACACAGCACCTGTCACAGCAGCAACTGAATCAGAAATAGTTGAAACCCCTGACAAATCCGGCCAGGCCGACAGCGAACTTGCAGCCGTTGAATCAAAAGTCGAGCAGAAAAAAGAAATAGAAATTATCGACAGACGCGAACCTGTCGAAGCAGAAATGCAGTCTGAAACTCAGGCGGCGCCCAAGATACAAGATAGCGAATCATATCAACAGGAAGTTACCTCTACTGAAGATGAAATTTCCGAAGCCAGTGACCGGCAACAAACTTCTGCAAGCAAAGAATTAGTAGTTGATCAGTCAGCCGATATTCCATCAGCCAATATCACTACAGCTACCACTGCGACTAACACAGAGGCCGCCAAGTCTGTACCTGCTGATACTCAATTAGTTGAAGCCAAACCACTGTATTGCACTAACAAGCCCCGCCAAATAAAACGCAGTCCAGCCCAGGCCGGTGGCGAAACTTTTGTGGATGCTGATGATGTTGTTTTCGAAGACAATACTGGCATCGCTGAATTACAGGGCAATGTTAAGCTACGTACAGGTGACCAGGCACTGACTTCTGACAAAGTTAAGTACAACAGCCAGACAGCTGATGTTGAGGCCGAAGGCAACATGACATACGTTCGACCTGACTTAAATTTAACTGGCGACGCAGCCCAGATGAATCTCGATAGTGAAACCGGCAAGGTACAAAACGCCATTTATATTCTACCCGGCAGCAACGCACGCGGCAGCAGTGCCGAGACTGAACTCAAAGGCCAGGGCATAAGCGTTTACCGCGATGCCTCGTACACCACCTGTGAAGTTGGCAACAATGACTGGGTATTTAATGCTGAAGAGCTGGAACTCGATGAAAACACCGGCGTCGGTACTGCCAAAAACATGAAGCTGCATTTCATGGATATGCCCATTGCCTACATCCCCTGGGCCACTTTCCCTATTGATGACAGGCGCAAATCCGGATTTTTGACGCCTTCCATTGGTTCATCTGACAATACCGGTTTTGATCTGACCACTCCTTATTACTTCAACCTGGCTCCAAACTATGATGCGACATTCTTCCCACGTATCATGAGTGACCGCGGTATTCAGCTTGGCGGCGAATTTCGCTATCTCGATGAGCTAAACACAAGCTGGCTGAGAGGGGAAATCATTCCGGACGACAATGAATACTCCGACAGTGATCCTCGTGGAGCTGCCCAAGTCAAGCATACAAGCCGTTTTAACAGTCAATTCCAAGGTTATGTAGATTTAGCGTACGCTTCTGATAAAGACTATCTTGAAGATTTCGGAAATAATTTAGATCAAACAAGTACTTCATACTTACAAAGAGATGCGGGGCTTTCCTATTTTCAAGACTGGTTTAGCTTGAAAGGTCGCGTACTTGATTACCAAACACTTAACGGTCCTGATCGCTATAGTCTGCTACCCCAAATTAAATTCTCTGCAAGTCGCGATTTGGCAAACACCGACTTTAGTGGTGACCTGGTTGCAGATTATTCTTATTTCGATCACGACACTTTAGTGAAAGGTGGACGCTTTGATCTCGCGCCTTCAGTTTCATACAACTGGAATAGAAGTTGGGGGTTTGTCAAACCTGAAGCCACCCTTCGATATACAAATTACGACCTGGACAATACCGCACCTGGTCAACCAACCTCAGTTGACCGAACAATACCGACTATAAGTCTTGACAGCGGCCTCTATTTTGATCGCAGTACAGACTGGTTTGGCCACAAAAGCACACAGACTTTGGAGCCACGCTTGTTCTACGTATATACACCGGAAGAAAACCAGGATGACATCCCGCTATTTGAT
>CALAZS010000137.1 GCA_937926265.1 uncultured Gammaproteobacteria bacterium
TTTAGTCAGGTTCTCAGTCAATAACTCTTTACTTGTATTGCTCACGATTCGTACTCGATGATGACTGTGAATTACTTCTGTTCGCTGGTTAACCATGACAATATTACCGTCCTGGTCCGCAATCACCATGGCATCAGGTGCCGATTCAATAAGACTGCTAAACTGTTTTTCCCGAGCTTCCAATTGGGCATTGGCAACCAATCTTGAGGTGATATCCCTGAAAACAACCACCGCACCAATAGTTTCCTCATCCTTGATGATAGGTACACTACTGTATTCTACAGGTATAGAAGAACCGTCCTTATGCCATAAAACTTCAGTATCTACGGTATGACTGTCCCCCTCAACCGCAGTCTTGTACATGTAACACTCTTCACGAGGATATGTCGTTCCATCTGGGTATGCATGATGAACCTTTGCATGCATATGTTCACCGACAAGCTCATCAACCTCATAACCCAGAATTTTTGCTGCAGAGGGATTTACAAAAATGACTCGACCATCCAGATCCAAACCAAAAATCCCTTCACTGGTAGAATCCAGAATGAGTTCATTGCGCTCTTGAGCCTTGCTGAGTTCATCAGTTCTTTCGGCAACTAATTTTTCAAGCCTGGATTTAGCCCGGTCACCAACCCAGACACTGAACCCAGTTACCGATAGCGCAAGCAAAACTGTAATCCCAAGAGAACCAAGTACTACATTACGGATCATGTAGTAAGGTGAAAGCGCCTCTTCTACATCGATTTCCGTCGTCAAACCAATACCTAATAGATCAGACCACAACCAGGTACCAATGACAGGTACTCCCCGGTAATCCCGATAGCCATCTATGTTGATACCTTCATAACCCTTGGTTACGGATTCAGCCATTTTAGTCAATGGCCATTGATCACGCTCACTCTCAGGTTTATAACCCTGAGTTAAATTGCCACCAGGATCAGACACTCTAAATAACCCCTGTTCATATACCTCCTGGTTCTCAAGCACTGTATTAAAACGAGATGTGGATAACATGCGGCCATTAATATCAACGGCATAAGTCTCGCCACTTTCACCCGGACGGGCACTCTCGGTGATTGTTCCTAATTCAATGTCAGGAGCAAAACGCACTGTAAATACCGCAATAACATCCCCATTCTTATCATAAAGCGGTGTAGCAAAAAACATTGTCGGTGGTTTTTTTACCAAACGTCCCTGTGCGTTAACTAAAGGCACATCAGAAACTATTGGCGGGATGAAAACTGTTTGCTTCTTAAATGCTCGGTCCATCAGGTCAGAGCGTTGCTCAGCGATAAGGTTTTTGCTACCAATATTGGCATCTCTCATCGAAGCAATGCTGATACGGTCAGGGGAAACAATAAATATACCTTTTGCACCCATGCGCTCCAGACGCGGTCCAACCAGGTCTCGAAGACGTTGCAGTTCGGGCGAAGCTACAAGTATTTTCTTATCCCGAGGTAACGCCAGAAGCCTTTCAGCTGCGGAGAGGACATTTGTGTCCTGAGCTATATCTAGCACCAGGCTTTCTCTACCTTTTAACCAGGTCTCCAATGACAATTTCACCGAGTTGTTTATTGTTAACAATTGCTTACTGATATCCTCGCGTAACCTGAGGTTGACTTTTTCAAGTGAAAACCATGCCAATAAAAGAACAGCTAATAAAAAAACAGCTATTACAACAGCACCAATACGACGTAAAGCAGCTGAATTAATCCATTGAATATCTCTATCTGCTGTCAGGCGTTGTAACAAATATGGAATCAGTAAAACGAGAATTACAAGAATTAGGGCAATTACCCACCATGCCCGTGTCAGCTGAAATTCAGTTTCTTCAATCACAACTGATGGAACTGACAGATTACCAAGCCAGTTTTGCTGAATAGCCAGCTGCTCGGCATTCGTTATGGATGCCATACCTTTTTTCAGAATTGATATAAGTTCGGGTTTATCCTGGAGTGTGGCAATATTCAATTTGCTCAGGTCAGCATCACCAATTGAAATCTCACCAGAGACAAAAACATCTGTCATCAGATGTTTTGAAATTAGATGGTTAAGAACCGCTAGTTCACCGAGTGCAGCATCTGCATCACCAAAAGTGACTGCCTTGATCGTATCAAAGGTATCACGAAGCGGTAGCACATTTATTTCTGGATACTCTCGTGCTAATACCTCTTCATAGAAAAAGCCTTTGGGTACTGACACTGTCTTGCCCTGTAATTGTTTTAGACTGGTGTATACCTCAGCCTTTCGGCTTAATATCGTATTGGGGTTTTCTGCATAGGAAGGTGTAAAAAATAAAAACTTCTCCCTGTCAGGCGTTTTTACGATGTTAAGCATAACATCAAGCTCACCGGCCTTAATCATTTCCATGAAACCATTCCAGGTTGGCCCGCTGATATATTCAATCTGAAGGCCAACCTTGCTCGCTAGTAGGTTCATGTAGTCGATGGATAAACCCTTGGGTTTACCATTGTCATTAAAGTTGAACGGGGCCCAATCCGTTTCATTGTGCACGCGGATAATTGGATTGTTTTTAATCCATGTCTTCTCTTTATCAGTTAAGTTATCTAGTCTGTTGGTTTTGAGTTTACTCATTGATACTTGTGTAAACCAGCGCGTACTGATCAAATCCTTCTGAGCTTCTGGCATTGAAGATAAAACTTTATTGATTAACGACCGTAATTCAGGCCAGTCTTTTCTAACACCCATGTGAACAGTTGGCTCTGTAAATGGTCCTGGTGCAACGGGTTTTACCCCGGTCATTGAATAGGTTCGGATGTTATATGACGTGGAGGCAATATCGCCTATAAAAGCATCAGCTTCGCCGAGAATGAGTTTTTTAAGGCTTTCCTTAATATTATCTGCGGTGATTAACTGAATATCCGGGTATTTATCACGCAATATATCCTCAACCGTATAACCTTTTACAACAACCACTTTTTTACCAACAAGGTCATCCAACTCAAATACCCAGTCAGTTTCATCCCTGACGTAAATAAACTCCGTCACACGTGCATATGAGGTGGTGTAGTTAAGAAATTCTTCACGGGCATTGTCGTAATAGATTGCAGGAAGCACATCAATTTGCTTGTTTTTCATCATCTCAAGCAGATTATTCCAGCTTGAATCCGTGATAATTTCAATCTCAAGGCCCAATGCTTCAGCTATGACTTTAATGTAGTCATTCGATATACCTGAATGTGCGCCTGTCTCATCAACGAAATCAAATGGCGCCCAGTCAATTTCACCTCCGACTATAATTTTTGGATGCTTACTTAGCCATGCACGCTCTTTTTCATTAATTTTTTCTTTTAAACTGATGTTGTTAAAATATAAATCTTCCTGGGACGACCAATCTGGGTCACCAATTAATTTAATCACCGGGTTATCGGAGAGCCATGGTTTCTCTTCAGCTATTAATGCAGGCTCATTGGCAAGGACTTGAGATAGAAAAGCAGATGAAACCAGGATAAGAGATAAAATTGCAAACAATAAGCTCGTATTTAAAAAAACTTGAATTTTTTTCCTGTTATTTTTCATTTTTCATTTTTCATTTTTGTTAAAATTTCAAGTGCCTGCTCAAAATCATACTCATCAACAGCATCGGCTAAAGATTTCAAACTACTTTTATCAACCAGCTCAGTATTAAGCTGTAACAACTCATCCACCACATCACTGGCATCGGTATCATCATCCTCAAGCAGTTCCCTGAGATTAACCAATAGCGCCTTTACCTGTTCAGGTGAAACAACCATCTGCTGTTCAGTTGGCTGGTCAAGCAATGACAGGCTTTGAATCACGGTCATTAATTCGGATATCACTCGAGTTAATGCTTCATCAATAGCGCTAACATCATTCACTTTACAGGCCTGCTCAAGTGTCTTGGTAGCTTCATGTAAAGATTGTGCCCCAATATTCCCTGCAACCCCTTTTAGAGTATGCGCCGTGCGCTCAGCCGCCATTTCATCGTCTGATTCCAATGCAGCTGCGAACTGCAAAGCAAAGTCGGACTGGCTTTCGGCAAATTTGTTTAACAGCTTGCGATAAAGCGTGACATTACCTTGGGCAATTTCAAGCCCTGCTTCTGTATTAATACCTGGCAAATCAGGTATATCATCGGTTTGATCAGGCTGATCTTGAATAGCATCGATTACAATAGGATTGGCCGGGGTGATCCACTTGGCCATGGTTGAGAACATATCATTGACATTGATAGGCTTGGCAATATGGTCATTCATGCCTGCGTCCAGGACCTTTTCACGATCACCGACCATGGCATTGGCCGTCATCGCTAAAACGGGCAAGTCCTTATATTTTTCCTGAAGGCGAATTTGACGCGTTGCCTTATAACCATCCATTACGGGCATCTGGCAATCCATCAGCACGCCATCAAATTCCTGGTCACCGAGAATATCAA
>CALAZS010000138.1 GCA_937926265.1 uncultured Gammaproteobacteria bacterium
GTATTAAAATCGCTCTCTTTGCCGCAGGCGAGCAGGAGCAAACGGTTAGCAGCCAAATTTGGCAGGTTATAAGCCAGAATGCTGCCACCGGTTTTATTAGATTCAATATCGCCGCTTTTAAGCAAAGACTTGATGCTGCCTTGTGTAACTTTATCCAGCTCGGTCAGTGTGTCCGTTAAGCGTGTTGTTGAAAATACCGGAACAACCAGGCAGTGCGTTTTCAGCGAAGCGATGTCAGCTTTTTTTATAGTGTAATTCATTATTTGTCCTGATAGGCTTTAAATCAAAAGCAAGACTTTAATGGGTAATTGAGACTTGATCAAATGGCAGTTTCTACAGGAATTCCTGACAAAGAAAAGATTCAGAATCTCAATGCTGGTTTGCTTGAGAAAGGATACCAGCTGGTTTATGAAAACCATCAGTTATGCCTGCATTCCATAAATCAAAATTACTCTCCCCTGGTTATTGATTTCGTTACAGGAAAATCACGCCACAGGCGTCTTTACGGAGGCGGTAGCAATCAGCCTCTGGCCAAAGCCGTTGGAATTAAACCGGGCTACAGACCGAATGTCTTCGATTTAACGGCAGGCCTTGGTCGGGATGCCTTCGTTCTGGCTACATTGGGTTGTCAGGTCAGCATGTTCGAGCGGTCAGCGGTTATTGCCTGCCTGCTGGATTTTGCACTTAATCAGGCTGCCCGGGCTGATGACATTGAAGATGTAGGAAATATTGTTGGAAGAATGCGGTTAACAGAATCTGACAGCAGGGAATTTCTTGTGAACCTTAAGCCGGAAGACCTTCCTGATGTGATTTATCTTGACCCCATGTATCCTCACCGGGATAAGTCAGCCCAGGTAAAAAAAGAAATGCGAATTTTCAGGGACCTGGTAGGTGATGACAGCGATGCCAGTGATCTGTTGAATATTTCCCGGCAAAAAACAATAAAGCGTGTTGTTGTGAAACGCCCCAAAGGTGCGGAAGTACTTGGTCATTCCCGGCCTGACTTCCAGGTTTCAAGCAAAAACACGCGTTATGATTGCTATCTTCCATTAAATTGATTTTGTTTTATTTGCCATATTGTTTGACCATATTTTTGATAAGAATGTGTGCATAAAATCATATTTCGCACGATTATGGTGCAAATTTCCGTTTAAATTGGGACGAATATACCCAATTCCTTTGACAAACAGGCTTGCACCATTTTGGTACGAAAACTGCTCATAAAGTCAGAATATAAATATAGAATTAAAATCAATGTATTTCGATGATAAGAAATTAACCGATACGCTTAATGACTTAATCACTCAGTTAAGGCTGCCCGAATCATTCCGGCCCAACATTGAGAATATTTATCTGCCGTTATCGGAAATGCTTAACAATCATGCCAATGCTGAAACTAAAACCACCTTCATCAGTATTAACGGTTGCCAGGGAAGTGGTAAAACGACACTGACCGCATTTTTAAAAACCATTCTGGAGAGCAGGTTCGGTAAATCAGTAGCCATCATTTCTCTTGATGATTTTTATCTTAAAAAACATGAGCGTGTTGAATTAAGTCAAACGGTGCACCCGTTATTTATAACGCGGGGAGTTCCTGGTACACATGACTTGGGTTTAATGGAAGATACCATTGGCCAATTACTTGATGCACAAGCAGTAAGTTTGCCTGTATTTGATAAGTTAACCGATGATCGCCTGGAGCCAGTCCAATGGATAAAACAGGAACCTGCGGATATGGTTTTGTTTGAAGGCTGGTGCAACAGCAGTCCTGCCCAGCATGACGATAACCTGCTGGAGCCGGTAAATGAACTCGAACGTGATGAAGACCGTGAGGCAATATGGCGAATTTACGCCAATGACATGTTAAAAAAATATAATGAAAATTTGTTTGATCGAGCTGATATTAACCTGATGCTTCTGGCTCCTGGCTTTGAAAATGTATTTCAGTGGCGAAGAAACCAGGAAGATAAACTCGCGCTTGATAGTAAAGGCACTGAAGCTAAAGTAATGGATAGTTATCAGCTCAAAAGGTTTATTCAGCATTACGAGCGTATAACCCGTCATTCGATTACAGCAATGCCTGACCGGGTTGCCGATATAGTCATACCATTAAGTGAAAAACAACAATTAACCGGAATCAGGATTAGGGATGGTTTCTGACAAAATTAAATGGCTGGTGATAACAGACCTTGATGGCAGTTTGCTCAACCATTTTGACTATAGTTATGATGCGGCTTTACCCGTAATTGCCCAGCTTAAGAAATACTCCATTCCGGTTATTTTAAATACCAGTAAAACCTATTATGAGACGGTGGAAATTTCCAGGGATCTGGATATCAGTTTTCCGTTTATTGTAGAAAATGGTTCCAGTATCTATTTACCGAAAAAAACCTTTTCAGAACTCCCCAGTCCTTTTGCGGATGTCCGTGATAATTACTGGGTGATTAAACTTGGTAGTTCGGTTCAGGAAATCAACCGTTACCTTCAACTGATTGTAACGCCGGAAGATGACTTCACGTTGCTATCTGAATGCACCGCAAGTGAGGTGAGTAAGCTCACCGGGTTGACAATTCAGCAGTCAGAAAATGCAGTTAAACGGGAATTCAGTCAACCGATGCTATGGAATGGAACTGAACAGCAATTAACTGATTTTACCGAAAAACTCGATAAGCAGGGATTGACGCTGTTGCAGGGTGGACGTTTTCTGCATATACAGGGAAAAACCAACAAGGGCATAGCTATTAAAAAATTAAAAACATTTTATGCAAGCAGTGTAAAAACAGTGGTGATCGGTGATAGTGCAAATGATAAAGCCATGCTTGAAGCAGCCGATCTGTCAGTTGTAATTAATGCACCGGGTAACAAATATTTATTAAAACATTTTACCCCGGACTATCTGACCGAGCATCTCGCGCCGGAAGGTTGGTCTGAAGCAGTGCGATTTGCCTTCAATCAAATGAAATAAGGATAAGAAAATGAGCGATTTTTTCCAGAATGGGCGAGTCACGACGTTACATAATATGTCAAACCGAAGTGATGAGGCCCTGGAACATGAACTAAATGGGTTTTCAGAAAAAGTACCATTGGGTTTGATATTACCTTCGCTTTACTCAGAACTTCAAAGACCGGCATTGACCAATATTATTGATGAACTCGAGAAGGTTAAATTTCTTAAACAGATTGTCATTGGAATTGACCAGGCGGATCGTGATCAATTCAAACATGCGACTGAATTCTTTTCGCGTTTGCCACAGGAACATGATCTGCTCTGGAATGATGGTCCCAATCTTTTAAGTATTGACAAGAAACTCAGGGAAAAAGGCCTGGCACCAACTGAAAGGGGTAAAGGCAGGAACGTTTGGTACTGTATCGGTTACATGCTGGCAAAGCAGAATACCCAGGCAATCGCTATTCATGACTGCGACATAATTACCTACAAGAAAAACATGCTCAGCCGTCTGCTTTACCCTGTAGCCAATCCAAAATTCAATTACGAATTCTGTAAAGGTTATTATTCTCGGGTAGCCAATAACTCTATGAATGGCAGAGTTTCCCGCTTACTGGTTTCACCACTGGTTAGAGCGTTGAATTATCAGCATGGTCCTCATGCTTACCTGGAGTTTCTGGATAGCTTCCGATATCCATTGGCAGGTGAGTTTTCAATGAAGCAGGATGTATTGAGGGATTTGAGAATTCCAACAGACTGGGGGCTGGAGGTCGGTATTCTGATGGAAATGAAAAAGAATTATTCCACCAGTCATATATGCCAGGTAGATATTGCCGATAATTATGATCATAAGCACCAGGATCTTTCCAAGGAAGACCGTGAGAAAGGTCTATCTAAAATGTCAGTTGATATTGCCAAGGCCATGTATAAAAAACTGGCTACAGATGGCATTACTTTCAGCGAAGAAAGCTTAAGAACCACCAAGGCGACGTATTACCGCATTGCATTGGACCTTATAGAAAGCTACCGAAATGATGCGATGTTTAATGGTCTAAACTATGAAACGCATATCGAAGAAATGATGGTTGAGCTTTTTGCCAAAAATATCAAGCATGCCGGCCAGCTTTTCCTTGAAGATGTTGACCAGGCACCATTTATTCCAAGCTGGCGGCGAGTATGTAGCGCCATACCAGATATCTATGAGCAATTAATTGAAGCTGTCAATGCTGATAAAGAAGAGTTTAAATGAAAAAAACATGTAGTGAATATGGCAATATGTCTGAACGAATATTGAATCATTTGAATCATATTTATCCGGATGTCGATAATAACCCGCTTGCGGCAAATATTATCGAACTGATGAAGTTTGATGATTCAGCTGAACCTGCTGAATGTCACAGAAATATCTGGAACCAGAATGATATTGTTTTGATTACTTACGGTGATTCTGTTGTTTCTGAAAATGAGGCCCCATTACATACACTACACAAATTTATCAACGAATCTTTGCCAGACACGGTCTCCATTGTCCATATCCTGCCTTTCTATCCTTATAGTTCCGATGATGGTTTTGCGGTTATAAATTACGTTGAAGTCAATCAGTCGCTTGGTGACTGGAAAGACATACAGGAATTATCAAAGTCATACGCGGTAATGGCTGACCTGGTCATAAATCATTGTTCAAGCCGCAGTCTCTGGTTTGATAATTTCAAACAGGGCAAAGAACCTGGCGCTGATTATTTTATTGAGGTAGATCCTGATGAAGATCTATCCATGGTTGTAAGACCACGCACAAGTCCATTATTAAGAGAAACGGAAACTATTGATGGTAAAAAACATGTCTGGTGTACTTTCAGTCATGACCAGGTGGATCTTGATTTTTCCAACCCCCAGGTATTACTGGAATTTATAAAAATCATCAGGTTTTATCTTGATCAGGGAATTTCATTGTTTCGTCTCGATGCAGTGGCGTTTTTATGGAAAACCATTGGTACTCCCTCTATCAATTTACCACAAACGCATGACATTATTCGTTTACTGCGTTTGCTGATTGAGAATGTCAATCCCAATGCGGTAATTATTACCGAAACCAATATCCCAAACCGTGAAAACCTTTCTTATTTTGGTAATGCCAACGAAGCTCACTGGATTTACAACTTTTCCCTGCCACCGCTGATTCTGTACACAATGCTCAGCGGTAATTCACATTTATTAAAGATGTGGATGATGACGATGCCGCCAGCCCAGGCTGGTACGGCATACTTTAATTTCATTGCTTCTCACGATGGAATTGGTATGCGGCCGGTTGAGGGTATTATGGATGACTCGGAAGTTGACAAAATTGTTGATACTGTCAGGCGGTTTGGTGGTGAGGTGTCTTATCGTACTTTGCCAGATGGTTCCCATCGTCCTTACGAACTAAACATTGCATTGATTGATGCAATGAAAGGCACTTTCGATGGAGAAGATCAGCATCACCTGGAAAGGTTTGTATGCGCGCATGCCATTATGCTTGCTCTGGAGGGCGTTCCTGCTTTTTATATACATAGTTTGCTGGGTACGCGCAATGATAATGAAAAAAGAAAGCATACAGGTCAAAATCGTGCGATCAACAGACATAATTGGCAACTTGATAGACTGGAGTCGGAATTAAATAATCAAATGAGTCTGCACAGCAGGGTTTTGGAAAAACTTAGCAAGCTCATGGCGATTCGAAAAAAACAACCCGCATTTCACCCGAATGCGACACAGTTTACCATGCACTTTTCAGATTCACTTTTTGGTTTCTGGAGGCAAAACCGGGATAGAAGCCAAAGTATTTTCTGTATTTACAATATATCCAAGGAGTATCAGGAATTGCCTTTGCGTGATATTAACCTGTTTGTCATTGATGAGTGGTACGATCTGATTAGTTTGCACCGCTATGTAGACCCTGGTGAGGTCTTGCAGATAAAGCCCTATGAGTTTGTCTGGATCACAAACTTCACGCCAACATAGATGATTCTTAAAAGATGAATGTCTTCACCTATGGAACTCTAATGTTTTCCGAAGTCTGGAACAAGGTCGTTCAGGGTAATTACTATTCTTCAACGGCTGTGCTGCAAGGTTATCGCCGTTTTTCTATCCAAAATGAGTCATACCCGGGATTAATGCAATCTAATAAGGCTGAATTTGTTAATGGTATTGTTTATCATGATGTCGATATCCCTGACCTGCAAAGGCTCGATGCTTTCGAGGGAAGTTACTATGAGCGTGTACAGGTAACCGTCGGTGTTGGTAATTACAATATCAAGAGCCACGTTTATTTGATTAAAGAGCAATATCTTTACCTTGCCACTGAAAACCACTGGGACCCGGACGATTTTTATAAAAATTCCATTGGTGATTTTGTTGCAACCTATACCGGTTTTTAGTCAAGAGGTAACTGTATGAGCGTCATTGACGAAAAATCCATTTTTACTGCGATGAAACAGGATGGGCCTTTCAGGGTTGATGATGAATTGAACTTTGGCCAGGTATTTTCCTCCCACTCCCGTGAATGGGTTAAGGATTTCTGTCGTGACCGTGTGACAATGACCAAGTACAGGGCAGTAAGGGAACATGTTTTTGACCTGCTTCAAATCACCAGTTTTGATCAGATCAGTCGAATCATGGGTAATAGCCATGAAATAAAAAAAAGAAGCATTCGTGCCTATTTATTGCTGGCCAACCTGTATGGCATCAGTGGCGAAATGTCTGAAATAAAAAATCGCATAAAAGAATATGCAATTAGTGCTGACGAGGTTATCAGTTACCTGAGAAGCAAGGTGCTCGCCAATTACCATTCAAACATAGAAATCAGTAACGAAATTGAAACGACTCATAACCCAATTGAACTTCTGTTAATCACTTTAAATGAAAAATATCACAAGAAATCACGCTTTGAAGCTAAAAGAAAACTTGTGTTAATGGGGCTTGCCGGTTCAATAGATCAACGGGAAAGGGAAACTCAGATCGAAAGCAAGTTTTCCGGGTTTCTGAGTTTTTTAAATGAATATGTCTGGAGTCCAAGGTTAAAAATTGGCGAGTTAAAAACTGCTTACCTTTTAAGCCAGCATGACGATAATGATTTTTTCTGCCGCAAAGTCAGGGTTATAGATAATGTTAAACAGGCCGAAAACCTGAATTTGAATGATAAAGAAAAACTCACTCTGGTTAAAAGGCGATTATTTCAGTATTCAGGCAAGGAGATTCCTGTTTACGTGACCGTCAGAAAAAAGGATTCAGCCGCAAAAATTTTAAAACTATTAAGAAAAAATGAAAAAAATCCGGCTGTCGCTGTAGATGATGAACTTGGTTTAATGGCAGTTCTTGACAGTACAGCCGACGTTAAGCGTTTTGTCCGGCATTTAACCTTGTCTGCCATTAAAGCTGATTCGATCATGGTGCTTGAGGACATCAGCGATACTCTAACTGGCGGATATTACCATGCTTCATCAGTTGGAAGCAGCAAGGATACACCCATGCTTAAATTCTTTGCACGTATAGGCGGCATGCGTGTTGAGTTTATTATTCATACCAATGAAACCTACCTCAATTACCGCTATCAGAAAGGCATAGCTCACGATGAGTACGAAGTCAGACGCCTGTTTGATTCCAAGGTCGCCGAGTTTTTATTCCCGGAAGATATCTACCAGCTGGACATGGATCTCATCCGTGAAAAACAACTGGCATCATTTCGTAAAGCCATAGAATCCTGACCAAAAAAAACCCGCCTGGGCGCAGGCGGGTAAGTTTGCTCTTCACTCAAAGGAGTAGCAAGAAATGCTACATTAGTTTTTTAGCAGACATTATGCCAATCTTGGCAATCAGTGGTGAAACTGCATAGCAGCAGGGTTTACAGGTTTTTTAGTTGTTTTTTGACTGTAAGTTTTTTTGAAAAAATGCACTATTGCTGTGCGATAAAAATTAAATTTGATCATATTTGGATCAAATTATCGGTTTTTTTAATGAAAACCCCTGTATTTAGTGTGGCCTGAAATTTGCTCATAAGTGCTCATAGATGGATAAATTTAAAAACATACCAGGGGATTATAAATGTCTGTTGCCATTGACCATGAACTCTATTATTCAGGTAAATATATCGTTAATCATGACATCATGCATTGTACGGCTGAAGGTGTAACGGGAAATCATCTTTACTCCGGCAGGGCGCTGGGTATAACCGAGCCCGGTGATATTATTCAACTAAGACCAGAACTAAAAGAAAACTGGGATAGTATTACGGCCCACTATCACCGGGTTGGGCTTGAACATACATCAGACGTTCTCTGGAATGTCAGCATGCATCATCTCGGCCAATATGCAGGTCATAATCCTTCAGTCTTTTATTTTGGACCTGAACAATATATCAACTGGGGAGACCATGAATGGCTTTCCACCACCGAATATATCAATTCAAAAAACAATTTTGTTGAAGTAGCCAAAGAGACAGGTGTTTCAATTCCCAAAACGCTGACTTTTAACAACGTTTCGGAAATCGATAAAAAAGCCCTCGACTTCATTGAGTACCCCTGTTACCTGAAAGCCGCTGTTTCAGTTTCGGGCGTTGGAATATACAAGTGTGAAAATAAGCAGGACATGTTGTCTTTTATGACAAAGTTCTCGTCTGATACCCCGGTTCAGATACAGGAAGAAGTTGTCACCAATACTTTTCTTAATATGCAATACAGGGTCGAAAATGGTTTCGCTGTAAGGCTGGCCTGCACAGAACAAATTCTTGATGGATATACTCACCAGGGAAACAGGTATCCAGCCAGTTGTGAACCCTGGGGCGTTGTTGAACCAATGGCCCAGTGGCTGGTTGAAAGAAATATCAAGGGTATTTTTGCTTTTGACGTTGCTGTCATTGAAACAGATGAAGGGGTTAAATATAAGGCGATTGAATGTAACCCAAGGTATAACGGCGCAAGTTATCCAACCATTATTGCCAATAAACTTGGTCTAACAAGTTGGGTAAGCAAAACATTTAGCACATCTTACCGCAAGCTTGATGATATCTTTATAGAACATATTGAATATAACAAGCAGCTGGGACGAGGCGTTATTCTGATTAACTGGGGAACCGTTTCTGAAGGCAAGCTGATGTTTCTGATTGCAGGCAACGATATGGAAAAAAAATACTACGAAGATGAGCTAAAAAGGTGTCTTTGATCATTATCAGGTTTTTCTGATTTATGTTAGCTTATGTAAATGGATAATAACTATTCAATCATGGTGCATGGCGGAGCCGGCGCACTTGACAATGTTAAGGATGAAAAAACAGCTGTACGTTACCTAGAAAGTATAAAACGCGTCCTTGAACATGGCCGCGAGGTCATTACATTAGGTGGTTCTGCACTTCAGTGCGTTGAGGCATGCGCCTCTCTCCTTGAAGATGATCCTGTCTTTAATGCCGGCTGTGGTTCGGTTTTGAATGAGCATGGACATGTTGAGATGGATGCTGCCATTATGGATGGTCAGGACCTGACTGCAGGTGCCGTAGCTGGTGTAGAGAATATTGCCAATCCCGTTCAACTGGCCAGGTTGGTTATGACTGAAAGCGAACATGTAATGCTTGTCTCGGATGGTGCGATGCGTTTTGCAGACCATTGTGGTGTCGAGCGTGTTCCTGAAGATTATTTTTATACCTCAGAACGTATTGCACAGTTAAAGGATGCCCGTCTTAAAGGCAAAATCGTTCTTGATCATGATGACAATCTCGAATCCAGTGAAGACCAGAAATATGGCACGATTGGCGCTATTGCCTATGATCAGCATGGTAATCTTGCTGCGGCAACCTCCACTGGTGGTATTGTCAATAAAAGGATGGGAAGAGTAGGCGATTCACCTATTGTCGGTTCAGGTGTTTATGCAGATAACGAAACTTGTGCGGTTTCTGCGACCGGTTTTGGTGAAGATTTTATGCGAACAGTAATTGCCAAAACCATTTCTGATTTTGTACTGATGAAAGGATTGGATGCTCAAAATGCAACAATCGAGGGCATCGAATATTTAAAACGTAAAGTTTCCGGTCGTGGTGGTGTTATCGTGATTGATAACAAGGGTAAATGTGCCAGTGGTTTTACCACAAAGAAAATGATTCATGGCTGGATTGAACATGGCGGTGATTCAATTTGCAGGTTCTGAACCAACTGTATTAACAAAATTTAATTTTATAAATTACCTGGCTGATGACTGACTAAAGTTTTGCA
>CALAZS010000139.1 GCA_937926265.1 uncultured Gammaproteobacteria bacterium
CCTTAACCATTTGCTCTAGTGAAAACTTGGACTCCACATATTTACTAAAGAAATCCTCATTAAAATTCCACTCTTTAGCTTTCATGATTTTTCCAGCCAGCTCTTTTGCATCACCCACTTTAAAGAAAAAGCCATTTTCACCTTCAACAACATAATCAGCTGTAGCACCAATTTTTGTCGCGATCAATGGCTTACCCATAAATAAACCCTCAACGTTGGCACGGCCAAATGTCTCCGGCTTATTTGATGGTGAAATACAAATATCTGCTACAGCTAAAACTTCTTTAATTTTCTGTTGGTTGCCAGTAAATATTACTTTATCAGCAACATTGAGATTGTTAGCCAAGTCTTTCAATTCCTGAAAGTAACCCTCTCTTTTATCTTCCCAGCTTCCCACCAAAAGTAACCTTGCTTCCGGCATGTTCGGCAATAATTCAGCTAATGCCTTGATAGCAGTTTCTTGATCTTTCCAATGGGTTATCCGAGCAACATGACAGATGACGTACTTTTCCTGCAACTGATATTGATCAACAAAGTCATGGATAAATGTATTATCCAATTCAACCGAGAAAGCCTCAATATCTATACCTCGTGGAATCAATACGATTTTATCTTTTGGCGTAGCGTAATGCTGAACAATATGTTCAATCATAAACTGGCTACCGCATATAACACGATCACCGTATGTCATTATCTTGCTGTAAAAGTTAATACTGTTATATCCATGTACTGTAGTAACAAAAGGCTTTTTCAAAAACTTGTTAGCGAGAAATGCCAGCCATGCAGGCACACGACTTCTTGCTTGTATCACATCTGGATTAATGGCTTTTAATATTTTATAGAGTCTAAAAGTTCTTATAGGTACAGTTAGCAGGTTTTTACTTTTTACATCTAACTGGACAAATTCTGTACCCTCTTGAATTAACTGCTCAACCAATCGACCGCCAGCACTGATGACTATATTTTCGACACCTTTCTTCACGAGCTCCCTGCTAAGCTCTACAGTGCCCCTCTCAACACCACCTTCATCTAACGCTGGTATTATTTGCACAACCTTCACTATTGGACATCCACTTTCAGGAAATTATTTATCATCAACTTTGCGCAACGCTCAGCTTCGTTAAAACCTTTTACGGCATCAAACATTTGACCGGATTCCTGCCACTGTTCAAATTGAGTCAGCCATTTCTTATTAATGAGCGCTTGAATTCCTTTTGAAACTCTACTTTCAAGAATATGTGGAATATGGATCAATCCAACATGACAG
>CALAZS010000140.1 GCA_937926265.1 uncultured Gammaproteobacteria bacterium
TTAAAGGTGGTGAGATGCAACGCTTCAAACATATCTTAGTTGTTGTTGACTTGACCCAATCCTCTAATCTAGCCCTCGTTCGCGCCGTTAATTTAGCCCAAAATAACCAGGCCAGCCTAACCGTGGTCAGTGTAGTTCCCAAGATGACTGCAGGAATTGGCATGCCCAAAGGTGGCCCAATATCAGATGATTTACAGAGCTATGCGATAGCAAGTGCGAATAAAGCACTTGATGAAGCTATACGTCCCTTTGTATCGCTTATACAAATCAAGACGCTTGTTTTGGTCGGGATTCCATTTCTGGAAATTATCAAAGAAGTTCTTCGAAATAAGCATGATCTAGTCATAAAGTCTCCTGAAAATATCAGTTGGCTTGACCGTATGTTTGGTAGTGATGACATGCACCTGTTGCGAAAATGCCCTTGTCCAGTTTGGCTTGTAAAGCCTTCAACTTCTCACACTTACCGGCGCATTCTAGCAGCAATTGATGTTGACCTAGATCACCCACCAGATGAAATAGCGCTACGTCATAAGCTCAATATTCAGATTTTGGAAATGGCTGTTTCACTTTCATTATCAGATTTTGCCGAACTTCATGTTATTAGTGCATGGCAGGCTATTGGTGAAAGTGTGATTGATAATCCATTTATTTCACATTCTGAGGCTAGAGTTGATGAATATATTGAACAGACTAGAAGATCATTTGATTCAGGACTAACTAAATTGATCAATGAGGTAAAGAATAAAAATAATGAGAACCTTGGCGAATTTCTAAATCCACAAAAACACTTGATCAAAGGATTGCCACAAAAAGAAATCCCTATACTTGCAAATAATTTGAAGGTAGATCTTGTTGTTATGGGTACAGTTGCTCGTACTGGAATTCCGGGTTTTTTCATTGGCAATACTGCAGAAACTATTCTTTCACAGATCAAATGCTCGGTATTAGCTATTAAACCATCTGAGTTTGTCTCTCCGGTCACGCTCGATTAATTAAAGATATGTCTCATCAACAGCAACCAGGTTGGCACAATCTTGAGTACGAGCAGGTACTTAAGATACTCCAGGCCAGCTCTGACGGGCTTAACGATTACGAAGTTAAACGTCGGCTTGATACTTATGGAGCTAACCGGTTGCCCGCTCCCCCTAAAAAGTCATCAGTCATCCGTTTTCTGATGCATTTTCACAATGTGTTGATTTATGTTTTGCTTGGAGCTGCAGCGATAACAGCGCTACTTAATCACATGGTTGATACCGTGGTGATATTGGCAGTAGTTCTGGTGAATGCGCTCATTGGATTTGTTCAGGAAGGAAAGGCTGAAACAGCAATGGAAGCAATTCGCCAAATGCTTGCTCCAAAAGCTGCGGTGATTCGCAACGGACAACGCCGAACAATTGATGGTGAGACGTTAGTACCTGGAGACATAGTTCTGATTGAGGCAGGTGATAAGGTACCGGCTGATCTTCGTCTTTTTAAGACACATGGCCTGCTGGTACAGGAAGCTATTTTGACCGGTGAGTCCGTCGCTGTCGAAAAACAACACAAAGCCGTTGAATCTTCAGCAGAATTAGGTGACCGCTCCTGCATGGCTTTTAGTGGAACCACAGTAACTGGTGGTCAAGCCCAGGGCATAGTGGTTGAAACAGGAGATTCAACTCAAATCGGCTTGATTAGTGGCCTGATCTCCCAGGTCGAAACATTGACCACTCCACTGGTGGTCCAAATGGCGATTTTTGCCAAATGGTTGACTCTTTTCATTTTATTCATAGCTGGTGGCATGCTGGCTTTTGGTTATTTTGGTTTGCAACATAACTTTAGCGAGCTGTTTATGGCTGTAGTCGGGCTTTCTGTTGCAGCAATACCAGAAGGTTTACCTGCAGTGTTAACGATTACCCTGGCTGTCGGGGTTCAGGCTATGGCCAGGCGAAATGCTATCGTCAGAAGATTACCAGCTATTGAAACACTGGGTTCAGTTTCAGTGATCTGTTCAGACAAGACCGGAACCTTGACGAGAAACGAAATGAGTGTTTCTTCCATCATCACCGCAGAGCAAAACTACAAGCTATCAGGAAGCGGCTATGAACCGGTTGGAATGATTGAAGTATCGGGGAAAGTCGTAAGTGAAGTGAATGCTGTTTTGACAGAAATTGCCCGCGCTTCTGTACTATGCACTGATGCTGAATTAACCGAACAGGAAAGTGTCTGGAAAGTAGAGGGAGACCCAATGGAAGGTGCACTGCTTGCCGCTACAGGGCGCATTGGTTTTCTGTCAGAGGAGATACGTTCTCGGTGGCCACGGTCCGATGTCATCCCATTTGATTCTAAGCATCGCTTTATGGCCACACTAAATCATGATCACAATCATCATGTTGCTGCTTTCATAAAAGGCGCTCCAGAGCAGATACTGGGCATGTGTAGGCATCAAATGTTGAACGATGGCTCTATAACACCCCTGAATGCATCCTATTGGAATAAGCAGGCTGACACAGTTGCGGCTCAAGGACAACGTGTTCTTGCAGTTGCCCGTAAAAACATGTCTGTTGACCAAGTGGTGCTTGACTTTGAAGATGTTGAAAGCGATCTGACGCTGCTTGGTCTTGTTGGATTGATAGATCCCCCAAGAGATGAGGCTGTCTCAGCTGTAGCAGAGTGCCATACAGCAGGTATTCGAATAAAAATGATTACCGGCGATCACGCAGCAACTGCTGTAGCGATCGGGCGTCAACTCGGGTTAATAAACTCTGATTCTGTACTTACGGGTAATGATATCGATAAACTTGATGAGCAGGATTTGGCCAGAGAGGTTCTTGATACAGATGTATTTGCCCGTACCAGTCCAGAGCATAAACTTCGCTTGGTAATGGCTTTACAATCTCAGGGAATGACCGTTGCAATGACTGGAGATGGGGTTAATGATGCGCCAGCGCTGAAACGAGCTAATGCCGGAATCGCAATGGGACAAAAAGGCAGTGAGGCGGCCAAGGAAGCATCAGAATTGGTGCTAGCAGATGATAACTTCGTTTCTATTGCTGCTGCGGTTCGCGAAGGTCGAACTGTATATAACAATATAAAAAAGGTTATCAGTTGGACATTGCCCACCAATGCCGGTGAAGCGGGCACGATTCTTTTGGCCCTGATGTTGGGTATGACATTACCAATTACTCCGGTGCAAATCTTATGGGTAAATATGATTACCGCTGTCAGTCTGGGTATTGCACTAGCTTTTGAACCCACCGAACAAAATACGATGAAAAGACCACCACGTCCACGTGATGAACCGCTGCTAAACAGGTGGCTTGTTTGGCATATTATATTGGTGGGTTTTTTATTTCTTGCAGGTGTGTTTGGTATTTACAGCTATGCGATTGAACGTGGTTATTCAATTGACTTGGCACGAACCTTAGCAATGAATACGCTGGTCATCATGGAGATTTTTCATTTGTTGTTTATTCGTAATATGTACAGTAAATCACTCACATGGAAGTCTGTTCGTGGGACTAAAGCAGTCTGGTCGGCGATTGGACTTGTGTTACTTGGCCAGTTTGCGATCACTTATATTCCACCCTTGCAAGGAATTTTTGAAACAGAAGGGCTAGGCCTTCAGGATGGTGTGATAATTTTATTAATAGGAATTGCGCTATTTACTATTATCGAACTGGAGAAGCAGGCCAGAATACGATTTTCTGAATTGCGCCGATTTCGAGAAGAGTCTGGCAACTTTTAATGATCTGAATGACTGCAACATACACGTTTGAGCCAGTCCCTATCATCAAATCAACTCTATGAGCGACAGCTTTGTAGAAATCAGCTATTAAGCTCCTTGACTGACTGCTAACGG
>CALAZS010000141.1 GCA_937926265.1 uncultured Gammaproteobacteria bacterium
GCAGCCTGGCTATCGCTATCAATCAGCTTTTCAGACTGTACATCCGAGTTGATAGCGATTTTACGAGGCTTCATCGCTTCAGGTATTTCACGCACCAGGTCAATGTGTAACAGGCCATCTTTAAGTTCAGCATCTTTAACCTGAACATAATCAGCCAACTGGTATGAGCGTTCAAAGTTCCGGTTGGCAATGCCATGATGCAGGAATTGTTTACCTTCACTATTGCCTTTCTGGGCACCTGAAACGGTCAGGCGACCATTTTTAATTTCTATATCCAGTTCATCCTCTTTGAAACCGGCAACCGCCAGACTGATGCGGTAATGGTTCTCTTCGAGTAACTCGATGTTATAGGGAGGATAACCGGCGTTGTTGTCAGAGCGGTAAGCGCTCTCCAGTGCATTGGTGAGTCGGTCAAAACCAATAGCGCTGCGGAATAATGGGGTAAAGTCAAAAGTATTCATAGTCATATTCTCCATTGAGCAATATTAATAAAATGGCGTTCAAATGAACCACCGTCGGACTAAAAAAGCCGTTGCAGTACCATCAGTCACTGCTGAGTCTTAACTAGGGCCGGTTGAAATTTTTTCAAGCCCAATTTTGAGAAATGTTTTTGAGAAAGGTTTTGAGAAGATTTTTAAAGCCACTTCACCAGGTAATAGATGCGCTGGCTTTCTGAAGAGACGGACGGGCCGTAGACTATGGCGGGGTGAAGGTTTTTGACAGGATCTGACTCTTGCCGGGCAGCAGAAGCATCAGCGACTACCCTGACGCATGATTCAGCATAACGTTTTCTGCCTTTTCTGGGGGTATGTACCAGGGCAAAGTGGTTTTGCAGGGATATGGATTCAGGATCGACTGTTATTTTGACCATAAACTGAAGACTATCAATATCTTAATTACCCATCTACAATAAATTCTCATCTAATGGATCAAGGATTTCACGCCCGTAATGACCTATGACAGTCATATCCGCAGTTACGATGCCGGAAAGGTAATCTTTTCCGAGGGCGAGCCTGGCGAAGCTGCCTATATTATTGATCAGGGTGAAGTGGAATTAAGTGCCCTCAAAAATGGCGAACATGTTGTTTTTGTCCAGCTCAAAAAAGGTGAATTTTTTGGCGAAATGGCATTGATTGATAACCAGTTACGATCAGCCACGGCAATCGCCAAAACTCCAGTCAAACTTATTGTAATTAACCGCAAATTTATTCAAGAAAAAATTGATCTCTCTGACAAGCTTGTCGCCATGACCCTCAAGGTGGTTCTGGAACGCTATCGAGAAATGCGCAGTCGGCTTGAGTTCGTCCTGGCTGGTAACAAGCTTGAGGATAACCAGATCTTTTCTCACCATGATGAAAAAGCTTATGAGGAAGATACGCGATTAACCACCGAGCGTATACAGGCTGAAAGCAACCTTAAAAGTGCTTTTGAAAACGGTCAACTTGAACTTTTTTACCAGCCAATAATTTCCTTGAAAGATGATTCCATTGTTGGCTGTGAGTCCTTGATTCGTTGGCGTCACCCGGTGCGGGGACTGGTGCCTCCGAACGAATTCATAGGTATTGCCGAAGAAAGTGGTTTGATTGAACCCATCGGTTTATGGATAGTTGAACAGGCCTGTAAGGCGCAACAGGATTTAATTGAAATAACCGGCAAACCAATGATGGTTAGTATCAATCTTTCTGCCAGGCAGTTTGAATCTGGTGACCTGGTGGAAAATATCCAGCGTATTTTGGAAAAAACCGGTGCAGATGTCAGTAAAATAAAACTTGAGATTACCGAGAGTCTGTTGATGTCCGACCCGCTTAACGTGGCAGAGAAGCTTCATGAGCTTAAGGCTCTTGGTACAGCCATAGCACTCGATGACTTTGGTACCGGTTACTCCAGTTTCAGTTACCTGCATCGTTTTCCTATCGACACATTGAAGATTGATCAGTCGTTTGTTTTTACCATGCGTGATAATCCGAAAAGCCTGGAAATTGTCAGAACTCTTTGTGCCCTTGCCGCAGCCCTGGGCATGACTGTTATCGCAGAAGGCATTGAAACGGAGGCTGATGTTGAGCTATTGAAAGGTTTTTCTGCCGATTATGGCCAGGGGTATCATTTTGCCCGTCCGATGCCGCTTGATGATTTTAAGTCGTTACTGAAAAAGGGTACCTGAATCAGTTGCTAAAAAGATTCCTCATTGTGAATTTATAAATGGGCATCAGTTTATAAACAGGGTGCTCATCTCAACCATCTGATCGTTAGAAGAGCTTATTACCATGCCAACCTGTTCTTTGCTTAGTCCCAGTTTTGCTAAAAGTAATTGATTATCTGCTTCATCAACCGTTTCAATCGACAACCATTCATTTGAAAGTTGATTTGCCAGGCTGACTATCTGGCAGGCCTGGGTAAACTGGGGAGTTTCATCCGGGTGATGGTGAAAACAGGTGGTTTCAATCAGGACCTGGGGCAGTTTCCAGGATTTCAATAGCTCACTACCGGTTTCGGCATGTTCAAATCCCAGTATCTCTTTTTCAAGTAAATAAGCATGATTTGGTGTTTTCGGATCAAATCTCTGAAATATTTCCTGGGCCTTGTCAGGTAATTCCATCCAGATAAGTAGTTTGCCGATATCATGAAGCAGGCCTGCAACGAACATGCTGTCAGCTGATTGTTCAGGATTTTCAATGGTTTTAGTCAATTGACGTGCTGTCAGGCCGCATAACAAGCTGTGTTTCCAGTGTTTCTCGAGCGATTTCTTGTCGATTTCCGATTTATTGAAAAGCTGGATAACAGATTTTCCCAGAATCAGATCTGCCAGTTCAATCCTGCCAATGATTGAAATTGCCTGGGATATCGAGCTTATGGTAGAGGGAAAACCATAGAATGCGCTATTGGCTATTTTTAACAGACTGGCAGAAAGTCCGGCATCCAGTTGAATAATGTCAGCTATTTGCTGGTTAGTGGAGGCCGGATCCTCCAGTTTCTGGTTTAACCTGCTGTTGAGCTCTGGCAGGGCGTAGATGCCAGAGGATCGTCTGACCAGTTCGGCAGCAGTTAATGCCATAAGAATTCCTGATTGAGATAAATTGTAGATAAAGGTAAACGTTTAAAAATATAGTGCAGTAATCATGATTCGTAAATCATCCTGGGCGTATTTAGAGCATATTTAACGTTGACGGCATACTGGCTCGCTCATATAATTCGTCCCGTATTATGGATGCCGGAGAAGTAGGCCGGTAATCTTTCCTGGAACCCCGTAGTCGGGGTTTTTTATTGGAAATGGGCCTGTGGCCCATTTTTTGTTTGTGCAGAAAAGATGAAAAGCAATCCGCATTTAACTGAAATTGTCGCAAAAGTTGTTGTCCCTATGGGATACGAGCTGGTTGGTTGTGAACTGGTTTCACAGGGAAAAGGCGGAAATATATTCAGAGTGTACATTGACCATGAAGATGGCATAACGCTTGATGATTGTTCCAGTGTCAGTCACCAACTTAGTGGTGTTCTTGATGTGGAAGACCCCATCAGTGGTAATTACAGTCTGGAAATTTCATCGCCAGGGTTGGATCGGCCGCTTTTTAACGCCGACCAATTTGACCGTTATATTGGCGAAGAGGTTTCGGTAAAGATGATGGTTGCACAACAGGGAAGAAAAAAATTTAAAGGCAAACTGTTAGCAAGAGAGAGTCAGGCGGTACGACTTGAAGTTGACGGTAACGAAGTGCTACTGCCTATGGATGAAATCGATCAGGCTAGGTTGGTTCCCCGGTTTTAGCCGGTTTTTTGTTAGGAATTGGTTGGATGAATAAAGAAATTTTACTTGTAGTTGAAGCGGTCTCGAATGAAAAAGGCGT
>CALAZS010000142.1 GCA_937926265.1 uncultured Gammaproteobacteria bacterium
TAATGGGACAAAAATATTTTGGAACCGACGGTATCCGCGGTCGGGTAGGACAGGGTAACATCACCCCTGAATTTGTATTACGCCTGGGTTGGGCTGCAGGTCAGGTACTTGGCAAAGGTCCCGGCAGTAAAATACTGATCGGCAAGGATACGCGCAAGTCCGGCTATATGTTTGAATCTGCTCTTGAGGCAGGGCTCGTTGCCGCCGGCATGGATATCATGCTGCTGGGTCCGATGCCTACACCTGCAATAGCTTATTTAACCAGAACATTTCATGCCCAGGCAGGTATCGTTATCAGTGCATCACATAACCCGCACTATGATAACGGCATCAAATTCTTTTCCTCCAAGGGTAAAAAGTTGCCTGATGATATTGAACTGGCAATTGAGGCCGAACTGGAGAAACCATTAACTACAGTTGATCCTGAGATTTTGGGTAAAGCGTATCGTATTTCCGATGCAGCTGGTCGTTATATCGAATTTTGCAAAAGTACTGTTCCCTTATCACTCAACCTCAAAGGCTTAAAGGTCGTTGTCGATTGTGCCAACGGTGCAACTTACCACACAGCACCGCATGTGCTTTCCGAACTACGAGCCGATGTTATAAGTATTGGCGATGAGCCCGATGGTCTCAATATCAATGATGGTATCGGTTCAACTCATACACAGTTGTTAAAAGAAACCGTGCTAAAGGAAAAAGCTGATGTCGGTATTGCCCTTGATGGTGATGGTGACCGCTTGATTATGGTCGATCATAATGGCAATGAAATTGATGGCGATAACATTCTTTATATTATTGCCCGCTCACGACAACGCATTGGCAGTATGAAAGGCGCCGTAGTTGGTACGGTAATGTCCAACCTCGGTCTAGAGCATGCCCTTTCCGGTATTGAAATCGATTTTGAACGCACTGCAGTAGGTGATCGCTATATCCTTGAAAGACTGGAACAACAGTCCTGGATTCTGGGCGGCGAACCATCCGGCCATATCATCTGTAGAGACCGTACCACCACAGGTGATGGCACCATCTCGGCATTGCAGGTGCTGGCTGAAATGGTGGAGACAGGTAAATCATTAGCTGAGTTATCTGGTGATATGAATAAATATCCCCAGATTCTTGTGAATGTTAAACTGGGTAATGCCAAAGCTGCTGATGTTATGGCAGCGGACAAAATGAAACAGGCTGTAGCCGATGCTGAAGCTGAATTGGCAGATTCAGGTCGTGTTTTATTACGACCTTCCGGTACCGAACCTTTAATTCGTGTCATGGTGGAAGGCCGGGATGAAGGGCAGGTAAATCGTCTTGCCAATGAAATTGCAGATGTAGTCAGGGAAATTATTTAAAAGCTTTTAAAGCTTGCCAAGCATATGCAAAAAATTATCCAGGCGAATGCCTGATATTTTTCCTTCCTGTTTTGCCTGTATCAACGCACAGCCGGGTTCAGCTGTATGAGAGCAGTTGCTGAATTTACAATGGCCGATTAAAGCTCTAATGTCCCTGTATCCCGTTTCCAGGCTATGCCGGTCAATTTCACCAAGGCGAAAACTTCTCACGCCGGGTGAATCAATTATGCGTCCATTGTTATCCAGAAAATATAACGTGCTTGCCGAGGTGGTATGTTGCCCCTGAGAGTTTTTATCAGAGAGTTTTTGGGTTTGTATATCCAGGTCTGGGATAAGTGCATTGGTTAACGAGGATTTTCCAACGCCGGACTGACCAACAAGGATGCTGGTTTTGTTCTGCAATAAATCTTTTAACGGCTGTAGTCCGCTCTGGATTTTGGAACTGATAAAAACAACCGGGTATTGAATATCCTGATAAGCTTTTAATCGATTGTTGAAAGTTTCTTTTTCAGCATCATCCAGCAAATCAGATTTATTGACTGCAATAGCAGCATCAATTTGTGCGCGTTCAGCAGCGATCAGGTATTGGTCAATCAGGTATTCACTGGGCTCAGGTTGAGGTGAAATAACGATAATTAACTGGTCAATGTTTGCAGCGAGTGGTTTTTCTTCGCCACTGAAAGTTGATCTGCTTAAAACACTTGTTCTTGTTTCAACCGCAGTGACAACGCCTTCTGTTACATCAGGGTCTTCATGGGTTTTTTGCCAGATCACATGATCTCCGCAGGCAATATGTCCAAGGTTTTGCCGTACCTGGCAATGATAAATACTACTGTTTGAGGAATCTTCAGGGAGCACCGCGAGGTGCTTTCCATATCGGCTGATCACAAGGCCGCTTTCAGCGATATTGTTATCAATCGGGTTTTCATCGAAGTCAGCCGGCTCAGCTGTTTTGAGTTTGCGCTTTTCCTGTAGGGCAGCGACGCGTTTTCGCTGCTGAATTGTAAGTTTTCTTTTAGCCAGTTTAGGCTCCGTTAAAACTTGTAATATTTGTTGTTTAAATGATTGACGACAGCATTGAGCATTTTGCTATCCATCTTTTGCGTAACAACATGATTACAACGGTCACGAAGATGGGTTTTTAAAGCGCCAAGGCTTTTAATTTTGCGATCACTGCGGGTGTAATATTCGCTGCCATGGCAGGAGCTGCACTGCTGTGCCAGGTAAGTATCGACATTAAAAGCAGAGACCTGGCTTGAGGCCAGCAAGGCAGCACCAATCACTAAAATAACGGATGTTTTCATATTAGTTCCTAAGCAGGTTGAGTTGCTGAATCATTATTAGTATCAGTATTAGGGATAATTTTAGAGGAAATATGCGCAATCCGCACTGGCGCTGGCGGATGACTGTGATGGAACGCAGAATATAGCGGATCAGTTGTAAGGGTATTGGCATTGTCCCGGTACAGCTTAACCAGGGCAGTGATCAAATCTGAGCCATTAGCCTGTTCAACGGCGAATTCATCTGCTTCGAATTCATGTTTTCTGGAAAACCAGGAACTGACTGGCTGCAAAAAGAAAGTAAAAACTGGGGAGGCCAGTACAAACAAAAGCAGGGCGAGTGCGTCGTTTTGCTGATCAACTCCCAACCCGTTAAAGAACCAGGACTGGTCAATCAGCCAGCCGAGTACAGCAAAACCGGCCAGGGTCATCAATGCCATACTGACAAGGCGTTTTAAAATGTGCCTGCGTTTGAAGTGTCCAAGTTCATGGGCAAGAACTGCTTCAGTTTCGCTAGGGGTTAGCTGGGTTAACAAGGTGTCAAAAAATACGATACGCTTGTTTTTACCAAAGCCGGTAAAGTAAGCGTTGCCATGGCTTGATCTTTTCGAGCCATCCATGACGAACATGCCATTGTCTTCAAAGCCGCAGCGTTTTAACAAAGCAGACAACATTGCGCGCAGTTCACCATCCTTTAATGGCTCAAACTTGTTGAATAAAGGTGCGATAAATGTCGGGAAAGCCCAGGTCATAAACAGGGCGAATGTCATCCAACTGGCCCAGGCATATAACCACCAGTAGGTACCACTTTGATCCATTAGCCATAAGATAACCCAGATGACCGGGCCGCCAATTGCAATGGTAAGGGCAAAATTTAATAATAGATCTTTAACAAAACGCGCGGGTGTTTCACGGTTGAAGCCGAACTTTTCTTCCAGGACAAATGTGTTCCAGGCTGACATTGGCAAATCCAGGATTGCCATTAGCAACATGATAACAAGAATAAAAACAGTCCCCTGAATGACGCCATCAGAATTTAAGCCTGAAGTGATTTCATAAACAAACTGGATACCGCCACCCAGTGTCCAGGCAATCAGCAGTGCGGCGCCGATAACAAGCCCAAGGTTGGCGAATTTAAGTTTTGCAAAGGTGTAGTTGGCAGCTTTCTGATGATCCTGAAGGGAAATTAGCTCCGAAAACTCATCTGGCACCTTGTCTCTGTGAGATTCAACATATCTTCTCTGTCGGAAATTTAACCAGAGTTCTGTTAATAGCCCGGCAGCGATGAAAATTAAAAATAGCCAGCTGAATTCATTCATTTCACTTGTTTCTCAATCTGTTAAACTTTTATCCTTAGAATTCTACATTAGATAACAACGAAAAAAACTGAGAGATTTATTGGGAGATTTAAGGAACTATCATGCCACACTCTGATACCAACCTGATCTGGATTGACCTTGAAATGACCGGCCTCGAACCTCAGGAGGACGTCATTATTGAAATTGCCACGCTTGTGACTGACGAAAACCTGAATCACCTGGCTGAAGGTCCGGTTGTGGCAATTTTTCAACCCGATGAGATTATGGATAACATGGATGAATGGAATACCACCCAGCATGGTAAATCCGGATTAACACAGCGGGTTAAGGAAAGTGAATTTTCAGTCAGGGACGCAGAATTGCAGACACTGGAATTTCTTAAAGAGTGGGTTCCAGCGGGTGCATCACCAATGTGCGGTAACAGCATCTGCCAGGATCGCCGCTTTATGGCCAGACTGATGCCTGAACTCGAGGCTTTTTTTCATTACCGTAATCTTGATGTCAGTACTCTGAAAGAACTTGCCAAACGTTGGCGACCTGATATTTACAAAAATTTTGAAAAAAATTCACTGCACCTGGCGATGGATGACATTAAGGATTCTATCAATGAGCTGGTTTACTATCGTCAGAATTTCCTGATACAGGACAGCTAAATCTCCTGTATAAACCAGCCAGCTGTAATCAGTCAGCTTTCGTTCAGGTTGTTAATAGCCCAATCGATGTGCTCAAGCAGCATATTTGACTCAGTTACATTTTTCTTTTGTTCAAGCGCATTTAAGGTTTCTTTATTTTTATTGCTGTTGCCAAGGGCAATAGCAATATTCCTTAACCAGCGTTGATGGCCTATGCGCCTGATCGCTGATCCTTCGGTTTTCTTTAAAAATTTTTCTTCATTCCAGCTGAAGAGTTCGAGCAGGGTGGCGGTATCAAGTTCGTTTCTAGGATGAAAATCTGTTTCCTGTGTGTGTTTGGCAAAGCGATTCCATGGACATACCTGTTGACAGTCATCACAGCCGTAGATGCGATTTCCAATTGCCTTTCTGAATTCAACCGGAATAGTGTCTTTGAGTTCAATCGTCAGGTAAGAAATACATCGCCTGGCATCAAGCTGGTATGGGGCCACAATCGCATCAGTTGGGCAAATGTCTATACAGGCATTACAGTCACCGCAGTGAGCAGTGGTTGGGTTATCAGTTGGTAACGGCAGGTTGGTGTAGATTTCTCCAAGAAAAAACCAGGAGCCGGCATCACGGTCCAACAGGTTGGTATGCTTGCCTATCCAGCCGAGCCCGGCTTTTTCAGCAATGGCTTTTTCCATCACGGGTGCAGAATCAACAAATACACGGTAACTGTGATTTTCCGATTGAAGGTAATCGTTGATTTTTTCAGCCAGTTTTTTTAAACGATTGCGCATCAGCTTGTGATAGTCACGGCCTAATGCATACCTTGAAACAAAAGCGCGGCTTTTATCTTCGAGTATATCCTGCGGCAGCTCGTTTTCTTCCGGCAGGTAATCCATGCGGCAGGAAATGATGCGCGCTGTGTTTTTAACCAGAAGCTCCGGCCGAGTACGTTTTTTTCCATGAATCGCCATGTAGCTCATTTCACCCTGGAAATTCTTCCCCAACCAGTCCTGCAGGTGTTCTTCTGCATCGGTCAGGTCAGTATCGGTAATTCCGGTTTTCTGGAAACCAAGTTCGTTTCCCCAACGCTTAATATTGACGGCGAGTTGTTGTAGTGTTGAGGTATTCACAATTTAGGTCACAGTTTAGGTCAAAATTCAGGTCACAATTCTGGTAATTATTGGCTGATCAGGTTTTATCCAAATAAAGAGTAACCTTATGACAGAGTATCGAATAATGCCAACCACGGGTGATTTGCCTTATGCGCTTTATACGGCGCAGCAGGTGCGTCATTTTGATGAACTGGCAATTAATCATTTCGGTATTTCCGGTTTTGAGCTGATGGGGCGTGCTGGAGCGGTAGCATTCGAGGCTATGCTTAAACGCTGGCCGGATGCCAGGACGGTTCTGGTATTTTGTGGCAGTGGCAACAATGCAGGTGATGGCTATGTCGTCGCGCTGCGTGCACATGAAGCCGGACTGAATGTCAGTGTTATCGAGCTTGGTGATGTTGAGAAAATGTCAGTTGAGACACGTCGATACAGAGAGCAATATCTGAATGCAGGTGGAGTGTTACAAAAGCAAAAGGCTTTACCAAAATTACTTAATGCAGATGTGGTGGTCGATGCGCTGTTTGGCACAGGCCTCAATGCAGAAGTGAAGGGACATTGGGTAGAAGCCGTAGAGGCTATCAATCGATTTAACTTGCCGGTGATGTCACTGGATGTACCCTCAGGCCTGCAGGCTGATACCGGTCAGGTACTTGGGTGTGCCATTAAAGCTGATTTAACCGTGACATTCATCGGCCTGAAACAGGGCTTGTTTACAGCAGAGGGCAAAGGCTGTTGTGGAGAGATTATTTTCAACGCGCTGGATGTGCCTGCCAAAGTATATGCCAGCGAGATTTTGTCCTGTCGTCGTATTGACTGGAGCAAGCTTAAACATTCAATTTTGAAAAGAGCGCGTTCTTCTCACAAGGGTGATTATGGTCACGTGCTTATCATCGGTGGCAATGAAGGTTTTTCCGGCGCGGCTCGCCTTGCCGCCGAAGCTGCATTAAGAAGTGGAGCCGGACTGGTTTCGGTAGCAACTCGTGCATCTCATGCCGTAATGCTTAACCTGGGCAGGCCTGAAATCATGGTGCATGCAGTTGAGACTGCAGCGGATTTAAAATCGTTGCTTGGTAAAGTGTCTGTTGTCGTATTAGGTCCCGGGCTGGGGAAAGACAGTTGGGCAACCACCATGTATGAGAGGGTTATCAATGATGCGACACCATTGGTATTGGATGCAGATGGATTGAACCTGTTAAGCGACAACCCAATCCGTTTTCCCAATACACGGCGCGTGATAATCACGCCTCATCCCGGTGAGGCAGGCCGTCTGTTAAATATTTCCAGTCGCGAGATTAATCGCAACAGGTTTGACTCGGTTGAAAAACTCCATCAACAATATGACTGCAGCGTGGTTTTGAAAGGTGCAGGCACATTGATCTGCAGTTCGGGCTCCCAGCCGGTAGCACTTTGTTCTGATGGCAACCCGGGTATGGCGTCAGGAGGTATGGGTGATGTGTTGGCCGGTATTACAGGCACAATGCTGGCACAGAATGATGATATCGACCTTGCTGCCTGCCTGGCTGTGTCACTACACTCGGCTGCAGCTGATGTCGCTGCTACAGCTTCAGGGGAGATTGGATTGTTAGCTTCAGACTTGTTTGATCCGATACGGAGACTGGTCAATGCCGATTAGTGCTGAGTCGAGAATTTTTCTTGCTGAATCCGAATCTCGCCAGGTGGACCTGGGAAAGGCAATTGCCGGTTGCCTGAAGCAGGGTATGGTGATTTTTCTTGAAGGAGAGCTCGGTGCCGGCAAAACTACGCTTGCGAGGGGAATTTTTCGCGGGCTGGGTTATGAAGGCAAGGTCAAGAGTCCAACCTATACGCTGGTTGAAGAATACGATATTGAGGACCAGATTGAGGATCGGGCCTGTTTTCATTTTGACTTGTATCGACTGGCAGACCCGGAAGAGCTAGAATTTATGGGAATCAGGGACTTCGCGCTGGAAAAAGATATTCTATTGATTGAATGGCCTGAAAAGGGAAAGGGTTTTCTACCCGGTCCAGATTTAATCATCGAAATTGAATATGTCGAAAATGGAAGAAAAATCCATATGCTGGGCAAATCCGACAAAGGTAATTCCTTTCTAGAACAGATACATTTCGAATAAATGTTATAAAAATTTTACAAATATCGTCTATCTTTATATAAAATATAGAAAAAGTTGTTTTTTATTGCTATTCTGCTTTTAGCATTTGAAGATAGGTCGGTTTTTCCAATGAACAAAATCATCGTTTTTTTGATTCTTTGTTTGTTATCTGTATCCACACTCGCCCAGAATACTGATGTAGAGGGAGTTCGGGTCTGGTCAGCCCCCGACCATTCCCGCCTGGTTTTTGATGTTTCCGGCCCGGTAAAATACAAATTATTCACTCTCGACAAGCCTGACCGGGTAGTGATCGATTTTCAAAATGCTACTCTAAAAGGCAAGTTGGCCAAGGCTTCTGCCGAAGATCTATATCTCGATAAAATTCGCTATGCCAAGCGTAACAAGTCTGATTTTCGCGTTGTGCTTGATCTCAAAAACAAGGCAAAACCCAATACTTTTCTGTTAAGACCCAATGACCAGTATGGTCACAGGGTAGTGGTTGACCTTGAAAGTACAGCCAGTCAGGCCAAACCCCAGCCCGAAACAGCAAAAACAACTACCACTCCAAACAAAGCGGTTAAGGCTACAACATCGAAAAAACCCCAGCGTGTAACCAAATCCGTAAAAGACCGAAATGAATTGCGCGACATTGTGATTGCTATTGATGCCGGTCATGGAGGAGAAGATCCCGGGGCTACCGGTCCACGCGGCACTAAAGAAAAAATCGTTGTCTACAAGATTGCCAAGGAACTTGAGTCCATCCTCAAAAAGGAAAAGGGTTACAAGCCGATTTTAACCCGCAGGGGTGACTATTATGTTGGCTTGCGAAACCGCATGAAGATTGCGCGAAAATATAAAGCTGACCTGTTTATATCAATTCATGCGGATGCATTCCGTGATCCACGGGTTAAAGGGTCTTCAGTTTACGTATTGTCTCCACGCGGAGCATCCAACGAAGCTGCCAGATGGCTGGCTGACCGTGAAAATGCCGCCGACCTTGTTGGAGGCGTAAAACTTGAAGACAAGGATGACATGCTGGCTTCAGTTTTGTTGGACTTGTCCCAGACCGCCACCCGCCAGGCAAGTATGCAGGCGGCTAAGAATGTCTTCAATGAATTAAAACGAAATGGCAAAACTCATGGAAAGCATGTTCTGAAAGCCGGCTTTATGGTGCTTAAATCACCGGATGTACCTTCGATGCTGGTCGAAACGGCCTTTATTTCGAACCCGACCGAGGAAAAAAATCTTAATAGTAAGGCGCACAGAAAAAAAGTAGCGAAAGCAATTATGAATGGCGTTAAAAACTATTTTGAAAAGACTCCGCCTCCCGGTACCTGGGTAGCTTCCAATTCTCCCAAAAAACACATCATTTCATCAGGTGAGACGCTTTCAGAGATTGCCCAGCAATACAGGGTCAGTATGAATATCTTGCGTAAAACCAACGGTATCAAAGGTGATCAATTGAGAGTCGGTCAGGTACTGACAATTCCACGTTCCTGATTTAACCACCGCTGCCATCTTCCCAACCTCCTGATCTATGGCACAATGTCAGTATGTCTCACAGAATTCATGCTCTGCCATCACACTTGATCAACCAGATTGCTGCCGGTGAAGTTGTCGAAAGGCCTGCCTCCGTTGTTAAGGAACTGGTTGAAAACAGTCTTGATGCTTCTGCTACCCAGGTAAACATTGATATTCAACAGGGTGGAATTAAAAAAATCCGGATTAATGATAATGGTTGCGGTATTGGCTCAGAGGACTTGCCGCTGGCGTTATCTCGTCATGCAACCAGCAAACTGACCTCTCTTGAAGACCTTGAAAGGATAAGCAGCATGGGATTCCGTGGGGAAGCTTTACCTTCGATCGCATCTGTGTCGAGATTGACGATTAAATCCTGTTTCCAGGACGCTGGCCAGGCATGGGAGATGGATGCTGATGAAGGTGAGCTGAAACCGGCGCCACATCCGGTTGGAACAACAATTGAAGTCAATGATCTGTTTTTTAACACGCCTGCACGCCGTAAGTTTTTAAAGACGGAAAAAACTGAATTTAATCACATCGAACAAACCGTAAAACGTTTGGCGCTGGCACGGCCTGATTGTGGCTTTTCATTGAAGCATAACAGCCGGGAAAGTTTTAATGTACGTCCGGCACAAGATCAGCAAGGTAAAACACAGCGATTAAAAAACCTATTAGGCCAGGATTTTGTTGAACAGAGTGTTTATTTCGACCAGGAGGCTGCCGGCCTGAAAATGTGGGGCTGGGTAGGGTTGCCGAGTTTTTCAAGAAGCCAGGCGGATATGCAGCATTTCTACGTTAACAATCGAATGGTGCGCGATAAACTGGTTACACATGCAGTAAGACAGGCTTATGCCGATGTGCTTTATCATGGCAGACATCCGGCATATGTTCTCTATCTTGAGCTTGATCCGGCGTTGGTTGATGTAAACGTACATCCAACCAAGCACGAGGTGCGTTTCCGTGAAGGCCGCCTTGTTCACGATTTTATCTTCAGAACGCTGCATAACGTTTTGGCGCGGGTTAAACCAGATGATGTCATTGAGCAGGCCAATATCTCTGGCCATTTTTCCAAAAACACATTAGATATTCCCGCTCCAGGCAACACCCAAACGGGTTCTTCCACTGCGTACAATTACAGTCAGCAAAACAGGCTCGGATTAAATGTTTCCGATCAAAAATCCCAATACCAGGCCAGCTTTGATGCACAAAAACCTCCAATAAATCCCCTGATAAATCCACTGGTAAATTCTTTTCGAAATGAAGATGAGCCAGGTTCTGGTTCTGGTTATGGTTTTGATTCAGGTGATGAACAGGATCAGAGCCTGCCGCCTTTGGGGTTCGCAGTTGCACAAATACATGGCGTTTTTATCCTCTCGGAAAATCAACATGGCATGGTAGTGGTTGATATGCATGCAGCGCATGAACGGATTACTTACGAGCGCATGAAATCAAAATTCGATCAGGAAGGAATCATCAAGACCCAGCCGTTGTTATTACCGGTCACGCTCAATTGCAGTTCGCGTGAAGCCCAGCTATGTGAGGACAATTCTGACTGGCTTGAAAAACTTGGTTTGGAACTTGACCGTTTAAGCGAGCAGTCTGTGGTCATTCGTTCGATCCCGGTTTTATTGCAACGCGATAATGCCGAGCAACTGGTACGTGATTTGTTGGCAGACCTGGTGGTTTATGGAGAGAGCCGGCGTATCCAGGAATCCATCAACGAGGTCATGGCTACCATGGCTTGCCATGGTTCGGTTCGGGCCAACCGGCGCCTGACCATTGATGAAATGAATGCGCTGTTGCGGGATATTGAATCAACTGAGCGCAGTGGTCAGTGTAATCATGGACGCCCAACCTGGGTTCAGCTGGATATGAAACAACTGGACAGTTTATTCATGCGTGGGCAGTAAGTGCGTCATTGCATCCTGGTTCCTGTTATGAATTTTAGAAGACGCCGTGAATGCATCCATGCAGGCTTTACTTCGGCTTCCTTGCCTCAGAAACTTCTAAAATTCATAACAGAAACCAAGCTACAAAGTAACTTAACCAAGATGTTAAAAAAGCTCAGTTATCAGGCCTGAGCCTGCAAATGATAATGAATAAAACCGATAAACCAACAGCTGTATTCCTGGCGGGCCCGACAGCTTCAGGCAAAACCGACCTTGCTGTTGAACTTGCTGAGACAGGCCGTTTTGAAATAATCAGTGTCGATTCTGCCCTGGTTTACCGTGGCATGAATATTGGTACCGCCAAACCGGATAAACAAACACTTGAAAAGGCGCCTCATCGCCTTATTGATATCTGTGAGCCTACAGAAGCCTATTCGGCGGCGAGATTTCGGCAGGACGCATTGGTCGCGATGCAGGAAATTACTGCAGCAGGCAAAATTCCGCTGCTAGCCGGCGGTACCATGCTGTATTTCAAGGCTCTTCAGTACGGTTTATCGGCGTTACCTGAAAGTGATCCTTTAATCAGGCAAAAACTTCAATCGCAATTGGATAAATATGGATCAGTCTGGCTGTATGAGCAGTTGCAAAAGGTCGATCCGGTTATCTGTGAACGGTTACACCCGAATGACCCCCAGAGAATTATGCGTGCTTTAGAGGTTTATGAAATCTCCGGCGAGCCCCTGAGTCAGTTGCAGGCGGGCAATAATGACAAGGCTTTACCATACCAACTCAACAAATTTGTCATTTCACCTTACGAACGCCCGGAACTGCATGAGCGTATTGCCAGGCGTTTCCACTTGATGATGGAACTGGGGTTTGAAGATGAAGTGCGAAACTTGATGAGTATTGAAGGAATGCACGAAAACCTGCCATCGATGCGCAGTGTCGGTTACAGGCAGATGCTGATGTATTTCAGGGGGGAATATAACCGCGATGAAATGATCGAAAGAGGCATTATTGCCACCCGCCAATTGGCCAAAAGGCAATTTACCTGGCTTCGTGCTGATCAGGAATACATCTGGCTAACTCGAAATCCTGCTGAGCAGATATTGGAAAGTATTACTTAAATCGACCTTGAAAGTCGCCATTATTACAGCTTTGTGATCAGGTTTTTAGGTTTAGAGAAAATTCCATTTTTTTGCCTATCATTAAATTTTATCTTGTGCTAAGCTCATTTATCACTATATTAGTATTAGCTTAATTTTGAATGGGGCTTTTGCCATTCGAGCTGAACATTGGAGAGCAATTATGTCTAAAGGGCAGAGTTTACAAGACCCTTTCCTGAATACGTTAAGGAAAGAGAAAATTCCGGTATCCATATTCCTGGTAAACGGAATCAAATTACAGGGACAGATCGAGTCTTTTGACCAGTTTGTCGTGCTGTTGAAAAACACAGTCAGTCAAATGGTTTACAAACACGCAATATCGACGGTAGTTCCTGCGAAAAATGTGCGTATACCGCATGATCAGGATGGTTCCGAATCCGAAGGTAACCACTAAGTTACGCTATTTTCTAGCCTGAATGTTTGAACGCCCAAAGTCCGGTGAACGGGCAATATTGGTTCATATCGCCCTGGGGCGTCCACTTGATACCGATGAAGTCAATGAATTTCGGGACCTGTCGTTATCGGCTGGTGCTGAAATCATTGATTTTGTCTCAGGTAACCGTGATCAACCAGATCCTCGGTATTTTATAGGAAAAGGAAAAGCCGAGGAGATTCAGCAGCTTATTGAATCCAATTCGGCAGAACTGGTCATTTTTGACCATAGTCTTTCTCCAAGTCAGGAAAGAAATCTCGAACAGGTATTTAAATGCCGTGTACTCGATCGTAATGGATTGATTCTGGATATTTTTGCGCAGCGCGCCAGATCCTTTGAAGGTAAATTACAGGTTGAACTTGCACAGCTAAGACATCTTTCTACCAGGCTGGTAAGAGGGTGGACGCATCTGGAACGCCAAAAAGGTGGTATCGGTCTCAGGGGACCCGGTGAAACCCAGCTGGAAACTGACAGGCGTCTATTGAATGCACGCATCAGCCAGATCCGTAAACGTCTGGAAAAAGTCGAAAGTCAGCGCTCCCAGGGCCGAAAGGCAAGAGGTAAAGCTGAAATACCTACAGTGGCATTGGTGGGATATACCAATGCAGGTAAATCAACGCTGTTTAACAAGCTGACCGATGCCGATGTTTATGCGGAAGATCAGTTATTTGCGACACTCGATCCTACTTTGCGCAGACTGAGACTACCTGACGGCAGTGCTGTGATTCTGGCCGATACAGTGGGTTTTGTATCACGCTTGCCGCATGAACTTGTTGCAGCTTTCAAGTCCACTTTGATTGAAACCGTCGAAGCTGATTTGCTCTTGCACGTGGTTGATGATGCCAGTCACCAGCGCCAGTTCTTCATTGAAGAGGTTAACCAGGTACTCGATGAAATCGGTGCGGGCAAGGTTCCTCAAATCTGTGTTTACAATAAGATTGACTTAGTTGAAGAAGAAAAGGCGAGACTGGAAACAGATATGGACAATAAGCAGGCGAATGTCTGGCTATCAGCTCAAACCGGTGAAGGAATTGATTATTTGCTGGAAGGATTGCAGCAGTTTTTTTACCAGGATCACGAATTGCTGGAATTAAAGCTCTCACCTGCAGACGGCAGAATCAGGTCTGTATTATTCAGATCGGCAGAAATACTGTCTGATTCAGCTGAGGAAGAAGGTGGATGGACGATGTATTTGAAAATGACACGAAAAAATTTTGAACAATTGAAAAAAAATGACGTGGACTTCAAACGCCTGGTTTCCGGCTGTTAATGCTGCTAATCAATATTAACCAGGTTGAATTCACCATTAAACACATCTATTAACGGGTTGAGCTTGGTTGATGAATCCCCCAAGTGACTTTACAATCGCGCATGAAATTAACTAAAGGTTATTAAAATCTTATGGCAAAAACTCATATGGCCTGGAATGAACCGGGTGGAAATAATAAAGATCCCTGGAATGGTAAAGGTAACGATCAGGGACCACCCGATCTCGATGAGGTCGTAAAAAAACTGCAGGATAAAATGGGTGGCCTGTTTGGCGGCCGTTCAGGTAATTCCGGTTCCGGTGGAAATTCAGGCAAGGACGGTGGTAGTGCTCCTAAAGGTCTCGGCCTGATTATCGGTATACTGGTTATCGGCTTTTTAGGGTTCCAGAGTTTTTACACGGTCAACCCTGCAGAAAGGGGTGTTGTCCTGCGTTTTGGTGAGTTTGTGCATGTTACTCAACCTGGCCCGCACCTGTTGATCCCATTTGTTGACAAGGTAATCAAGGTCGACGTTGACCAGATTTCACGTTTACCTCATCGTGCTGAAATGCTGACATCTGATGAAAACATGGTCGATGTTTCTCTCAATGTTCAGTACCGTATTCAGGACCCATCCGACTATCTCTTTCAGGACAGTACTCCTGAAAAAACAATTAAAGATACTATCGAGTCTGCTCTTCGTGAAGTTGTCGGTAAAAGTAAGCTGGATGAAATCATTACCCAAAACCGTAGCGGAATTGCAGACGATGTTCGTTCCATCGCCCAGGGCATGATTAACGATTACAAAACCGGCCTGGTGATAACCAGTGTGAACATTCAGGCTGCCAATCCTCCAGAAGCTGTCAAAGAAGCGTTTGATGATGCCAACCGCGCCCGTGAGGACAAAATCCGTGAAGTCAACAAATCGCAGGCATATTCTAATGACATCGTTCCAAGAGCGCGTGGTGCTGCAGCAACAGAGATTGCCAACGCCAAAGGTTATAAAGCCAAGGTTGTCGCTGAGGCAGAAGGTGAAAGCCAGCGTTTTGTAGCACTCTTGACTGAATACGAGAAGGCTCCTGAAGTAACTCGTCAAAGGCTCTACCTGGAAACCATGCAGGATGTTCTTGGAAATACCAGCAAGGTTATCCTGGATGTTCAAAACGGTAGTAACCTAACCTATCTGCCTCTCGATAAGCTTATGGACAATGCATCGAACAAAAACAGGCAGCGCAAGGGCGATTACAACCCGCAGATGGTTGTTCCCCCAACTGAGACACCCAATGCCAGAGATACCCGCAGCAGGAGGACACGTTAATGCAGTCACCTAAAATCATGTTTGCTGGAGTACTGGTCGGTATTCTTGGTCTGGTTGCTTTCTCTTCGGTATTTGTTGTTAACCAGTGGGAAACAGCTCTGAAACTGCGTCTTGGTGAAATTATCGATGCAGATTACCAGCCGGGTCTTCACTTCAAACTGCCCGTCGTCAACAATGTGGTCAAGTTTGATGCGCGAATACAGACTCTTGATTCACGTCCGGAACGTTTCATCACGGCTGAGAAAAAATTCGTAATCGTAGACTCCTATGCCAAGTGGCGTATTTCCGATGTTGCTCAGTACTACAGGTCAACCGGTGGTAGTACGGCAAAAACCGCCAGGCTGCTGTCCGAGCGTATTAATACAGCACTTAGGGATGAATTCGGTATCAGAACTATTCAGGAAGTAATTTCCGGTGATCGAACCGAAATTATGGAGCTGTTATCCAAAAACGCAGACCAGCAGGCCAGTGCGCTGGGTGTTGAAATTGTCGATGTCAGAGTTAAGAAAATTGATTTCCCGACCGAGGTCAGCAGTTCTATTTTCGATCGTATGAGAACCGAACGTGAACGCGTTGCACGTGAACTTCGAGCCCAGGGTGCTGAGGAAGCAGAGAAAATTCGTGCTGATGCTGAACGCCAACGGACAGAAATTCTTGCAGAAGCCTATCGTGAAGCCGAGGTTCTTCGAGGTGAAGGTGAGGCCGTTGCAGCAGAAACTTATGCGAATGCATTTAATAAAAATGCCGAGTTCTATGCATTTTGGCGCAGTCTGACAGCCTATAAAGATGTTTTTTCTGCTGGTGGCGATATGATGGTTCTTGAGCCGGATTCAGAATTTTTTAAATTCATGAATCAGCAAAAATAGCGTAATATTACCAATAATTACTGTCCTCTCTGGGCAGGATATTAATTGACCGGGTAGCCATTCCCGGTTTTTTATGTGTAAAGGACCATATACATGTGGCAACAATTACTTATTGCCCTGGCGCTGGTATTGATTATTGAAGGAATATTGCCATTCCTGAATCCCCGGGGCATGCGAAATGTAATGAAAAGTATGGCCGAACTTGATGATAAATCGCTTAGAATAAGTGGCCTTGTAAGTATGATTATCGGTTTAATCCTTTTATACACTGTCAATTAGGATATTTCAGATGGATAAAGTTCATTGGTTATTACCGGAAGGTATCGATGAAGCAGTACCTCCTCATGCTGCAGCCCTGGAAAAATTACGTCGCCAGTTACTGGATATTTATGATAGCTGGGGTTATGACCTGGTAATGCCACCATTTATTGAGTTTCTGGATTCTCTCATGATGGGAACCGGTGCCGACGTTGATCTGAAAACTTTTAAGTTAATCGATCAGGTAAGTGGTCGCCAGATGGGTATCCGTGCAGATATGACAACCCAGGTTGCCCGTATCGATGCTCATCATCTTGAAAATGATTCACCAGCAAGGCTTTGCTATACCGGTACAGTTTTGCATACCAGGCCGGATGCATTTGGTGGCACGCGTGCACCTTTACAGATTGGCGCTGAACTTTACGGGCATTCCGGTTTCCAGAGTGATGTTGAAGTGATATCGCTCATGCTTGAAACATTTGCCTGTGCCAATGTTAATAATGTTTCAGTTGATCTGGGCCATGTTGGTATATTCCGGGGATTATCTGAAGAGGCGTCGTTGGATTCCCGCCAGGAAGAGATGCTGTTTGATGCCCTGCAACGCAAAGCCGTTCCCGAGATAAAAAATCTTCTTGCAGAATTTGGTGTCACTGAAAACATCTCTAACCGTGTTCTGGCTTTATCAGACCTTAATGGATCGGCTGATACTATTTCCGAAGCACGTCAAAAGCTTGCTGGTTCTTCTGAAGCTGTTCTTGCTGCGCTGGATTATGTTGAGGCGGTTGCTTCAAGTATCAAAGCACAGTATCCAGAATTACCAATTCACTATGATCTTGCCGAATTAAGGGGCTATAACTTTCATACGGGTGTGGTATTTTCAGCATTTGTGCCTGCTTCCGGGGTTGAAGTTGCCCGTGGTGGCAGGTACGACAATATCGGTGGGGAGTTTGGCAGAGCCAGACCTGCGACAGGATTTAGTACGGATTTGCGTAATCTATTAAAATATTCAGATTCGAGTTTTATTGACCAGGCCGATGCAGTCATGGCGCCCGGAGAGGTTGATAATAATATTGAAAGCAGTCTGCGAGAAGCGGTGAAAGAATTAAGAATGCAGGGTAAACGTGTTGTCCGGCAGTTGCCCGGGCAATCAGGTTTGCCTTCAGATCAATGCTGCCATCAGCAACTTGTCCATGAAAATGGCAAGTGGGTTGTTGCAGACCTTAAATAATAATTAACCAGGTGACAGAGATAGTAATATGGGAAAGAACGTTGTAATTATTGGTACCCAATGGGGAGATGAGGGTAAAGGAAAAGTTGTCGATTTACTGACAGATAAAGCTCAGGCCGTGGCCCGTTTTCAAGGTGGTCATAATGCTGGTCATACCCTGGTAATTGAAGGGAAGCAAACGGTTCTGCACCTGATTCCTTCAGGTATCCTGCGTGACAACGTGCGTTGTCTTATCGGTAATGGCGTGGTTCTTTCTCCAACAGCTCTGCTTGATGAAATTGATATGCTCGAGAAGGGTGGGGTTCCTGCTTCATCCAGGCTTGGGATTTCAGAATCATGTCCCCTTATTTTGCCTTACCATGTTGCACTTGATGCTGCCCGTGAAAAGGCCCGCGGTAAAAAAGCCATTGGCACGACCGGGCGCGGCATTGGACCTGCTTACGAAGACAAGGTTTCCCGTCGGGGCATACGTTTGGGCGAGATCTTCGATGTGCCGCATATCACCGAACGTTTACGCGAAGTGATGGATTATCATAACCATGCACTTGAACATTATTTTGACTACGAAACAGTTGACTACCAACAAACACTGGATGAATTACTGCAACAGGCTGAGCGAATTCGCCCAATGGTTGAAGATGTAACCGGTACACTTCACCGCATGCGCAAAGCGGGTGAAAACGTTATGTTTGAAGGCGCGCAGGGTGCATTGCTGGATATTGATCATGGTACGTATCCATACGTGACATCATCTAACACGACTGCCGGTGGTGCAGCTTCCGGAACTGGCGTAGGCCCACGTTACATTGATTATGTTCTTGGTATTGTTAAAGCCTACACTACAAGGGTTGGTGCTGGCCCATTCCCAACTGAATTGTTTGATGCCGATGGTGAGCACCTTGGTAGCAAGGGTCATGAATTCGGTGCGACAACCGGGCGTCAGCGTCGTTGCGGCTGGCTGGATACGGTTGCCCTGAAACGTTCACTTGATATCAACAGTGTATCCGGAATGTGTATTACCAAGCTTGATGTACTTGATGGTTTGGAAACCCTGAAAATCTGTACATCTTATCGTCTGGATGGAGAGGAAGTGGATACACCTCCTGTAGGTGCTGATAATTTTGAGAAGTGTGAGCCGGTATTTATCGAGATGCCTGGCTGGTCGGAATCCACTGTGGGTGCAAAATCCAGGGAAGATCTTCCCCAGGCTGCTATCAACTACCTTGATAAAGTAGCCGAGTTATGTGAAACACCTATTGATATCATCTCTACCGG
>CALAZS010000143.1 GCA_937926265.1 uncultured Gammaproteobacteria bacterium
GCTTTAACAAGTTCCTCTGGAATAGCGGGAAATTCAGCCCTGCCCTCTGACTCAGCTTTTAAGCGCAGACCTTTTAATTGCAGAGAATAACGTTTGACCGTGTCTTCACGCAGTGATGAGTTAAAGCGGGTGTCATCAATCTGTAGCAGGATTTGGCCGGCATTAACAATATCACCTTCCTTGACATGAATCTGCTGGACAATACCGCCTTCAAGATTTTGAATAACCTGAATCTGGCTAACCGGGATCACCTTGCCCTGACCACGTACCACGACGTCGAGCTCTGCAAAATAAGACCAGGTTACAGCAATGGCTATGAAAGCAACCAACCCCCAGATCAGCAATTTGCCACCCTGAGGTACCTGCTCAAGCACAGCTGCATTGGCATTGGCAATGTAGTTGATTTCTTCTTTTTCGATTTTGGCTTCATTTTTCTGGAGAGGCTGATTCATTGCTTACTGCCCTCCCGTTTTAATTCTGCCCTGACGCAGTGCTTCGATAACCTGGGCTTTAGGACCATCTGCTACCACTCTACCGGCATCCATCACGATCACCCGGTCAACCAGGTCAAGTAACGAGGCACGGTGCGTCACCAGCACAACGGTTTTATCTGTAACAAAATCAACCAGGTTCTTTTTCACCGCTTCTTCAGAGGAGTTATCCATGGAACTGGTTGGTTCGTCTAACACCAGCACAGGTGGCTTTTGAACAACTGCACGCGCCAGTGCAACTGCCTGGCGTTGACCGCCTGAAAGACTGGCACCGCGTTCACCCACAGACATATCAAAGCCCATCGGGTGCTGGTTGACAAAATCAACCGCGCGAGTGAGTACTGCAGCATCAAGCACCTCCTGATCAGAGACGGTTGAGCCAATCGTGATGTTATCCCTGACGGTACCGTAGAACAGATCAATATCCTGTGGCACATAACCGATATTGCGACGCAAATCAGCCGGGTCGAGTTGGCGAATATCAACACCATCTACCCTCACAGCACCTTCTTCAACTTCATAAAGGTTAAGAATAATCTTTTCGATGGTACTTTTACCCGAACCAATACGACCGATTATCGCAACTTTTTCTCCTGACTTGATCTTGAAAGATACATTCTTGAGTACCGCGACCTCTTCATCCGGGTACTTGAAAGTCACATCATCAAACTGGATATCACCCTGCAAGACCGGACGGGTTAAAAAGTGCTTGCCATCAGGACGCTCTACCGGAAGCTCCATCATGGCATTGAGGTGATCAAGTGCCGCCTTGGACTGATGAAAACGTGTAGTAAGCTGCGCGACCTGCGCCATTGGCGCAACTGCACGACCTGAAAGAATCACCGAGGCAATCAAGGCACCGAGTGTTAGCTCGACTGATTCAACCAGGTAAACACCGTAAACAACCACACCGACTGAAACCGCCTGCTGGGTAAACATTGCCAGCGTGGCAGCCGAAGTAGCCATGAAACGTGAAGATGCATCCCACTTGGCCAACTGGCCAACAGCATGCTCCCAGCCGGTTTGTAAGCGCGATTCAGCTGCGGTGAACTTAACCGCTTCGGCTGCAGTAAGACTCTCTACTAACAGCGCGCTTTTCTGGGAAGAGGCTTTTGAGGCATTTTCAGCGGCTTCCTGCAAAGGTCGCTGGATAAGCAGTCCGTAAATAATAAGTACAGGAATGGCTAACAAAGGTACCAGTACCAGGCTGCCTGCAACAAAGTAGATAACCAGCAGGAAAATAATAGCGAAAGGCAAGTCGATCAGCGTGGTTATGGTTGCCGAGGTAATGAAGTCCCGAACGCCATCAAATTCACGGAAATTATGCGCAAACACGCCAACTGATTTGGGGCGGGCAGACAGTTTCATTCCCATGATTCGCTGAAACAGCATCGATGAAAGAATGACATCAGCCTTTTTACCGGCAATATCAATAAATCGCGCCCGCAATAATCGCAATACGAAATCAAACACCAGTACGATACAGACACCTATGGCCAACACCCACAGGGTTTCCTTGGCCTGGTTGGGCACCACCCGGTCGTAGACGTTCATTACAAATAACGGGTTTGCTATGACGAACAGGTTCACAATAAAGGAAGCCAATAAAACATCACGGTAAATACGCCATGACATTTTCAGCGTTCCCCAGAACCAGTGGTCTTTTTGTGCCAGGGTTTCTTCCGTTACCCGACGGTCAAACACATGCGCAGGGCTTACCAGGATGGCAATGCCACCGTAGACTTCCTCAAGCGCAGTGGCGGCAATTTCCTTCACCCCTTCATTCAGTTCCGGAAATATAACCTTGTATTTGTCATTTTGTGTTTTTTCAGTAAGCACGCAAACCCGGTTACCTTCAAGCAACAGCACAACCGGCAGAAACAGGTTACTGATTTTATTTAGTGGTTTTTTTACCAGCCTGGCAGCAAGGCCAAGTCGTTTGGCAGCTCGTGGATACAGGTCAGGGGTTAACTTGCCGTCAACAAGTGGAAGTCCCGCTACAGGAGAGTTTTCAGATGCAGGCAGGCCATGCAGCCTGGCCACAGCCAGAAGGCTGAGCAGCAACGGATCATCCATATCAGAATCGCTAGGACGCTGAACGTCCTGACTTGCATTCGTCATAAAGTTGTTGTCTAGTTCACGGAATAATTATTATATCGGCAACTATACTACACTCTTTAGAGTTATCTAGTTCAAATGGAAATACAGCATGCTATACGTTGAAAGAGACGAAGACGGCAAAGTTATCGGTGTGTCTATGACAAAAGGCGATAACCATGAGGAAGCCAATCTTTCCGACCCGGATGTGAAAGCCTATCTTTCAGAAACGGATAGTGACATGGTCAGGGTACTTGAAGATCTTATCGACGTCCTGGTTCAGAAAAACGTATTCAGTATTACTGACCTGCCGGAATCAGCCCAGTTGAAACTGCTCTATCGTAAAAACACCCGTTCAATGCTTGATGACAATGAGCACTGTACCTTGATTGATTCAGACAAGATTCTTTAAGAGCCAAGATCCCTCGGCAAGGCTCGGGATGACAACATTCATTTCGATCATAAGCAGTAATCTTCAGAAACAAAAAACCGGAACCATTTCTGATTCCGGTTTTTTTATGGGTTCCTGCTTTTGCAGGAATGACAGCATTTACATCATGCCGCCCATACCGCCCATGCCGCCCATGTCACCACCCATTGGAGGTGCAGCTGACTCATCAGCTGGCTCATCAGCAACCATGCACTCGGTAGTGATCATCAGACCAGCAACAGAAGCAGCATTCTGCAGTGCTGAACGGGTCACTTTGGTTGGATCAAGAATACCCATTTCAACCATGTCACCGTATTCACCGTTGGCGGCGTTGTAACCGAAGTTACCTTCACCATCGGAAACTTTGTTCAATACAACAGAAGCTTCATCACCAGCGTTGGTTACGATCTGACGCATTGGCTCTTCCATGGAACGGAAAGCAATGGAAATACCGATATCCTGATCGTGGTTGTCACCTTTGATGTCTTTAACAGACTGCAGTGCACGAACCAGCGCAACACCACCGCCAGGTACGATACCTTCTTCAACCGCAGCACGGGTTGCATGCAGGGCATCTTCAACACGGGCTTTCTTTTCTTTCATTTCAACTTCAGTGGCAGCACCAACTTTGATAACACCAACACCGCCAGCCAGTTTGGCCAGACGCTCCTGAAGTTTTTCACGATCGTAGTCAGAAGTTGCATCTTCAACCTGGGTACGAATCTGGGTGATACGACCCTTGATGTCATCTTCAGTACCTGCACCATCAACGACTGTGGTTTCTTCTTTAGTGATCTGAACTTTCTTGGCAGTACCCAGTTCGTTCAGGCCAGCTTTATCCAGGCTTAAACCTACTTCTTCAGAAACAACCGTAGCGCCGGTCAGAATAGCCAGATCCTGCAGCATGGCTTTACGACGGTCACCGAAACCAGGTGCTTTAACAGCGGCAACTTTGACGATACCGCGCATGTTGTTAACAACCAGGGTTGCCAGCGCTTCACCTTCAACATCTTCAGCGATGATCAGCAAAGGACGGCCTGCTTTCGCAACGGCTTCCAGTACTGGTAGCAGGTCACGGATGTTGGCGATTTTCTTGTCGTGCAGCAGAATGAATGGATCTTCCAGGTCAACAGTCTGAGACTGCTGGTTATTAATGAAGTATGGAGACAGGTAACCGCGGTCAAACTGCATACCTTCAACAACATCCAGTTCATTATCCAGTGCAGAACCTTCTTCAACAGTGATAACACCTTCTTTGCCAACTTTTTCCATGGCAGCAGCGATGATGTCACCGATGTTGCTGTCAGAGTTAGCTGATATGGAACCAACCTGGGCAATTTCTTTGTCGCTTTCGCAAGGTCTGGACAAGCCTTTGAGGTTTTCAACAACAGCAATAACGGCTTTGTCTATACCACGCTTCAGGTCCATTGGGTTCATGCCTGCAGCTACCGCTTTCAAACCTTCGCGAACCATGGCCTGTGCCAGTACTGTCGCCGTAGTGGTGCCGTCACCGGCGATATCAGAAGTCTGTGAAGAAACTTCTTTGACCATCTGCGCGCCCATGTTTTCGAACTTGTCCTTCAGTTCAATTTCTTTGGCAACTGATACACCATCTTTTGTTATGGTCGGCGCACCAAAGCTCTTTTCCAGAACCACGTTACGGCCTTTAGGACCCAGTGTAACTTTTACTGCATTAGCAAGGATGTTAACGCCATGCAGCATTTTGCTTCTAGCGTCATCTCCAAAAAATACTTCTTTTGCACTCATTATTCGATTACTCCCATGATGTCTTCTTCACGCATTACCAGTACATCTTCGCCATTCATTTTGACTTCGGTACCGGAATATTTACCAAATAGCACTTTGTCGCCAACTTTTACATCCAGGGCAACAACGTCACCGTTATCCATTTTTTTACCATTACCAACGGCGATAATTTCACCCTGTGATGGTTTTTCAGTAGCCGCATCTGGAAGAACGATGCCACCTGGACTGGTGCGCTCTTCTTCCATACGACGAACGACAACACGATCGTGCAAAGGACGAATATTCATTTTTTACAAATCTCCTGATTCGTTTAATGTGGATTAAGAAATTTATGTGAGTTGTTAAATTATTAGCACTCAACTCAAGTGAGTGCTAATAGTAGGGGCGACCAATGGTAATTCAATAAAAAAATTATTTATATGCCCATTAGTCTTCTTTTTTCCATTCATCTGCTTCAATAACGCGATGCCCGGAACGGTGGGTGATGTGAACCTGATTGCCAGAATTTGGAGAGTTCGGAGAGTTTGGAGAACCTGGCGATTCTGCTGAAGAAGCCGTTGAATGATAAGTTGCCTGGACACGGCTGTTTTGCATTACCTTTAGAATCAGCGCCTGGCGCACCGGCCTGATTAACATTAAAAAGCCAAGCGCATCAGTGATAAAGCCCGGCAGCAGCAGCATTACACCACACAGGAATAAGATGCCGCTTTCAAAGATCTCGATTGCCGGCATTTCACCCCGGGCAGCTGTTTCGCGCATTCTCATCAGCGTCGAAAACCCCTGTTGCCTGACCATGAAACCACCGATGACAGCCGTCAGGATGACCAGGAATACCGTGTTAAAAGCACCTACAGCATCGCCAACTTCCAGCATGAAATAAAGTTCCACTACCGGAACAAGTACGAAAATTATCAGAAATATCATTAAAAACCCGTCAATCCCGCCAGCGCGGGAGTCTTTGAAAAAATGGATTCCCGCCTGCACGGGCCTGAACGGAGATGACAGTGCTAATTACAACCTGCATCGCGTAAATGTATACAATACAGAAATTAGTCACTTTCATGAATAGACAGATGAGGTTTATCCGCTAAACTTCGTCGATCATGTCTGCCATTGTCATTTACTGTACTTGTCCTGATATTGAGACGGCTCAACGAATTTCAAGGCTTGCTGTAGGTCAGCATATGGCGGCATGCATTAACCAGATTCCCGGAATAACCTCAGTTTATACATGGGATGGAAACATTCAGCAGGATCAGGAGGTCCTGTTAATTATAAAATCTACTGAAGCGCGCTTTGATGACATCAAAAAGCTTATCAGTGATGAACATCCTTACGACCTGCCCGAACTGATCGCTGTGCCGGTTACAAAAGGGTTGCCGGACTACCTTGATTGGATAAAACAATGCACAAAATAATAATTAGCCTGCTCTCGCTTTTTATTGTCCTGACCGGGCAATCTAGTTTCGCCGTTTCACCTGAAGATTTGTTAACACCGGAACAGGCATTTCAAATTTCAGCTGACGGCTCACCCAAGGACAGAATTCGCGTTAAATGGCGTATTGAAGACGGTTACTATTTATATAAGAATAAAATCCGCTTCTCTACTGATTCCGATGCCATAACCCTGGCCGACCCCGAGTTTCCACCCGCAGAGAAATACAAAGACGAATTCTTTGGCGAGATCGATATATACCGGAACGAAGCCTTAATAGAAATTCCGGTTATCAAGGGCACTAACACACCGGAAATTATCTCATTAAGCGCAAAATCGCAGGGCTGCGCCGATATCGGTATTTGCTATCCGCCCCAGACCCAGACGGTACTGGTGGCCATGTCGAGTGTTGTCGACGAACCTGCCCCGGTTGATCCAAGTTCCGTTCGCCCACTTGAATCTGTTGGCTCCGGCCCTGCTGAAGAAATAGCCGCTCCTCAAGAACCAACAGCTGCCAATCCTTTGCAGGCACTGGATGATTTCAACGATGCATTTGGTGAAACTGACGATTTCGGACTGGAGGAAGATGGCATTTTACAGCCTGAAGAGGCTTACCAGCTTTCCTACCTGGTCAATGATAATGGCGAACTGCAACTTGACTGGCTAATTGCCGAAGGCACCTATCTTTATAACGATAAAATCAAGCTGTCGGTGGATGAAAGTTCCGGCCTGAAAATTGGCAACTTTACCCTGCCAAAACCGAAAATAAAGCAGGATGGCGTAAGACCTGACGGCTCGATTGGTGATATCAAAATATACAAGGACAACCTCAATCTTGTTATACCGATCGAGAATAACGCTACAGCTGCCGGTGCGACCAACCTAACTATCAGTTACCAGGGGTGCGCGGAACGCGGTATTTGCTACCCACCGGTTAAAACCCAAATACCACTGCAATTTCCTGCAGCCGGCGGGGGCAATATTGTTATTGCAGATGCGCCAATTGAGAGTGACCCCAATACGGGGACAACTACTACTGAAAGCTCAACTTCATCTGGTTCTGAAGAAGACCAGATTGCCGGTATGCTTAAAAATACCAGCACGCTTGCCATTATCGGCATTTTCTTCCTGATCGGCCTGGGGCTGGCATTCACACCCTGTGTATTCCCAATGATTCCAATCCTGTCCGGTATCATCAGCGGCCAGGACAACATCACTACCGGCAAGGCAACATACCTTTCCATTGTTTATGTTCTAGCGATGGCCATAACCTACACGGTTGCCGGTGTATTTGCCGCAATGTCAGGTGAAAACCTGCAGATACTGCTGCAGATACCCTGGGTAATCGCCATTTTTGCAGCTATTTTTGTGCTGTTGGCATTTTCAATGTTTGGCTTTTACGAACTGCAATTACCCAGCAGTGTGCAAAGCAAGCTAACCGAACTTTCCAACCGCCAGTCTGGTGGCAATACCGCAGGTGTTGCCATCATGGGCCTGCTATCTGCGTTAATTGTTGGCCCCTGCGTAGCACCTCCACTGGCAGGTGTACTGCTTTACATCAGCCAGACCAACGACCCGGTGCTTGGCGGTTTAGCCCTGTTTGCCATGAGCATGGGCATGGGCGTACCACTGATATTGATTGGCGCATCTGCCGGTAAACTGTTACCACGCGCCGGTGCATGGATGGATACGGTTAAAGCAGTCTTTGGCGTCAGCATGCTGGGTCTGGCGATTTACTTCCTGGAACGCATCCTGCCGGAAACCATCATCCTGTTACTATGGGGCTCTTTGCTGGTAGCTTCATCTATTTACATGGGCGCACTCAGTCACCTTCATATCGAGGCTACCGGCTGGCAAAAGCTCTGGAAAGGGCTTGGTGTCATCCTGTTAATTTACGGCGCCACCATGCTTATTGGTGCAGCCGCAGGCAGCAAGGATGTTCGACAACCACTTAAAGGCCTGGCAATCGGTGGTGCAGCCCAGCATGGCCAATCGGATGTACGCCACTTCAAGCGACTGACAACCATGGCTGAACTCGACAAAGAACTGGCGGCAGCCAAGGCAGCCGGCAAACCGGCAGTCCTGGATTTTTATGCTGACTGGTGTGTTTACTGTAAAACACTGGAAAATGAAATTTTCCCGGCTCCTGAATCCCAGGCGGCACTTGCTGATGCGGTGTTGCTGCAGGCCGATGTGACCGACGCCGGTTCAGATGAAGCCAAGGCACTGATGAAACGCTTTGGCGTCATTGCTCCCCCGGTAATCGTGTTCTGGGACAACAACGGCAATGAATTGAAGGAACATAAAATCGTCGGTGATGTCTCACTCGAAGATTTTGTTGAAAAAACCCGGAACGCTATACCATGACCACAACCCAACTCACTGCGATAGTTGCCGCTTTTGGCTTAACCATCGGAATCGGCTACGGCCTGCACAAAAATTCTGAAAAACCAGCAGAACCTGTCAAAACTGAAAAAAGCAGTACCCAGGCTTTAAACAGCTTACCTGATTTTGCTTACACCGATTTACAGGGCAATACACGGTCAAGCAGTGAGTGGTCAGACAAAATCGTGGTGTTGAATTTCTGGGCAACCTGGTGCCCTCCCTGTCGCAAGGAAACACCCGCTTTTATCGAAACCCAGGAAAAGTTTGCTGATAACGTCCAGTTCGTCGGTATTGCGATAGATGACAGGGAACCTGTCCAGGACTTTGCCGATGAGTTTGGCATCAACTACCCCACCCTTCTGGGCGGTATGGAAGCAGTTAAAATATCTCAGCAACTGGGCAACCGGTTCAGCGGACTGCCTTTTACTGCGATCTTCGACAAAAACGGCAAACTGGTTTACCAACAGGCCGGCGAAGTCGAAAAAGACGCCCTGCAAAGCGAAATACAGGCACTTTTATAGTTTTTTCAATCCTGCCAAATTTACAAAAATTGCCACTTTTTGCGGTAATCTTGTAGACAAATAGCGTCAATTTCCTACAATATGCCTAATTGATATTCTTCACACAGGTGACGTAACTTTCGGCATGGCTCAAATACTCGTACTAAACGGTCCCAACCTCAATCTTCTGGGAACTCGCGAGCCAGAGCTATACGGCAGCCAAACCCTCGACGATATCAAACAGACATTAGCAGCACAGGCGCAGGCAGCCGGTGTTTCGCTGGAATTCATTCAAAGCAACGCTGAACACGAACTGGTAGAGAAAATTCACCAGTCAAAAGCTGAGAAGGTTGAGTTCATCATTATCAACCCGGCAGCGTTTACCCATACCAGCGTCGCCATCAGGGATGCCCTACTTGGCGTTGAGATCCCTTTTATCGAATTACACTTGTCCAACACGCACGCCAGGGAAGAATTCCGTCAACATTCTTTCCTGTCTGATATTGCGGTTGGCGTTATCGCCGGCCTTGGCCCCCAGGGATACGAGCTGGCTTTACAGGCTGCTATCAGCCGCCTAAACCAATAACGATTAGAAAAGGTCTAACAATGGATATTCGCAAGATAAAAAAACTGATTGAACTGATTGAAGAGTCTGATATCGCCGAAATTGAAATTCACGAAGGTGAAGAATCCGTTCGACTCAGCAGAAACAGTTCAGCCCCCCAGGTTGCATTGGCACCTGCGCCGGTTGCAGCCGCCCTGCCTGCGGCAGCGGCTGAAGCTCCAGCAGCTGAAGAAAAGGAACAGTTTTCCGGTCATGTGGTGAAGTCTCCAATGGTGGGCACTTTCTACCGCGCCCCCTCGCCTGGTGCCAAGGCATTTGTGGAAGTTGGTCAAAGTGTGCATAACGACCAGACCCTGTGCATCATCGAGGCAATGAAAATCCTCAACCAGATTGAATCGGATACCTCGGGTACGATTAAAGAAATCCTTGTTGAAAACGGCCAGCCGGTTGAATACAACCAGCCACTGTTTGTGATTGAATAAGGCCTGCCAGCATGTTGGATAAAATCGTTATTGCCAACCGAGGCGAAATTGCCTTACGCATCCTCCGGGCCTGCCGGGAACTGGGAATTAAAACTGTTGCTGTCCACTCTGAAGCTGACCGCTGCCTGAAACATGTCCGTTTCGCTGATGAATCGGTTTGTATTGGACCAGCCCCTTCTGCAGAAAGCTACCTTAATGTACCCGCCATTATCAGCGCCGCTGAAGTTACCGACTCCGTAGCAATCCATCCCGGTTACGGTTTCCTTTCAGAAAATGCTGATTTTGCCGAACGCGTTGAAAAAAGCGGTTTTATTTTCATCGGCCCAAAATCTGAAACCATTCGCATGATGGGTGACAAAATCCGTGCGATTGAAGCCATGAAAGCAGCCGGGGTGCCCACAGTGCCGGGCTCTGACGGTCCGTTAACTGATGATAATGACCGTTCCATGAAATTAGCCAAGGAAATCGGCTACCCGGTTATTATTAAAGCCGCAGGCGGTGGCGGTGGCCGCGGCATGCGTGTCGTTCATTCCGAAGCACATCTGCTTAACGCCATCACACTGACAAAAACCGAGGCAGCTACAGCCTTCGGTAACGATACGGTGTACATGGAAAAATTCCTGGAAAATCCGCGTCATGTAGAATTCCAGGTGTTATCTGACCGTCATGGTAACGCGGTTCATCTAGGCGAACGCGATTGCTCGATGCAGCGTCGCCATCAGAAAGTGATCGAGGAAGCGCCTGCCCCGGGCATCACAGAAGAACAGCGTAACCGAATCGGAGAACGCTGCGCCGAGGCCTGCAGACAGATAGGATATGTCGGTGCCGGTACTTTTGAGTTTCTTTACGAAAACGATGAATTTTACTTCATTGAAATGAATACCCGTGTTCAGGTTGAACACCCGGTAACGGAAATGGTAACCGGTATCGATATTGTCAAAGAACAGCTAAAAATTCATGCTGATGCGCAGTTGTCGATCAAGCAGGAAAATGTAAAACTCAGTGGACATGCCGTTGAGTGCAGGTTAAATGCCGAGAACCCTGAAAACTTTATGCCCAGTCCCGGCAAGATAACCAAGTTACATGTTGCAGGAGGCGCTGGTATCCGGTTTGAAAGTCATATCTACGCCAATTATACCGTACCGCCACATTACGACTCCATGATCGGGAAACTTATTGCTCATGGTGAAGACCGCCAGTCAGCGTTAGCCAGAATGCATACCGCTTTATCCGAAATGGTGATCGACGGCATCAAAACCAATATTCCGCTGCAGCTTAAGCTGGTTTCTGATACGGCTTTCATGCAGGGCGGCGTCAACATACATTACCTGGAAAAGAAACTCGGCCTAAAAAGCACTTAGACCCTAAAGCTCTTTAGACCTCAATTCAATTTCCAAGCGAGCTTTCAATGCCCTGGACCCAGGCTCATCTCATCGTTCCAAAGGATAAAACCGATCAGGCTGAAGAAACTTTTGAAGCACTGGGCGCTGTTTCAATCACTCTCGGTGATGCAAAGGACGAACCGGTACTGGAAACACTTCCGGATGAAATCCGCTTATGGTCACTTGTTAAGGTAACCGCCCTGTTTGAATTTGGCCAGGTTGCTGATGATGAAATCCGGCAGGCCGTTAACATGGGCTTTAGCCCGGTTTCAAATCCGGTTTCAAATCGGGATATCAATCAGGGTATAAGCCAGCAACTCAGCATTGAGACACTGAAAGACCAGGACTGGGAACGCGCCTGGATGGATCATTTCAAACCCATGCAGTTTGGAAATAATTTATGGATATGCCCAACCGGACAGACTGTCGACATGCATGGCGCAACAATCATCGACCTCGATCCTGGCCTGGCATTTGGGACCGGGACACACCCTACCACTGCCATGTGCCTGGAATGGCTTGATCAGCACCCACCTGTTGACAGGACAGTCATCGATTACGGCTGTGGCTCCGGTATTCTGGCAATTGCCGCTTTAAAACTTGGCGCCAGCCATGCCGTGGGCATTGACTACGACCCGCAGGCGCTGTCAGCCTCAAAAGACAATGCTGAAAAAAATCATGTCGAAAACCGGCTTCAACTCCTTGACACCAATCAACTAGTTAATAATCCGGTAATTGATAATCAGGCTGATCTGTTATTAGCCAACATTCTTGCCGGTGTACTTGTTGAACTCGTCGACACGATTACAGCGCTGGTAAAACCCGGGGGACAAATTGTTTTATCCGGTATCTTGTCTGACCAGGCAGAACAGGTATTATCCGTTTATAAAAATCATTTCGATATGCAGCCTGTCGTGTCACAACATGACTGGGTAAGACTGGAAGGGACCAGGATCAATAATGCAATTACTCATTAGTTGTCCAAACTGCAACACCAGCTACCAGATCAGTGATGATCAGCTGCAGGAATCTGACGGCCAGGCCCGCTGTTTCCATTGCCAGACTGTTTTTAACGCGGCACTGAATTCACAGCCTATTGCTGACAGCCCAACCTCCTCCTCTTCCCCTGGTTCTGCTTCTGGCTCTGATGTATTAGAAGACAGCCTGAACCTGGACGAGCATGCGCTTGAAGAGGCACTGGCTTCACAATTCAGTGACCAGTCGGGAGAACTGGCCGAAACTGACTTAAGCAGCCTGTTTACACCCGAGCAGGATTCCCAAATTCTAAACGGGCCGGATGACGAACAAATTGCCGATTCCAGCATTTTGCTTCCGGAAGAACTGCTTGATATCGAAAGCGACAAAGCTCCGCCCCTGGAGCCCCTCAGTTCAAATGAATCTGAGAAGCCGGCAAGAAACTATTCCAATTTGGGTACCGCTTTGTGGATGATTGGCAGCATTGCGCTGGTCATAATTTTTATCATGCAGGCCAGCTGGAACTACCGCCATACACTGTTACTCAATCCCCAGGCACGCCAGGTATTTGAAACTGCCTGTAAAGCATTGCCATGCAAGCTCCCGGCACGCCGTGATCCCACTCTATTTGAGGTAGTTGACCGTACGGTGTCGATTCATCCCGACGTTAATGACGTACTCAGCATAAACATGCTTTTTACCAATAATGCTGACTTTTCCCAGCCAGCCCCGGGCGTAACACTAACCCTGTTCAATAGCCTGCAGCAGGTTATTTCCCGCAGAAGTTTTACTTTTGACGACTACATCAAGACCGAAGAAAGCAAGCCACCGATGCTGGCTTCAGGCCAGGCACAGAAGTTTTTCCTGAATTTGGAAGACCCCGGGCCGGATGTGACGGGGTTTGAGTTCTCTTTCTATTAGTCCCAAATCTGCTCATTTGAGTGCAGTGCAAATTTAATTTCATCCACTTGTTTGATAACATTCATTCCCTTTTTCAACTCTGGAACAATGCGTGCAAATCGGCCCATACAAACTGGATAACAACCTGATACTGGCTCCTATGGCAGGTGTTACCGATTTGCCGTTCAGAAAGTTATGCCGTTCTTTTGGTGCCGGCATGGCCGTTTCCGAAATGGTGACAACTGATGCCTCTTTAAGAGGCACACGTAAGACTGTACTGCGTCTGGATCACTCTGATGAACCTGGCCCTGTTTCAGTACAGATTGTTGGCACTGACCCGGAAGTAATGGCAGAAGCTGCCAGGGTCAACATTGATCATGGCGCGCAAATCATAGACATCAACATGGGCTGTCCAGCAAAGAAAGTCTGCAAAGTCGCAGCAGGTTCTGCATTAATGAAGAACCCTGCACTGGTTCAGTCAATTCTTGAATCAGTGGTTTCCGCTGTAGATGTGCCTGTTACGCTAAAAATCAGAACCGGTTGGGACACTGAAACCCGTAACGCTTTGGAAATTGCACATATTGCACAAGAGTCCGGTATACAGGCTTTAGCGATTCACGGCAGAACACGAGCATGCGGTTATAGTGGTGAAGCGGAATACGAAACAATTGGTGAAGTAAAATCCCAGGTTATTATTCCAGTTATTGCCAATGGTGATATCGACTCGCCAGAGAAGGCAAAGCAGGTACTTACTTTCACCAATGCAGACGCTGTTATGGTTGGTCGAGCCGCGCAGGGCCAGCCATGGATATTCCGAGACATAGATCACTATCTAAAAAATGGATCAAAAATCACGCCATTTAAAATGGAAAAAGTTAAAAATATTTTGCTTAAACACCTAGACAACCTATATGCATTTTATGGAGAATACCTCGGTGTCAGGATCGCCAGAAAACATATTGGCTGGTATAGCAAAACCCAACCTCAAAGTGCGGCTTTCAGAAAAACAATAAACCAGGTGGAAACACCTGAAGAACAGTTAACGCTCATCGAAGCGTATTTCAATTCATTATTAGAACACCAGGGGAAAGCTGCATGACGCTAGAAGCATCACAGCATGAAGGAACTTTAGACCATTACGTACCACAACAGGCATCACGTGAACCATTAAGAGACTGTGTAAAAGAAGCTCTTGAACATTATTTTGATCAAATGAGTGACCATGACGTTTCCGGTCTTTACCAGATGGTCATGTCTGAAACTGAGCAACCATTACTCGAAACAGTTATGACTCAAACCCGTGGCAACCAGAGCCGCGCTGCCCAGATACTTGGCATTAGCCGCAGTACCCTGCGCAAAAAACTGGCCCAGTATGATTTAGATTAAACACCATGTTTTAAATTAAATCGGAAATTACAACTTCTTGGTTTCTCTTTAAAACGGCCTTCTGGCCGTTTTTAACTTTACAGGAAAACACTATGGCAATTACGCGTGCATTAATCAGCGTGTCCGATAAAACCGGCATAACCGAATTTGCTCAATCACTGCATCAACTTGGCGTGGAGATTTTATCCACCGGTGGTACTGCCAAGCTCCTTGCCGACAACAACATCCCGGTAATTGAAGTCAGTGATTACACCGGTTTTCCGGAAATGATGGATGGTAGAGTCAAAACCCTGCACCCGAAAATTCATGGCGGCATTCTTGGCCGACGCGGTACTGATGATCAAGTAATGCAGGATCATGAGATCGGTCCAATCGACCTGGTAGCAGTCAACCTTTACCCCTTCCAGCAAACTATAGCTGACCCTGACTGCAGCCTTGAAAACGCCATCGAGAATATCGACATTGGCGGCCCGACAATGATCCGCGCTGCTGCCAAAAACCACAAGGACGTCACCATAGTGGTCGACTCACAGGACTACGGCCGCGTACTTCAGGAAATGCGTGAAAACAGCAATAGCGTTAGCGATGAAACCCGCTTCCGCCTGGCAGTAAAAACCTTTGAACACACTGCCCAATATGACGGTGCTATTGCCAATTATCTCGGCACAATCAATACGGATGGAGACGGGAAAGATATCAGGGAAGCATTTCCTAACACGATCAACCTGCAATACCGTCGTAAACAGAGTATGCGCTACGGTGAGAACCCGCATCAGAATGCTGCCTTCTACGTCGAAGATGATATCGAAGAATCATCTATCGCTACTGCCCATCAACTTCAGGGTAAGGAATTGTCCTATAACAACATCGGAGATACTGATGCCGCATTGGAATGTGTTAAACAATACAGCGAGGGGCCTGCCTGCGTTATCGTGAAACACGCCAATCCTTGTGGCGTGGCATTGGGAGATAATCTGCTGGAAGCTTATGACCGTGCTTACAGCACCGATCCTGAGTCTGCCTTTGGTGGCATTATTGCTTTTAACGAAGAGCTTGATGGCGAGACTGCTCAAACCATCGTAGACCGTCAGTTTGTTGAAGTCATTATTGCCCCAACCATTTCCGCAGAGGCTATTGAGGCTGTTAAATCCAAGAAAAATGTACGCTTGCTCACTTGTGGTGAATGGGCGGCAGAAGAAATTCATCGTCTTGATTTCAAACGCGTAAACGGCGGCCTTCTGGTTCAGGATGCAGACTTACTGTTAACCAATGACATTAAAGTCGTTACCGACAGAACCCCGACCGAGCAGGAAATGAATGACCTGTTATTCAGCTGGCGTGTTGCCAAGTACGTTAAATCCAATGCGATCGTTTACGGCAAGAACAACATGACCATCGGCGTGGGTGCCGGCCAGATGAGCCGTGTTAATTCAGCGCGTATCGCGGCAATTAAAGCCGAGCATGCTGGCCTGGAAGTCAAAGGTTCTGTGATGGCATCTGATGCATTTTTCCCTTTCCGTGATGGCATTGATAATGCTGCTGAAGCCGGGGTGATTGCCGTGATTCAGCCTGGTGGTTCGATGCGAGACGAGGAAGTGATTGCCGCTGCCAATGAGCATGGCATGGCGATGGTGTTTACGGGTATGCGTCATTTCCGTCACTAATTTTTATCATAATTTTCTGGTGACTATAATTTGTAGATCTTGGTGACCAACCAGCATTTCTATCGCAAGGCGCCGTAAATACATCCCTGTAGGCTTGGCCTCGGCATCCATGCCTCGGACACTTGCTTTTGAAATACTGGTTAATCACTTAAAATAACTTCAGTAACGAAACATGCTTTGATGGCACAGAAATTCACTAAAGCCTGTTAAGTACTTTTTTTGCGAGTTGTCTGCAGCATGGATGCTGCAGTCAAGCGCCCATGGATGGGTTCACAGCGTACTCGCAAAAAAATGTACTGACAGGCTTAATTTCGGACGTATTTATGAACATACTCGTAATTGGCAGCGGTGGTCGTGAACATGCACTGGCATGGAAGGCCGCTCAATCAAAACTGGCTGACAAAGTCTATGTTGCCCCAGGCAATGCAGGCACAGCGATCGAAGACAAGCTTGAAAACGTTGATATCAGCGTGGACGACATTGACGGCTTGGTAACATTTGCGAAAGAGAATGACATTGGCCTGACCATTGTTGGACCTGAAGCGCCGCTAGTCGCCGGCGTTGTGGATGCGTTTCAAGAGGCCAACCTGAAATGCTTCGGCCCCAGTGCAGCCGCCGCTCAACTGGAAGGTTCCAAGTCTTTTACCAAAGACTTCCTTGCTCGCCACAATATCCCTACAGCCGAATACGGCAATTTTACTGACGTTGATGCAGCCCTGGCTTATTTAAACGAAAAAGGCGCCCCGATCGTAATCAAGGCAGATGGCCTTGCAGCCGGCAAAGGCGTAATAGTTGCTGAAACCCTGGAACAAGCTGAATCTACCGTTAAAGACATGTTATCCGGCAATGCTTTTGGTGAAGCCGGACACCGGGTGGTGATTGAAGAATTCCTCGATGGTGAGGAAGCCAGCTATATCGTTATGGCTGACGGCACTAATATACTTTCCATGGCGACCAGCCAGGATCACAAACGCGTTGGTGAAGGCGATACCGGCTTAAACACCGGCGGTATGGGCGCATACTCCCCGGCTCCTGTCGTCACCGCTGAAATCAACCAGCGCATTCTTGATGAAGTCATCTATCCAACCATCAATGGTATGGCAGCAGAAGGCATGCCTTATACCGGTTTTCTTTATGCAGGCCTGATGATCATGTCTGATGGCACACCGAAAGTTATTGAGTACAACTGTCGTTTTGGAGACCCCGAGACCCAGCCTATCATGATGCGCTTACAGTCAGACCTGGTATCTCACTGCCTGGCTGCTCTTGATCATACCCTGGACTCTCAGGTCATAGAATGGGATTCACGGCCTTCAGTAGGCGTTGTATTGGCTGCAGATGGCTATCCAGGCAGTTACGCTAAAGGTGAAACGATTGGTTTTGACAATGTCTCGAACAATAATGATCTAAAGGTTTTCCATGCCGGCACCAGCATGAACGGTGACAACGTGGTTTCCTCCGGCGGACGTGTGCTCTGTGCGACCGCCCTGGGCAATTCAGTCACTGAAGCCCAGTCCAGGGCTTATGATTTGATCGATCAAATTGACTGGCCATCTGCTTACTATCGAAAAGATATTGCCTACCGGGCAATTGCCCGCGAAGCGGAAAAATAGAAGCTGCCAAGAAGTGACTGAAAGTTTACAGCCAACATGATTAAATAATCGCATGTTTAAGTACCAGGTTAGTGCATGTAATGAAATTGGCTTTAAGCTTTTGCTTTTCCTGGCTATTTTGCTTGTCACCTGGCAAGCCACCAGCCCCCTTCCAGAGGATCATGTAGCAGTCATCAACGACAAGCTTGGCCACCTGATCGTTTTTTTTGGCCTGGCCCTGATTGTTGATCACGCTTTTGCAACTAACAGGTTTAACCTTAAAAAATTTGCGTGGTTATTGGCTTACGGTTTAGCCATTGAAGGGCTACAGTATTACGTACCAACAAGGCATTTCTCTCTGTTGGATGTGCTGGCAAACGCAACAGGCGTTGCTTTGTACTGGCTAATTTTTACATTACTGATACAGCGTCAACCGACACCTAAACAGCCCAATAAAGAATCAAACTTTTAATCATGTTCTTTAAACAGAAAAAAACCGAGCTACCTACCGTTGACGAGGCGTTACCAGGCCGTGATCAGGCTATCAAAATCTCGGGTATTCATCATGTAACCCAATCCAAAATGGTTGGTCCATTTGCTGACAACATTGAAACCATCATTTTCGGTTTAGGCTGTTTCTGGGGAGCTGAAAGAAAATTCTGGCAACTTGATGGTGTTTATACAACTGCGGTTGGATACAGCGCCGGCATTACCCCCAACCCGAACTATGAGGAAGTCTGCACCGGCATGACAGGACATAATGAAGTTGTCCTGGTGGCTTACCACCCTGATCAAATCAACCTTGAAACGCTACTTAAAACTTTCTGGGAATCCCATAACCCAACACAGGGTATGCGACAGGGTAATGATGTAGGCACGCAATACCGTTCCGGCATTTATTATAAAAATGAAAAACAAAAACAAATTGCTGAAGCATCATTAAAGCAATATCAGCAAGCGTTAAATGCTGCCGGCAAAGACAAGATTACTACTGAGATTCTGCCTGCAACAGAATTCTATTACGCCGAAGAATATCACCAGCAGTACCTGGCTAAAAACCCGAATGGCTATTG
>CALAZS010000144.1 GCA_937926265.1 uncultured Gammaproteobacteria bacterium
GAGTAGGGCGATGGCTTGGGTACATGCCGATCAATCGAAGTCGAGAAAGGCGATTGGTGTACCGTTAAACCAAACAGCCATGCAGGTAATCGATAAACAGTTCGGGCAACATGACGAATATGTTTTTACCTACGCTGGCAAACCGGTAAAACGGACCAATACCCGAGCCTGGGTCAAAGCTTTGCGACGGGCTGGAATTGATAACTTTCGCTGGCATGATCTTCGTCACACCTGGGCCAGTTGGCACGTTCAAAGTGGTACCAGCCTCCAAGAGCTGCAAGAACTTGGTGGTTGGGCAAGTTTGGACATGGTACTGCGCTATGCCCACTTAGCTTCTGACCATTTAAAGTCGGCTGCTTCCAGATTGGATGGCACAATTTTGTCACAGTCTGAAAACAAAAACGGCCTACGATTGATCGTAAGCCGTTGATTTTTATGGCTCCCCGACCTGGGCTCGAACCAGGGACAAACGGATTAACAGTCCGCTGCTCTACCAACTGAGCTATCGGGGAATGAAGCCGCGTATATTACCTTTCATGACAATTATGTCAATACCAAAAAGCCCAAAAAACAGCCAGTTGTCAGCTGGCAAACTGTTCAATTCTGTTTAGTGCTTCAGTCAGGTTTTCCATGCTGGTGGCAATTGAAATACGCATATGACCGGGTGATCCAAAAGCGGTGCCAGGAACAACTGCGACACCTGCCTCTTCGATGAGTTTTTCGGCCAGATCCAGATCTGAGTTAATGCCATCAGTTTTATCGATTAAAGAAGTGATATCGGGGAATACATAGAAAGTACCGTCAGCTGGCAGGCATTCAATGCCCGGAATTTTATTGAGACGGTTGACCACGTAGTCATGTCTTTCTTTAAAGGACTTGAGCATCTCGGCAATGCAGTCCTGCGGTCCATTCAAGGCAGCTTCGGCCGCAGCCTGTGAGATAGAGCAGGGGTTGGAAGTGCTTTGTGACTGCACTTTTTTCATTGCCTTGATGATCTCAGCTGGTCCGCCTGCATATCCAATACGCCAGCCTGTCATTGAATAGGCTTTGGAAACCCCGTTTAGTACCAATGTACGGTCGTATAACTCCGGGTTGGTGTTCAAAATATTGATAAATGGTTTTTCAGTCCACAGAATGTGTTCATACATATCATCTGTGGCAATAAGAATGCGCGGGAATTCATTGAGTACTTCAGCAAGTGCTTTAAGCTCATCCTCGGTGTAAGCCATGCCGGTTGGGTTAGAGGGGCTGTTTAAAACAAACAGACGGGTGTTTTCATTAATTAATCCACGTAACTGTCCTGCATTGATTTTAAAGTTCTGGCTGGCATTTGCCTTAGCGATAACTGGTACGCCACCTGCTAGTATGACCATATCGGGGTAGGACACCCAGTAAGGGGCGGGGATAATAACTTCATCACCATCATCTAGTACTGCCTGGGCAAGATTGTAAAAGCTCTGTTTACCACCGGATGAAACCAGGATCTGATCGGCATTGTAATCAAGACCATTATCGCGTTTGTACTTATCGATAATGGCTTGTTTTAACGAAGCAGTGCCATCGACAGGCGTGTATTTTGTTTTACCTTCATTAATAGCGGTAATGGCAGCCTGTTTAATATGCTGCGGCGTATCAAAGTCCGGCTCGCCTGCACCAAGACCGATAACGTCCTGGCCCGCGGCACGTAATTCAGCTGCGCGTGCTGTAATGGCAAGTGTCGGAGAAGGTTTAACGGATTTAACCCTGTTTGAAAGTTTATGCGTCATGCCTGTTCACTGATGTCTGGTTGGTTTTTCAAGAAAGTATTATATTAACAAATCTGATTCTAACCCAGGCTTGGCAAGAGTAAATTGATATTTTCCATTAGCCGCTAATTTAACTGTTTTACTAAACCTTATGTCAGTCAAACCCTTTGAAATCGCTTCAAATTATAAACCTTCGGGTGACCAGCCTAAAGCCATCGCGCAGCTGGTTGAGGGGTTGAATGACGGAGAGGCAGGAATGACTTTGTTAGGTGTGACCGGTTCGGGTAAAACCTTCACTGTGGCTAATGTCATTGAGAAAACCCAACGCCCAGCATTGATATTAGCCCACAACAAAACTCTGGCAGCCCAGCTTTACGGCGAGATGAAGGAGTTTTTTCCGAATAACTCCGTTGAATATTTTGTTTCCTATTACGATTATTATCAACCCGAGGCTTATGTGCCAGCTTCGGATACTTTTATTGAGAAAGATGCTTCGATCAATGAGCATATCGAGCAAATGCGCCTGTCGGCCACAAAGGCAATGCTGGAACGTGGCGATGCCATTATAGTTGCCACGGTATCGTGTATTTTTGGTCTGGGTGATCCTCGCTCATACTTGCAAATGGTGCTGCATCTCAGTCGCGGCGATGCCATTGACCAGCGCACCATGCTGCGTCGTCTGGCCGAACTTCAGTATACCCGTAACGATACCGAACTGCATCGTGCCACTTACCGTGTCCGGGGAGAAGTAATCGATATCTTCCCGGCAGAATCCGATGGCGAGGCAGTCAGGGTAGAGCTTTTTGATGATGAAATAGAAAATATTACTGCGTTCGATCCCTTAACCGGTGAAACACTGCGCCGCCTGCCACGGTTTACCATTTTTCCCAAGTCACACTATGTGACACCCCGCGAGACTATTCTGGAAGCCATCGACAAGATCAAGGAAGAGCTGCGCGAGCGCCTTGAGCAGTTATATGAAGTAAATAAGCTGGTAGAAGCACAGCGTATTCAGCAAAGAGTGCAGTTTGACCTGGAGATGATGCAGGAACTTGGTTACTGCTCCGGTATTGAAAATTACTCACGTTACTTGTCTGGCCGCGAACCAGGGGAGCCACCACCTACATTATTTGACTACCTGCCAGACAATGCTTTGCTGGTGATTGACGAATCCCATGTGACTGTTCCACAGATTGGAGCGATGTACAGGGGAGATCGTTCACGCAAGGAAACCCTGGTTGAATATGGTTTTCGTTTGCCTTCTGCGCTTGATAACAGACCAATGCGCTTCGAAGAGTTCGAGGTGCGTTCACCTCAAACCATTTATGTATCGGCAACCCCGCGTGATTATGAAAAAGAACATTCCGGGGCTATTGTTGAACAGGTGGTCAGGCCAACCGGTTTAATTGACCCGGAAATAGAGGTGCGTCCGGCGTCAACCCAGGTTGATGACCTGCTTTCTGAAATCAACCTGACTGTTGCCAAGGAAGAAAGGGTTCTGGTTACCACGCTTACCAAGCGTATGGCAGAGGATCTCACAGAATATTTGATGGAACATGATGTTCGGGTGCGCTACTTGCATTCGGATATTGATACAGTTGAACGCGTTGAGATTATTCGAGACCTGAGGCTTGGGGAATTTGATGTGCTGGTTGGTATTAACCTGCTGCGTGAAGGCCTGGATATGCCCGAGGTTTCGCTGGTGGCGATTCTTGATGCCGACAAGGAAGGTTTTCTCAGGTCCGAAAGTTCATTGATACAGACCATTGGCAGGGCGGCAAGGAATGCGGCAGGTAAAGCCATTCTGTATGCAGACCGTGTCACAGGTTCCATGCAACGTGCCATGGATGAAACCAAGCGCCGTCGTGATAAACAGATTGCCCACAACCAGGAACATGGCATAACGCCAAAAACAGTCAAAAAGTCTGTGACCGATATTATGGAAGGCGCATACCCTGGTGGCAGCAAAGGCATGAAGAAGGTTGGCCAGGTCGCAGAAGAAAAAGCCAGTTACGCTAAAATGTCTCCGAAAGAAATGGGCAAGTACCTCGAGCAGCTTGAAGAGCAGATGTATCATCATGCCCGTGAACTGGAATTTGAGGAAGCTGCTGCGGTCAGGGATCAGATTGAAAAAATTAAAAAATCAATGTGATTTTCCAGTCACATATCTTCAGGTCACATATCTTCAGGTAAGTGTTGTTATATTCAATTTTCCGTGTATAGCTGAACGAAAACCCGAACGTGACCCTGTGCTCTGGATCCGCCAGGGAGAACCATACACAAACCAGCATAAAGTTTGCGCCGCCCGGTTCATCCTTTTTCTGCGTTGGCTGTCAATAATGTAGCGTTCTCTTAACATATGTTAAGTATTTGCCGAGAAAGCTAAAGATGCTGTGAAAAGCATCTCAATTCGTATAATTTGTGCTATAGGAGGGGCGACTCAGATTTTGAATCGTCAGTGTGGATCAGAAAAATACCGGTCAATCAGAGGCTATGAATCAATAGTCCAAGTGAGACAATAGCCACCATTTCCAGCGTGATTAAAACAAAATCAACAATTGGAGTTCGGTGTAAAATAATATCTTTAGCTGTTTGATATGACATCCTTAATCCGTCTATATTGACAACGTATATACAATGATAGTGCATTATTGATTATTGTCAACACATTGATATTAATGTTTTTGAATTGGATTTGAATTTATTTCCTTTTAAAACCATGGGCTTAACAATATTTGTGGCTTAGCTGTTGGGCTTTTGTAATAATAAAGTAATATTTTACGGAATTATTACAGGCTGGACTGTCACTTAAATGATCATTTCCAATGTCTCCAAACTGGTTGAAGGAAAAAAGCTTCCAAAAATCACTCCTATTTCAACGGTCAAAAATGCCTGCAAAATGATGGCTGAATATAACTCCCGGGCATTAGTTGTGCTTAATAAAAAACAACTTGTCGGCGTTATAAGTGAAAGAGACGTGGTGCGTAAATGCGTTGCCAAGGGACTTGATGTCAGGGAAACCAAGGTTGCCGACATTATGACATCAGGGATTCAGGTGGTTAATGCCGGCGACGGCCTGGCCAGGGCAATTGAAATCATGCAACAGGGCAAGTTTCATCATGTTCCGGTCATAGATGGAGAAAATATACTGGGTTTGATTTCAAGTGATGATATTCCTGATGAATACCGAATGCTGTTGGAACGCTTCAAGGAAATGAAAAAAGCTTGAAAAGTTTTCAATGACCAAAAAGGCTATGTTTTTAGCTGGTTTGCTTGTTAAACCGCATTTGGAAATGCCTGCCATATAGAAACCACGCAATCGTGCCGGCGGCACGATTCAAACTTTCCGTTTCCAGTAAATCAAAAAAAGTCTGATGTTTTTTCATGTGAGTTTCCAGTCCAAGGGATACGAACTATGAACCTTTTATTATTAAGGTTCTGTGATGCGAATCACAAAAACACACCGGCGGTAATTTCTTTCATGCAAAAAAAACCCAGCATGAGCTGGGTTTTTGTTTTATCTGGTAGTCGCGAGTGGATTCGAACCACCGACTTCCACCATGTCAAGGTGACACTCTAACCAACTGAGTTACGCGACTTTAAAAGAACGCGAAATATATCACTCTCAACTGTTCTCAGCAAGCCAGTCGCTGATAGCTGGAGTCACCTGTTTTTGTGCCTTGCCACTGACATAGATACCGATGTGGCCACCCGGGAAACTCAGTTCCTTATAGCCTTTGCTGCTGGTTAAGTTTTTTAGTACACGTGATGCATCGGGTGGCACCAGGTGGTCCTGTTCAGCGAACACATTCAGTACCGGGCATGTAATGTTTTTCAGGTCAACAGTGCGGTCACCAAGTTTTACACCGCCTTCTATAAAGCCATTGTTCTGGTAGAAGTCTTTAATGAACTGTCTAAAGGTTTCTCCGGCCTGGTCAGGACTGTCAAAGATCCATTTTTCCATGCGCAGGAAGTTTTTCAGGCGGTCTTCATTTTCAAGCACATCAACCATGCCAAAGTATTTCTGGCCGGTAAGGCTGAATGGCTTCAGCGACAGGAAGGTCCAGTTAAGCATTTCACCCGGAATATTACCCATGGTATCAACCAGCAAGTCAACATCGACGTGCTGAACCCAGGCTGAAAGCATGTTGTCAGGCGTTTTAAAGTCTACCGGCGTTACCATGGTGACCAGGTTTTGAATCTTGTCCTGGTGCATGCTGGTGTAGCACAGGCTGAAACTGCCGCCCTGGCAAATACCAAGCAGGTTGATTTTATCCAGCTTGTGACGTTTGCAGATAACGTCAACACAGCGGTCAATATAACCATTGATGTAATCATCCATGGTCAACGCCCAGTCAGACTCATCCGGGTAGCCCCAGTCAATCAGGTAAACGTCCTGGCCCTGTGCCAGCAGGTTTTTAATGGTTGAGCGGTCTTCCTGGATATCTGCCATGTACGGACGGTTGACCAGTGCGTAAACAATCAGCAATGGTGTTTTGTTTTGAACAACATCAGCCGGCGCTTCGTAACGGTAAAGTACAAGCTTGTCTTCACGGTAAACTTCAACACGCGGGGTCACGCCTGAATCAATCTCGTCAGCATTCATCAGGTTCTGAATGCCTTTACCAAGTTTTTTGCTGTAATCGGTGATTTCCTGAGCGAGCTGATCAGGACGAATGTTAAACGGTTGCATTTCTATTCTCCTTGTCGGGTTCTATTCAGGCTTTTTTACCAGCGGTTTTTTTAGCAGCTGTTTTTTTAACAGTAGTTTTTTTACGGACTGCTTTTTTTGTGACTTTTTTCTTCACAGCAGCAGGGGCTGCTTTTTTAGCTGGTGCCTGTGTAGATGACAGATTGGATTCTGGTGAACTCTCAATCTGTGTTTTAAGTGCTTCAAAATCATCTTTAAGTTGTGAAATTTCTGATTTCAGAGAACGCACTTCACGGCGTGATTCCTGTAAACGACTTTGAATGGTGCGCATCTCACGACGGGTAGGCATGTTAAGCATACCAAGGCGCTGATCGACCAGTTCTTCCCATTGCTTTTTCAAAGACATCAGGGCATTAACCAACTCACCATGAACCTTGGCGTATTCAGGTGTGAGCGCATGTTTGGAATAAACATCCTCACAGGCGCTGACCCATAAATCATAGAGAGCTCTGCCTGAATCTATAGTCTGGCCACTGTCGGCTACTGATTTAACCTTGTCTTTCATGCAGCTAACAGACTGCGTACCCATGTCAGCAAAGAATTTGTTGTAGTTCATCATGGCATGCTGGTAATGCAGTCCAGCCTGCATCAGGTCCTTGTACCGGTTCTCATCTTCACGGGTATAGCCAAGACCGGGTGCGTCCAGAATTTTTTCAAACAGGTTGGAGCCTTTCAGAAAATTATTGTTGATATCGATCGAACTGCTCATCTGGCGCCAGTTTTCCATTGGTGACTGCCAGTAGCCCATCATCTTGGCAAAACCGTCTTCCATGTTGCCGGTGGCTTTTTCGGCCTGGCTGGCAAAAGATGATTGCAATTGCTCAAAAGTGTTATTGAGCATTTCTGTCCAGTCATTGGTTTTTTCGAGATTGTTGGCCAGGTGTTCGTTCATACGGTAAAAAACAGTTCCCTGTTCAAGCATTTTCTCCATGAAACTCTTATTGGCTTCCGGCATGCCAGGGGAAATGGCTTTCCACCATTGGGACATTGCCTGGTTCCAGTCAAAGTTATTCCAGGGCATTTTTTCTTCCTGGCCACCCATGGCTTTGCGACCAAATTCACCAAGCTGCTGCCAGTATTGCTGCTGCAGGTTCATCCAGTCATCATTCCAGAATTGTGTATTACTCATGTTGTCTCCACCCATTTTTCATTTTGTTGAAACAAAATTAGCAGTAAAATTTGTGCAGTGCAACATTTTCTGTAAAAATAGATTTACTTAAATTATTTGTGGTGATCTATATTAGATAACCATCTCTATTTCGATTAATACAAAACCAAAGGATAAAAACATGACACAAGAAATCGTTATCGTAGATGCTGCCAGAACTGCAATTGGAACATTTGGTGGAAGTCTTTCCGGTATCCCCGCTCATGAACTGGGTGCAAAAGTTATCAAGGGCTTGCTGGAACGTACCGGTGTTAAACCTGAAATGATTGATGAAGTGATTCTTGGTCAGGTGCTTACTGCGGGCGTTGGCCAAAACCCTGCGCGTCAGGCCGGTATAGCAGCGGGTTTACCGGTTGAAACGCCAGCAATGACGATCAACAAGGTTTGTGGCAGTGGTTTAAAAGCGGTGCATCTTGCCATGCAGGCGGTTGCATGCGGTGATGCTGAAATCGTGATTGCCGGTGGCCAGGAAAACATGAGTGCTTCGGCGCATGTTGTACCAGGTTCCCGCAATGGTCAAAAAATGGGTGATTGGAGCATGAAAGATACCATGATCGTTGACGGTCTCTGGGATGCCTTTAACAACTATCATATGGGTACCACGGCTGAAAATATTGCCGAGAAATTTGATATCTCCCGTCAGACCCAGGATGAGTTTGCTGCCATGTCCCAACAAAAGGCCGAAGCTGCCTTAAACAATAATACCTTTGCTGATGAGATTATCACTGTTGAAGTGCCTCAGCGTAAAAAAGATCCTATTATTTTCAATAAAGATGAATTCCCAAGAGCTGGCACCACGGCAGAAACGCTTGGCAAATTGCGTCCTGCATTTTCCAGAGATGGCAGTGTCACGGCAGGTAATGCTTCCGGAATCAACGATGGTGCAGCAGCTGTCATGGTGATGTCTGCCGAAAAAGCCCGGGAACTGGGGCTGACGCCATTGGCTAAAATTGTTGCGTTCGCTTCAGCCGGTGTTGATCCGAGTATTATGGGAACCGGTCCAATACCAGCTTCAACCAAGTGTCTGGAAAAAGCTGGCTGGTCAGTTGATGAACTGGAAAGAGTCGAAGCTAATGAAGCTTTTGCAGCCCAGGCAATTTGTGTCAACCAGGAAATGGGTTGGGACATGGACAATGTTAACGTCAACGGTGGTGCGATCGCATTAGGCCATCCGATCGGCGCTTCCGGTTGCCGCGTGCTGGTAACGTTGTTGCATGAAATGAAACACAGTGACAAGAAACGTGGGCTGGCGACTCTCTGCATCGGTGGGGGGCAGGGTGTTGCAATGGCCGTTGAAAAAATCTGATAGGATAACGGGGTATGGAAAACAAACTAATCAAGAAATACCCCAACCGTCGTCTTTACGATACCGAGGCAAGTAAATATATAACCCTCAGTGATCTGAAAAAAATGATCACTGAGGGTGCCTTGGTAACCGTTCTGGATTCGACCACGGAAGAAGATATTACGCGTAATATTCTGATGCAGATCATCATGGAAGCGGAATCCAAGGGTGAGCCTATCTTCAATACAGCGATGTTGCAGCAGATTATCCGTTTCTATGGCGGTTCCCTGCAGGGTATGTTTGCCCACTACCTGGAAAACAGTCTGCAACTGTTTGCCAAGCAGCAGGCTCAGGTCAAAGATACGCTTGGAACTGATCCAATCTCCATGATGACAAAAATGACAGAACAGAACATGAAGATGTGGGGTGAGTTCCAAAACAGCTTTTTCGGTTCGAATTCTTCAAAAAAAGACCCTGAAAACGAAGATAAAAACAAATAAAAGAATTAAATTCCCAAGTTTTTGTGCGATGCACAAAAAAGTGCTTGACACTTTTCAGATTCACTTCTATTCTCCTATCAAACGCTATGTTGCAGCGCACAATATTTAAACTTTACTATTGAATCCTACTGGGAGAAGAGACATGACTGACATGAACGAAACAATTGAATCAATGAACGAAATGGGCACTAACGCATACGACAACATGCGTAAGCTGGGTGAAATGCAGATGAATACCTGGAACAAAATGTTTGAAAAACAGGTTGAAACTTTCAACATGGTAATGGCCAACGTTGTTTCCCAGGCTGAACTGGCCAGCGAAGCAAAAGACTACTCTGAGGTTGTTAAAGGTCAGATGGCCCTTAACCAGAAACTGGGTGAAGACCTGATCGAAAAAACACGTGAAACTGCTGAGTTTGTACAACAGACTGGTGAAGAATACCGTGTTTGGGCTGAAGAAGTGGTTAAAGACGCATCTGACAAATTTACAGCTGCTACCAAGAAAGCTGCTTAATTTCAGACGTTAGAGTTATTGCAGTTATCCCCGCTAACGCGGGGATTTTTAAAAACAAAAATTTACTCAAGTAAATTAAAAAAATCTTTTTTCTATCACTTAAACGAGGTTATCAATGGGATCACAAAACAGAGTTGCAGTTGTTACCGGTGGAATGGGTGGAATCGGTACAGCCATCTGTAAAAAACTAAAAGCTAATGGTGCAACGGTTGTTGCTATCTGTCACAGTTCAAAACAGGACCAGGTTGAGAGCTGGCAGGCTGAAAATGGAACAGATATAGAAGTTCTGACAGGTGATGTAGCCAGTGAAGCTGATGCACAGCGTCTTATGCAGGAAGTCACTGACAAGCATGGCAACGTCGATATTCTGGTCAACTGTGCAGGTATCACCCGCGATACCACATTTAAAAAGATGACAGCAGACCAATGGGAAGCGGTAATTAATACCAACCTGAACAGTGTTTATTACGTAACTCATCCCGTTTGGAATGCAATGATTGAGAACGGTTTTGGACGTGTGATTAATATTTCATCAATTAACGGTCAACGCGGCCAGTTTGGACAAACGAATTATTCTGCTGCAAAAGCCGGTATGCATGGTTTTACCATGGCATTGGCCTACGAAGGTGCAGCTAAAGGTGTTACGGCCAATACGATCTCACCGGGTTACGTGGAAACCCCTATGACATTGGCAATGCGTGATGATGTCCGGGACGCGATTATTTCCGGCATCCCGATGCGTCGCATGGGCACTCCTGAAGAAATTGCATCAGCAGTGGCATACCTGGCTGATGATGAAAGTACATACATTACCGGCGCTAACCTGCCGGTAAATGGTGGACTTTTCATACACTGAGTTTAACCTCGAAATGACCTGCTAGGGTCTATTTGGCCACCGGCTTTGCTGGTGGCTTTTTTTTTGCCCGTAATACAGGGGTGTGGCTTACTTGTGTTTTTTCCTGACGACACTTTTAGCCAGTTTTTTGCTGGACAGGTTGTAAGTGATCAGTGATCCGGCCAGGATCAAAACCAGGGTGTTAAACAATACAAGAAATTCCATCAGTACTTCTCCGAAAAATATGCATTATGGAGCATTAGTTTATTAGGGAGGCCTGATGTATAAAAATCGACATTTGCATGGTTTTATTCACTTACTTCAATCGTGCCTGATGCTGAGACACTGACTTTCTGATCACCCGGTTGAATACTTGGCGAAGCAACAGCTTCTGCAGCCATAACTGCGGAATTTCTGGCCATCATCATTGGGCGTGGGGCAGGGGATCCCTGGTTCGAAATGGAAAGTTCCACCAAACGGTAGTTTTTACGCCCCAGTGTTTTTGTGTACCCGGCAGCCTTTTCGCTAAAATCCTTAATTGCCTGTTCAGATAGTTCGGCTTCAATTTGTTTTTTCCTGTCCGCTGAAACCTGGTAGGAAATGGAATTTAACTGTAACTGGGATTGCAGTTTACCAATCAGGTCTGACAACTGATTCATATCAGAACCGGTCAATGACAGGGATTGGGAAACCTGCCAGCCTGCCTGTTTACCTTTCTGGTAATTTTTACTTGTCTGGTAGTTAAGGGTTTCAACACGGATATTTTTTTCGCGGTTGGCTGTTTTCAAAGCATCCTGCATGATGCTGTTAACCTGGTCAGATAACCTTGCTATATCCGGCCCAATGGCTTGAGCCGACATTACAACGCTTATTTCATCGGCACTGACCATGCGGTCGGCTGTGACGCTGAAGTTAACGCGATTATATTTGGCCTGTTCAGTCGCCAGCAGGTTTTGAGTTTGAACCAGTAAGAAAAATGTCAAAATAAGGCTGAAACGCTGCATCATAAAGTATCCTTAAAAAGCAAAAAAACAAATCGGGTAATTGATCTAGTCTGATTAACTTTTCCTGATCAATCAAGTGCCATAAAAATATGTCACAAAAAGCAGGCAGCAACATTTTCAGGGGTTTTCGGGTTAATATGTAATCAGGTGCCTAAAAGGCCAATTAGGGAACCAGAGATTTAATAAACAGATATTAAGCTGGTCATAACACTATTGTCATTACATTATGAATGTTGAAAACATCTTTCAGTTTGCAATTGCGCGTATACCAAGAATTGACTTTGCCAGCGGTGCGGTAAACAGGCTGCCCGATTATGTGGCCAAATATGGCAAGTCAGTTTTGCTGGTTACCGGTGCAAAGTCTTTTTTGGAGTCTGATAACTGGTCTGCCCTGGAAAACCAGTTTAAACAGGCTGGCATTAAATTTCGCCAGGAAAGTATTCCCGGTGAGCCATCACCTGAAATTGTTGATGAGATTGTTGCCAGGTTATCAAACTGTCAGATAGATGTGGTTGTCGGTATTGGCGGAGGCAGTGCGCTTGATGCTGCCAAGGCCGTTGCGGGTTTGCTCGAGGTGAAGCGATCGGTAATGGATTACCTTGAAGGAGTAGGCCCGGAACTGCAGTATCAAGGTCCGGCAGTACCTTTTATTGCGGTACCGACAACGGCAGGTACCGGCAGTGAAGCGACCAAGAATGCGGTGCTCAGTCGTCATGGACTGGATGGTTTTAAAAAGTCATTCAGGGATGACAAACTGGTCGCCGAGGTGGCGGTTGTGGATCCGGATTTACTTAAAACCTGTCCACAGCAGGTAATTGCAGCAAACGGTATGGATGCTTTGACCCAGTTGCTGGAATCCTACGTTTCATTAAAAGCCAATGTTTTCAACGATGCACTGGGGATCGCCGGGTTAAGGGCTGCACGTGATGGCCTGTTAAAGTTATATGAATCAGAAGGTCAGGATGCCAAGGCACGAGAACAGATGGCTTTTGCATCACTCACATCAGGTATCAACCTGGCCCAGACAGGCCTGGGGTCAGTGCATGGGTTAGCCTCACCGTTGGGCGCTTTCTACCCGATACCGCACGGTGTCGTGTGTGGTTCATTGGTGGCGACTGCTACCAGGGTCAATATCGAGGCGCTTAAAGAAAGAGATCCGCAAAACCAGGCATTGACACGCTATGCGCGCGTTTCTGAGATCCTGCATCAGAAACGATTCGGCTCTTCGGAAGATGCGCTTAACAGCCTGGTTGAGTTACTACAAACCTGGACAGATAAAATGCAGCTATCGAAATTATCCGGCTATGGTCTGCAGGATGCAGGTATTGATCATGTGGTGAAAAACTCACGTGGTAGCAGTATGAAGACCAATCCGATTGTGTTAACTGATGAGGAAGTTTCCAGGATACTTCGGGAACGGTTATAAATCTGGCCTATACTTAAAAGATAACTTATTAAAAACTATAACAAAAGGCCATTGATGAAGCTTTTCCACATGCCCTTATCCAGGGCATTAACTATATTCTTCGTTATTACTTCACTGGTAGCAGTGCTTCTTGTGTTTTCTTCCCTGAAAGTTCTCAAGGATATATCAGTTTCCCAGCTGGCAATGAATGAAGCGACCAAACTGTCAGAGCTTGTATTTCAGAACCTGTATAACGCCATGAAACGGGGCTGGACCAAGAATGATATCAATGAAATTGTTGGAAACATGGAAAGGGCAATTGATGATATCGATATCAGTCTGTATCGCAGCGATGAAGTTAAGGCTTTATATGGCAATGTGATTGATCATCAGCATCCGCCTATGATTGATTTGGATGTTCAGGATGTTTTTGATTCGTCAGAAGCCAAGCTGGTAGAAAAAGGCAATAGTTTACGCTTTATATATCCCATCAAGACTACTGAGGAATGTTTAGGGTGTCATTCCAATAGTCAAGTCGGGCAAGTCAATGGCATTGTGAATATCAATATGCCGTTGGATAAATTAAGACTGCCTTTTGAATACACGATTACCTATGTTGTTTACCTGTTTGTAATTCTGATTGTTATTCTAGGAGTATTGGTTTTTCTTGGCCTCAGGTATTTCCTGATAAAACCGGTCGAACAACTGAGTGTCACAATGCACAAGGTAGATGAGTCACATAATTACAACCTGAAAATGCCGGATAACCTGACGGCGTTCGCAGAAATAAAAGATTTATTCGAAACATTCGAAAACATGATGCAGAAGGTTGATGCGGCACAGGCAGAGCTAAGACATTTCTCTGAAAAAGATGTATTAACAGGTCTGCACAATCGCCGAAAGTTTAATGAACTGGCACACAAGGAGCTAAACCGCAGTCAGCATCACGATCATCCATTTGCATTTTTAGTACTGGATTTGAATAAATTCAAACCAATTAATGACCGTTACGGGCATGATGCCGGTGATGAAATCCTGATCAAAGTCAGTAACGTTTTGTCTGATTTTCTGCGTGAAGAAGATATTCTTGCCAGGGTCGGTGGTGATGAATTTGTTATCGTTTTGCCGGAAACCAATTCTGCCCAGGCAAAACTGCTGGCGGACAGAATTCAGTCAATGGTTCAGGGTGCAAGTGTGCATAAAAAAGGAGAGGTATTGTCGGTTGGATGCAGTATCGGAATAGCTGTTTTTCCGGATGATGGCACGGATCTCAAAACCCTGTTTAATATCGCTGATGAACGTATGTATGCAAATAAAAATGCTGACAGGTAGTCGACCACTAGTCGACAGTGTTCTGTTTTACTGCCTCGATATTTTCAATAAATAGCTGGCAATAAGTTTAACCTGCTGGTCTGACAACTCCGAGAACCCTGGCATTTTCTGGCCTTTATGTTTTTCTGAAGAGCCATTTTTAATCTGATGCACAATTTCCGAAAAGCTTTTTTCTGTTTTCACATTGGCTGGCACACTTCTTAGGAAACGTCCGCTACCATCATCACCATGACAACCGGCACAGTAATTTTCATAAAGTGTTTTTGCATCCAGTTCGTTTGGATCATGTTTTTCACAACCCATCAGCCCGATTGAAACCATGAGTGCCAGGATTAGATAAAAACTGTTCTTGTTCATTAATTTATCTCAGGAAAGCTATAAACTAATCTTAAGCCCATCATATGCTGAAACAATATTTAGTTGGTGATTTTGTCTTGATAATTCTTCATAGCGAATGGTTTCCTTGTAAATCCTGTAATTTGTTTCATCTGAATTTACCGGTTCATGATGAAACAGGCAGAGTAGTTTGGCTTCCGCGAGATGGCAAAGGTCTACACCCATGATATTGCTCGAGTGTCCCCAGTCCTGTTTACAGGTGATTGCATCAGCAAGTGAATACATGGCGTCAAATATGACCAGGTCAGCTTTGTGAAATAATTTTATTACCGGTTGCAGTGATTCCGGGTCGTCATGCTTATGCTCACTGTCGGTTGAATAGACCACTGTCTTGCCGTTTTTTTCTATCCTGTAGCCGTATGAATCATCGCCATGATGTTGACGCACACTGGTGACGGTTTTGTCAGCTATGACAGTTGCTTCCCCCGGAGTTAGCTGATGAAAATAAATATCTGCACCTAAAAAATCGAAGGGTACGGGAAAATTCGGACCTCTGTTTTGAGCCCGAAATGTACTTTCCAGTTCCTCATGACAGGCATAAAGATGTATTTCACTACCTGGAATATAGGCCGGGGTAAAGAAAGGAAAACCCATAATATGATCCCAGTGCAAGTGGGATAGCAGGATATGGCAGATCATTTTTTCGCCTTTGGCGTGTGTCTGCATAATATCTCCGGCCAGTTCCCGGGCACCGGAACCTACGTCACATATAAGGTAATCTGACCTTTCTTCATCAATGATTTGTACACAGGAAGTATTGCCACCCCAGGTATGTGAAACCGGAAAAGGCAGTTTGTTATTGATGAATTCCCAGATGGAATCATCATCTTTAAAAGTTTGTTCGTTTGCAGCTTTCAGTGCTGCATGTAATTTTTTCTGGAGTTGTGGAGAATCTTGAGAAGTTGGTAAAGAACCACGGGTACCCCAGAATTTAATTTGCATGATGTTGTCCTAAATTTGCTGTTGCTGACTAATGTGAGTTTCGTAAGCGGTAGGGGATATTTCTTTTAACGCTTCCTCAATGTTTTCCATTATCGGAAACAGCAGGTCAAACCGGCTTATTTTCAAAACCTCAAGCACGGTACTGTTAGGGTTTACAATGACCATTGAGCCTGATTGTGCCTTCAGGGTCTTGGCTGCAAACAGCAATCCTCTCAAACCGGCACTGGTTATAAATTCCAGGCCGGTAAAATCAACCAATAAGTGTTTACCCGATTCGTTGAAAAAATTATGTTGTAAATTTTCCAACTCGGTTTCAAAATCCCTGGCATTGGAATGGTCAACACGACCTGTTACCCGAACAAGTGCTGTATCATTTAAATAGTCAGTGGATATGTTCATAAAATAGTTACCTGCTCAAGAGGTCAATGCAGTTTAGTCTAGCAAATAGAATCATATTTGCGGGTTAGCGTGATAAAGTTTCTGTTCTTTTCCCGTTTGTAAGTCTGGCTGTCTGTCAGGCCAATAACCAGTGTAATGCCAAGTCCGCCAATTTGCCTTTGCTCCAGTGGTAAGCTTAAATCCGCGGTATCGGTGTTAAAAGGGTTGAACTCTGGTCCATCATCAGAATATTTAATTTTAACGACTTTATCATCCAGTGATAATTCCAGTTCTATCTGCTTTTGAGAGTCCTGCTTTAATCCATATTTGAGGGCGTTGCTCAGCAGTTCATCCAATACGATTAGCAGTTCCTTAATCGCCTTGTCATTGAGACAAATGTTTCGTGCAAAGTGTTCAAGAAGCTCGTTTGCATGCGTTATAGCATTGGGCTCGGCCGGGAAATTTGCACTCACGTGATGACTTGTATTCATTCTGATTCCATTACCAGCAGTGTAATATCATCAGATTGAGGCGCTGTTCCTGTGAATTTACGGACATTTTCAAAAATAGACTGGCCAATTTCATCTGCTGAAGCAGAGCCATCAAAACTGCTTAATAAATCAAGCAGGCGTTGTTCTGTAAAGTCCTGTTCATTCTCATCAAGTGCCTCAGTAATACCATCTGAATAAATAACCAGTTTTTCATTTTTTTTGAATGGACGCGTAAATTCCTGATAGCTGAAGCCAGGCATAATGCCAAGAGGCAGGCCTGCCTCAAATTCCAGGATATTAACTTCTGAATCACCAACAATAACCGGAGGATTATGTCCAGCGCAGACGTAATGCAGGTTTTCGTGTTTCTGATCAACGATCGCGCAGAAAAAGGTAATAAACATATTGGCATCATTTTCTTCTGCCAGTACATCGTTCAATTCAGAAAGCAGGCCCGTCAGCGAATCCATTTTAGGCACCAGCAATTTGGTTAACGAAACCATGCGTGACATGAACAGCGCAGCCGGTATACCTTTGTCAGATACATCGCCGACAGCAATAAAAAGTTTATCGTCCGGTAATTCAAAAAACAGGTAAAGATCACCACCAACTGCCTTGGCAGGAAACAGACGTGCATAGACTTTGTAATGGTTTATATGGATATCCAGTTGGCCATGACCTGGAACCATGCCCATTTGAATGCGTCTGGCAATATCGAGTTCACTTTTGAGGCGTTCTTTTGCGGCGGTCGCTTCTGCCAGGTTATCTATGTATTCCTTAAGGGAGTGGCGCATTTTTCTGAAAGCCAGGTTCAGTTCGCCAACCTCATCGTAACTTTTGATATCCGGAAGCCAAACATCAAAATTACCGTTACCGGTTTTACTGATTGCCTGATGCAGAGCATGCAATGGACTGGTGATGCGATGGGAAAACATCCAGGTTATTGGAATCAATATGGCCAATAACAAAAACGAACCAATCAATATCCAGTTTCTGGTTTCTTTAAGATCCGTCAGGTATTCATTTTCGGGTACGGCAATAATCAATTCAGGATTAAAATTCCGGGTCAGGTTTATATTTGTTTTATAAACTAGCCATCCTTCCGGTCTGTTTTGCCCGGCGATACTTTGAACCACAGGGTGATTCAGTTCCGCTAAAGTGCGCTGGCGAAGTTTTCCGTCTTCACCTTCGATTAAAACCGCTTCGTCACCGCTCCAGGCAATTATTTTGCCGTTATGACTGAGTGTCGATATGGTCGAAGGCGTAATCTTTATTGAAGATAAACTTTCTGAAATTGATTTAAGCGTTATATCAAGCGCAATAACCGCTTTCCGGTCAGGTGTTGCAATTGCAGGAGTAAAGCCTATAACACCCATGAAATAAAACACGTAAGGGTCGGTGAAAACAGCTTCATCTGAATTCATGGCCAATTGATACCAGGGTCTGACACGAGGATCGTATTTAGATTTTTCCAGTTGCTTATGATGAAGCTGGTTAAGCTCATCATCATAAAACCAGCGTTGGTAGTTACCGCTGCCGCCTTCAATGTAATCGGCACTGAATACAGCTTTTTCAGGAGCAGAGAAACGTTGATGCAGTTGTCTGTCAACAAGCTTGCGTACTATGAAATAGTCACCCTGTTCGTTGGCTGACTGTACTGCGGAAGAAATGGGTATCTGGCGCAGGATATCTGCCAGCATTGGAACAAAATCCAGGCGTTTTTCTGATGAACTTGAATTGGCGACTTTGCTATTAGCTAATATCGAAACGGTTCGTTTTACCGGGTCATAAACATTCAGCAGATCAGCCTTAATGGTTTTGGTGGCTGCATTGAATATCTGCTGACTGGATGTTTGTACAAGATTACCGGTTACCCTGAAACCAAAAAAGGCCAGTAATGCCCAGATTAGCAGTGCTACTGCACCTACACCAAGAGCAATTTTGGTTCTAACCGACCAGCGTTTTCCAATGGTATTTGCAACTTTATTTTGGGCGGTATTGATGGCACACCTCTCGCGTGCGGGCTTTTGGCAACTAAAATACCCTTTTAAGCGTTTATGTCAAACCCGCTTGGGTCTGCATCCCAGAGAACATGCGTAGCTTTAAATAACGGTAAAAGTAATTGCCCCATCGTCTTTGTTAATCAATATCTGCATCTCACAGTGACCATCAACCTTTTCAGGCTCTTCGCCGCTGCAGGGACACAAGCTGGAAAGTTCCTGGTAAAAAACACCAAGAGTTATCTGCAGGTTTGTTGCAGTTTCACGTTTTTTAAGAATTGAAAATTCTAGATTGTTGTCTTCAAAAACGCCGGAGAAACGGGCGACTTGTTTAAGAGGAAGGAGGGAGGATGGAAGTTTGCTTAATGCCTGCAGCAGGTCATTATCAAAGTGTTCTGTTTTCCAGGCTTTGATTAAATCTGGAAGTTTATTCATTCCTAATATATGTGGCCTGATATATATGGGTTGACGCAAATGGTGATGGTGTTGATACGCCTTTGCTAAGGCTTCAGCCAGCATGGATGCTGGCTGAGAGTTCCCAGGGCAGGGTTCACAACGTCCTTATCAAAGGTGTACAACACC
>CALAZS010000145.1 GCA_937926265.1 uncultured Gammaproteobacteria bacterium
AATATCAGGATAACATCAGGAGCGGAGCTTTCTCAGCCGGTGGCCATACTGATAAACCATCAGTCCTGCTGAAATGATGATCACCCCTGACCAGACCTGAATGGTGATGACTTCGTCATTCACCAGGGTACCGAGCATTAAAGCCGAAACCGGGGTGATCAGGGTTATCAGTGAGACGCTTGTCACCTGCATATGCGTCAGGATATAAAAATACAACGCAAAACCAACCACTGAACCCACCACGCCCAGGTAAATAATCGAACCAGCAGATCTTGTGGCAATATTTTCCGGCCAGTGTGCCCCGCTAATAAACCAGGTCAACAGGAACAACATCACGGCAACAATTAACGAGCCTGTCGTTATTGTCATACCCGGTAAAGCTGCCGCTATTCTTTTTATCGAAACCGTACTAAAGGAATGCACAATGGTTGATAACACCACAGCGCTCATTCCCAACACTACTTCTGTTGACAGTTGCATGCCCTCGGCAAAAACAACAGCAAGACCAATGACACCAAACACAAGTCCCAGTAATCGACTTAACGTCATTTCAGACTCTTCCAGCAAAATGGTTGTCATTAAACCGGTAATAATTGGCGCCAGACCAAAAATTACAGAAACCCAGCCGGACGGTATAAACTGTGCTCCCCAGTAAACCAGCAACATGGCGCCATAAATACCAAGTCCACCTGCGAGGTAGGTCTGCCTGGCTTTTTTATGCCAGAGCAGGCGTTTACCGAGCAAGTGCAATAACACCAAAGCCAGCACCACACCAATGACCATACGGCCTGTTACGCCGAATAGAAAACCAGCTGACTCACCACTCCACTTGATAGCCAAAGGCGTGGTTGTCCAGATTAAAATCACTCCTATGTAAGCAGCCTGTACTGACACTTTGTTTTCCTCATCCAAAAACAAATATTCATAAACAATAAAAAAGGCCGCGGTCTTGAAAGATCCGCGGCCTTTTAAAAATATTGATTAACTAACTTATAAAATCAAAAAACCAGACACGCGGAACAACGAGCATGACGCCAAATCGCCACGCTGTTCAGTCGCATTAGTTTTGAGATTAAATAGTTCATGTTTCAAGAATGTCGATATCAGAAAACATTGTCAATCGTTTTTTTGATTTTTGATTTCCTGGCGATTTTTTTTACCAAGTGGAAACTTCGGCTTACCTTTATCTTTTTGAGCCCTCAATCGTTTTTTAGGACGTGACTTTTTAACCGGCTCCTTGGCAAGCTTGTTTTTCTTTTTACGCTTGAACTCGGGCTCACGATTAGCTGGCTCCAGCCCCTCAATAACGAGACGTTCTACAGACTGCCTGGTAAAGCGTTCAATACGCTGCAAAGTCTTTGCTTCATAATCACGCACCAGCGAAACAACCAGGCCTGTGTTGTCAGCCCTGCCTGTTCTGCCAGCGCGATGCACATATATTTCAGCATTTCTGGGCATGTCGTAATTGATTACCGTGTCGATCGCATCAATATGCAAGCCACGCGCAGCGACATCTGTAGCCACCAGCACACTTAACCTGCCACCCTGAAAATGCCTGACTTTCTGATTGCGTTCCTTTTGGGTTAAATCTCCATGCAACACACTGCAGGCGATACCGCTGGCATGTAAACGCTCTGCCAGCTCCTCGGAATCATTACGTGTATTGGCAAATAACAGCACCTTGCCCTCTTCAGGGTCTGAAGCCTTGTGGTAAGCACTTGACTGGTATGGTGCCAGCAAAGCCATAAGCAGATTAAACTTGTGTTCATTCGTATCTGCCAGGTAACAGACCTGACTGATACTGGCAGGGATAGTTCGGGCATGCCCCACCTCAACCCGAACCGGCTCCTGCAGAATATGACTGGCAAAATCAAGTACCTGAGGATTTTCCATGGTTGCTGAAAACAGCATTGCCTGCCTCTCGGCCGGTACCATGGAAATAATATTCGACACCTCGGTGACAAACCCCATATCAAGCATACGATCAGCTTCATCAATCACCAGGTATTCGACGTTGAGTAAATCGAGCTGGTTTTTATCCAGTTGATCCAAAAGACGGCCCGGAGTTGCAACAATCAGGTCTGGATTGGATTCCATCCATTTCTGCTGCAATGATTCATGCACACCACCTATCAGAACAGTGCTGTTTAAATGGGTAAATTCAGTCAAGGACTCTATAACTTTGCGTACCTGGTTACCAAGCTCACGGGTTGGAACCAGCACCAGGGCCTTGGGCCAGACTTTTTTGCTGTGTATGGTCAACAGGCCCTGTAAAACCGGTAAAAGATACGCAATGGTTTTACCACTACCGGTAGGCGCACTGCCAATAATATCCATACCATCAAGCGCTTCTGGCAGTAGCCTGCTCTGGATTTCTGTTGGTTTTTCAAAACCGAGCTTGCCGATTGCCCTGAGTAATCGGGCATCTAAATACAGTTCATCAAAGCTGGTTTCCAACATTTATTTATTCCGGTAATCCTGTATCTTAAGAAAAGGCGTTGTCCGCCGAAAGCATACTATATAAACGGATTGGATGATCAATTGAAATTGTTAAAAACCGGTTATTTTATTATTGGCGTAACGTCGTTAGTGTTGGGCATTATCGGTGCCTTTCTACCTATCATGCCAACCACGGTGTTTATATTGATTGCCGCCTGGGCATTCGCCCGTTCATCTGACCGCCTGCATAACGCGTTACTGAATCACCCCCGAACAGGTCCGGCTATAAAGGCATGGCGCCACAATCAATGCATACCTAAAAAAGCCAAGGCACTGGCAATCACGTCAATTCTAATCAGTTGGGGAATAGTCTGGCTGACAACCAATGTTCAGGTCAGTATTATTGTCGGCATCATTTTGCTGATGGTGAGCATTTTTATTTTGACCCGGCCTTCGACAACCGATGAGAAAATCAAGCAACCAGATCTATCTGCTGAATAGT
>CALAZS010000146.1 GCA_937926265.1 uncultured Gammaproteobacteria bacterium
AGGAGAAAGATGTATGGCTATTAAAGTAGGTATTAACGGTTTTGGTCGTATTGGTCGTATGGCATTCCGTGCTATCGCTCAAGATTTCAATGATGACATCCAGGTTGTAGGTATCAATGACCTGCTGGATGCAGACTACCTTGCTTACATGCTTAAGTACGATTCTGTACACGGTAACTTCAAAGGTGATATTTCTGTTGACGGCAACAACCTTGTTGTTAATGGCAACACCATTCGTCTGACTGCAGAACGCGACCCTGCCAACCTGGGTTGGGGTGACATCGATGTTGACCTGGTTTTGGAATGTACTGGTTTCTTCCTGACTGAAGAAACTTGTCAGAAACACATTGATGCAGGTGCAAAGAAAGTTGTTATGTCTGCGCCTTCCAAAGACGGCACGCCAATGTTCGTTTATGGTGTTAACCATGAAACTTACGAAGGTCAGGCTATTGTTTCTGCAGCTTCCTGTACCACTAACTGTCTGGCGCCTGTTGCCAAAGTTCTGCATGACAAATGGGGTATCAAGCGTGGTTTGATGACAACTGTTCACGCAGCTACTGCTACCCAGAAAACTGTTGATGGTCCTTCCATGAAAGACTGGCGCGGTGGTCGCGGTATCCTGGAAAACATCATTCCTTCTTCAACCGGTGCTGCCAAAGCAGTAGGTGTTGTACTGCCAGAGCTGAACGGCAAACTGACTGGTATGGCTTTCCGTGTTCCAACTTCAGACGTATCTGTTGTTGACCTGACAGTTGAGTTAAACAACGGCGCAAGCTATGACGACATCTGTGCAGCAATGAAAGAAGCTTCTGAAACTCCAGGAATTGGTGACACCCTGGCATACACTGATGAAAAAGTTGTTTCCACTGACTTCCGTGGTTGTGGTTCTTCTTCCATCTTTGATGCTGAAGCTGGTATTGCCCTGGATGATACTTTCGTTAAGATCGTTTCATGGTATGACAACGAGTATGGTTATACTTGTAATATGTTACGTTTCGCCAAGCACGTAGCTGGCTAAGTTTTTAGCGTGTCTTTTTTCCGATAACGGCGTTTCATCCAAACAGTAACGCTTTGTTCTCGAAAAAAATACCTCTCTAAAACATCTCGGATCAAAACTATATAATTTTGATTCGGGAAAATGATTCTGCGTTCCATGCAGAGGCTTCAGTCGACAGGGATGTCGACGGAGAGCGTACAAGGAAGTATTCACCGCGTCCTCTGCATGGAATTGCAGGAACATTTTTCACTATCACAATAAGCAGAGGCTTTTGGTAAAAGCTGATTTACCAAAATCTTTTGAAACATTAACGGAGTAACGATATGTCTTTCATCAAACTCACAGACCTTGATCTTGCCGGAAAACGCGTACTTATTCGCGCTGATCTTAATGTTCCTGTTAAAGACGGCAAAGTCACATCAGATGCTCGTATTACCGCTTCAATGCCAACCATGGAACATTGTGCAAAAGCCGGTGCGAAAGTTATGGTGATGTCTCACCGTGGTCGTCCTGAAGAAGGTGTGGTTGATGAAGAAAACTCAATGCAGCCAATTGCTGAAGACATGTCAGCAAAACTGGGTAAAGATGTTCGTCTGATTAAAGACTACCTGGATAATGCACCTGAAGTTGCTGATGGCGAAATTGTTCTGTTTGAAAACGTCCGTTTCAATGCAGGTGAGAAAAAAGACAACGAAGACCTGGCTAAAAAATATGCCAGCCTTTGCGATATATTTGTGATGGACGCATTCGGTACAGCTCACCGTGCCCAGGCTTCCACCCATGGTGCCGGTAAATTTGCTCCTGTTGCCTGTGCCGGTCTGCTGCTTTCAGATGAGTTGGATAATCTTGCCAAAGCTCTGGCTGAACCAGCGCGTCCTATGGTTGCAATCGTCGGTGGTTCCAAAGTTTCTACCAAGCTTACAGTGCTTGAAGCATTGTCCGAAAAAGTTGACCAGTTGGTTGTAGGTGGTGGTATTGCCAATACATTCCTTAAAGCCATGGGCAACAATGTAGGTAAATCACTTTGTGAAGATGACCTGGTTGATACTGCCAAGGCACTTGTTGAAAAAATGAAAGAACGCGGCGCCAATATTCCTATTGCTGTTGATGTTGTTTGCGGTAAAGAGTTCAGTGAGACTGCAGAAGCCACTTTAAAAGATGCAGGTGATGTTGAAGATGACGACATGATTTTTGACATTGGTCCGAAATCTGCGCAGGAACTTGCTGAGATCATTGAAAAAGCAGGTACCGTTGTCTGGAATGGCCCGGTTGGTGTATTCGAATTTGACCAGTTTGGTGAAGGTACCAAAACTGTTTCAATGGCTATTGCCAATTCAAACTGTTTCTCCCTGGCTGGTGGTGGCGACACGATTGCAGCGATTCAGAAATACGATATCTATGACAAGGTATCTTATATCTCTACTGCTGGCGGTGCTTTCCTTGAATACCTGGAAGGTAAAACACTTCCTGCTGTTGCAATGCTTGAAGAGAAAGCAAAAGGTTAAAACAGAGAGTCAATTTTTATTGCGGCTTTAGGCGAATTGCTTTTCGCCTAAGCCGTTAAAACAAATGGAAGACTTATGCTAAGACGTACAAAAATACTGGCTACAATGGGACCCGCAACGGATGATCCCAAGATTATCGATGAATTAATTGCAGCCGGTGTTGATGTTGTCAGAATCAATTTATCCCACGGTAATCACGAAGAACATAGTCATCGGGCTGAAACAGTTCGTAACCGCGCCAGGGCCAGCGGCAGACAGGTAGGTGTACTTGCCGACCTGCAAGGTCCAAAGATTCGTATTGGCCGTTTTGTCGATGGTGTCATCGATCTCGAAAGAGATGCGCAGTTCACATTGAACATGGAGTTGGGTATCAACGACGGTGATGTCAATCAGGTTGGTGTAACCTATCCTACATTGGCAGATGATGTATCCCGTGGAGACACCTTGCTGCTTGATGATGGTGCTGTTGTTCTTTGGGTGTCCGAAGTAGATGGTCCATTGATTCGCTGTAAAGTGGTTGTTGGCGGAAAATTATCAAACAATAAAGGTATCAATAAGCAGGGTGGTGGATTATCTGCGCCTGCATTAACTGACAAAGATCGTGATGACATCAAGTTTGCTGCCAGTATTGATGCGGACTATGTCGCTGTTTCTTTTGTACAAAGAGCCGATGATGTTAATGAGGCACGTAGTCTGTTACGTGAAGCGGGTGGTAACGGTCATATCGTTGCAAAAATTGAACGTGCTGAAGCATTGGATTTTATTGATGAAATTGTTGATGCTTCTGATGCTATCATGGTTGCCCGTGGTGACCTTGGCGTTGAAATCGGTGATGCCGAGCTTCCGGCAATTCAAAAGGAATTAATCAGTAAAGCCCGTTCCATGAATACCGTTGCAATCACCGCGACGCAGATGATGCAGTCGATGATTGATAACCCTATTCCTACGCGTGCGGAAGTATTTGATGTTGCCAACGCCGTAATGGATGGTACTGATGCAGTAATGCTTTCAGCTGAAACAGCCGCAGGACATTTCCCTGTGAAAGCCGTTGAAGCAATGGACCGTGTTTGCCTGGAAGCTGAAAAAACCCGAACCGTACGTGAATCAGACCACCGTTTACATACTATTTTCGGGCGTGTTGATGAGGCCATTGCGATGGCAACAATGTACACGGCCAACCATCTTGGTGTTTCTGCTATTGCTGCCTTGACTGAGTCAGGGTCCACGCCAAAATGGATGTCGCGTATTTCTTCAGGTATCCCTATTTATGCCATGACTTCTCAGGTTGGAACCCGTCGTAAAGTAACACTTTACCGTGGTGTTTATCCTGTGAGTTTTGATGTGACCGGGATGAACAGCCAAAAAGCCAATGAAGAAGTTATCGAAGAGCTCCAGCGCCGGGGAGCGGTAAGAAATGGCGACCTGGTAATTATTACCAAGGGTGATTTGAATGGTGTCCAGGGTGGCACCAATGTAATGAAAATTTTAAGGGTAGGTGAGCATGTCCTGCCCGGTTTAACCGTAACAGACTGAATAAACTTTAATTCATAGTAAGGAGAACAACATGGCACTTATTTCCATGCGTCAATTACTCGATTATGCGGCAGAAAATGATTTTGGTATGCCAGCATTCAACGTTAACAACATGGAACAGGTTCACTCCATCATGCAGGCTGCTGATGCGGTTGATTCACCTGTTATTATGCAGGGTTCTGCCGGTGCACGTTCCTATGCAGGCGAACCGTTCCTGCGTCACCTGATCTCAGCGGCTATCGAAATGTACCCGCACATTCCTATTGTTATGCACCAGGATCATGGTTCTGAACCAGCAGTTTGTCTGCGTTCCATTCAATCAGGTTTCAGTTCCGTCATGATGGACGGTTCATTAATGCCGGATATGAAAACGCCTTCAACTTATGAATATAACGTTGAAGTAACCAGGCAGGTAGTTGAAATGGCTCATGCTGGTGGTGTTTCTGTTGAAGGTGAACTGGGTTGTCTTGGTTCTCTTGAAACCGGTGAAATGGGTGAAGAAGACGGTCACGGTGCTGAAGGTAAACTGGACATGGATCAGTTGCTGACAGGTGTTGAAGAAGCTGCTGACTTCGTCGAAAAAACCGGTGTTGATGCACTGGCTATTGCTATCGGTACTTCACACGGTGCTTATAAATTCACCAAAGAACCAACGGGTGAAATTCTGCGTATTGACCGTATCAAAGAAATCCACGAACGTATTCCTAACACTCACCTGGTTATGCACGGTTCTTCTTCAGTTCCTCAGGACTGGTTGGAAATCATTAACTCTCATGGTGGTGACATGGGTCAAACCTATGGTGTACCAGTAGAAGAAATCGTTGAAGGTATTAAGCACGGTGTTCGTAAAGTAAACATTGATACTGACCTGCGTATGGCGTCTACCGGTTCTATCCGTAAACACCTGATTGACAATCCATCTAACTTTGATCCACGTAAATTCCTGAAAGAATCTACCAAGGGTATGATGGAAATCTGTAAAGCACGTTACGAAGCATTTGGCTGTGCTGGACATGCATCAAAAATTACAGCTAATAGTCTGGAAACCATGGTTGATTTTTATAAATAATCAACGGTTTCATTGACCTAAAAAAACGCCACCTTTTACGTGGCGTTTTTTTTTGGTCAAAATCAAAGAAAAAAAATAAATTTATAAAGCAAAGAATCCGTTTTTTTAGAAATTATAAAAATACTTTTATAACACTAGTGGAAACGAACATGTCCGAGACATCAAAAAAGAAATTCTTGATTTCACGCTGGTTACAGGATTTTATGAAACTGGACTCTTCCAGCGGAATCATGTTGGTGTTCTCGGCTGCCTTGGCGATGATTCTTGTTAACTCGCAGCTTGGTTGGATATACAACAGTCTGCTGGAAACGTCGGTCGAAGTTCGGGTCGGGGCACTGTATATTTCCAAGCCGTTACTTCTATGGATTAACGATGGCTTGATGGCAGTTTTCTTTTTGCTTATCGGTCTTGAGGTAAAGCGTGAAGTGCTTGAAGGTGAACTTTCAAGTTTTGATCAAATTGTTTTACCTGGTTTGGGGGCTATCGGTGGCATGCTGGTGCCTGCATTGATTTACATTGGTTTAAATCAAGGCGATGAAATAGCGCTGAACGGTTGGGCTATTCCAGCTGCTACTGACATTGCATTTGCCCTGGGTATTTTGGCACTACTGGGAAGCAGGGTTCCGGTTTCTCTTCGTGTGTTCTTGATGGCGCTGGCTATTTTTGATGATCTTGGTGCGATAGTTATCATTGCCATTTACTATACGGCTGATCTATCAACTGCCAGTCTGGTTATTGCGCTGATAGCAACATCTGCTCTAATTGCCTTGAATTTGTTCGGTGTTACCCGGGTCAGTATTTACGTGCTTGTTGGAGCTGTACTCTGGTTGGCAGTACTCAAATCTGGTGTGCATGCCACGCTTGCAGGCGTGGTGCTGGGTCTGGCAATTCCGCTTAAAAACAGGAAAAAACCTGAATACTCTCCATTGCGGGATATGGAACGTGGTCTGCATTCCTGGGTGGCTTTTTTTATTATCCCTGTTTTTGCATTTGCCAATGCAGGCGTTTCACTCGAGGGCATGTCTTTGGACATGATACTTGAACCTATTCCTCTTGGAATTGCTGCAGGGCTTTTTATCGGAAAACAGGTTGGTATTATGTTTTTCTGCGGCCTGGCCATCTGGCTGGGATGGGCAAGGCTGCCTAATGGAGCTTCATGGGCCGGTTTCTATGGTATTGCCATTCTGGCGGGTATTGGTTTTACCATGAGTTTATTGATTGCTTCCCTTGCTTTTGAACATACCGGTTCGGGTGATACAGTATCCTCTGACAGGCTGGGTATTATTGTCGGGTCGACGTTTTCTGCAGTCTTGGGATACCTGGTGTTACGGTTCTTTAATCCATTGAAGTCCCCGGTAAAGTCCTCAGCTGAAATTAAAGCAGGTTAAGCTGGTCCTCTATGTTTCTGATGTGCTCCTCCCAGTAGGCAGCATTGCCGAACCAGGTAAAAGCCTGGGGAAACGCGGGATCATTCCAGCGTTTTGCAAGCCACACGGCATAGTGAATCAATCGTAGCGTTCTTAAAGGTTCAATCAATGCTATTTCTGCCTGGTCAAAAGGCCGGAACATCTCATATCCCTCAAGTAAATATTCCAGTTGCCGTTGCATTTCAAACTGTTCACCTGAAAGCAGCATCCACAAATCCTGAATGGCAGGTCCGTTTCTGCAGTCGTCCATGTCAACGAAATGCGGGCCATCATCGGACCAGAGAATATTTCCGGGGTGACAGTCACCATGTAACCTGATTATGCGTGGTGAAACAGATTCAAAGGCTTCTTCTATTTTACCCAGCACTTCAGAGGTAAGTTGCCGGTAACTGTCTTTCAGATAAGAAGGGAATTGCTCTGAAGCTGTTAACCATTCAACCTGATCATAACCAAAAGTGTTTACATTGATAGCAGGGCGGGAGTTAAAACGGGAAGCGCTGCCTAATAGATGAATACGGCCAATGAACCTGCCAATCCAGCGAAGGTTGTCAGGGTTATCAAGTTCGGGCCAGCGACCACCTGAGCGTTTAAATAATGCAAAACGAAATCCTTCAAATTCAAACAGGCTAATACCTTTGATATTGATTGGTGCAATGACCGGAATTTCTTCGTTTGCGAGTGAATTGCTGAACTGATGCTCTTCAAGAATCTGTTCATCACTCCAGCGCTTTGGACGGTAAAACTTGGCGATTAAAGGCGGCTGGTCATTTAGACCAATTTGAATGACACGGTTTTCATAACTATTAAGGTTGAACAGGCTGCCGCTGACTTCAAAGCCGGTGCTTTCAACAGCATCGAGAATCAGGTCAGGTGATAAATTCTCGTAAGGGTGAGTCATTCTATAAGCTGCTTCTTTTTTAATGCATGTTCAAGTTTTTTGGGCTGAAAACCATCTACTCGAATATCACCAATCATGGTAACCGGCACACCCCTGGCACCAAGCCTGTGAAATTCTTTAAATGCTCTCTGGTTTTGCTCCACATTGAATTCAACAAACCTGACGTTATGCTTTTGCAGATAGGTTTTTGCCTGTTTGCAGTTTGGGCATTTGTTGGATGTATAGATTGTAACTTTGGTCGTTTTATTCATTAAACCTCGCTAGAGCTTTTACTTATTTTAATCGCAAGACGCGAAAACCTTCCATGGCGCTCGGCTGTGGACATCCCTGTCCACAGACGCTTGCGATTAAAACAATGCAAAAACTCTTGGTCACCGTATTGATCTTTGGTTAAGGAATAAAACTTCCATTTCTCAGGGCTTCAGGAGACAAGGATGTCGACTGAGAGCGTGCAGGGAAGCATTTACAGCGTCCCTGAGAAATGCGGAGTTTATTCCTGTATCTAAAAACCTGGTTTCAAAAAAGAATTATTAAGAAGACGTCAAAAGCCTTTCAGCTTCAAGGTATTTCTCAGAGGTCTTAAGAATAATTTCATCAGGAAGCACAGGAGGTGGCGGTGACTTGTTCCAGTCCAAAGTCTCAAGATAGTCACGCACAAACTGCTTATCAAAACTCGGTGGACTGATGCCGGGTTGATACTGATCAGCCGGCCAGAAACGGGAAGAATCAGGCGTTAGCATTTCATCGATAATATGCAGCGTACCATCTTCATCCAGGCCAAACTCGAACTTGGTATCGGCAATAATGATGCCGCGGGATAAGGCGTACTCGGCGCATTCAGCGTAAATTTTTAAACTCACATCACGGATTTGCACGGCAAGGTCTGCCCCTACAAGTTCAGCAGTCTGATCAAAATCGATGTTTTCATCATGTCCACCAACTTCGGCCTTGGTTGATGGAGTAAACAGTGGTTCCGGAAGCTTATCCGCAAGCCTCAGACCATGGGGTAGGTCGATTCCACATACCTGGCCTGTTTTTTGATAATCCTTCCAGCCAGAACCAATAATGTAACCACGAACGATGGCTTCAACTGGCAAAGGCATTAATTTTTTAACTATGATTGCTCGGTCGCCCAGTGTTTTACGGGTTTCAGTATTGGTAATGACATCTTCCAGGTGAATCGCTGAAAGATGGTTAGGGATGATGTCATGGGTGCGCTTAAACCAGAAATTGGCAACCCTGGTCAACACTTCACCCTTACCGGGAATCGGTTGTGACATGATGACATCAAATGCGGAAAGTCGGTCAGTGGTGACGATAAGCATGTGTTCTTCATCAACATCATAGATATCCCTGACTTTACCTCGACTGACCAGCGGTAAATCTGCAATACTCGATTCGAAAAGGGCATTCATGGCTTTACTCATAACAAGGTAGTGATTTAACAGTAAATTCTATTATATCCTTTATGGATTACACAGTTGGAAATGAAAGCTTTATGACGGAACAAGACCCGGAATCCATATATCTGGATAAATTCAGAAATGGCAGTTTCACCTCGGCACTGCGATGGCACAACCTGGATGATCTATGGGAGGTGTTGCGTAGCAATGTGTCTGATGACTGGTTTCTGTACGCAATTGGCAGTCCAGTCCCTGAAAAACCATCATCGCATAATGAATTGCTCGTTTTTATTGAAAAAATTGATGAATTGCTGCGTAAGGACCACGAGGAAGATTACTGCGGTATTGTTTATGCGGATAATTTGGAAAATCCAGGTATGGTGAAAATTTTTGATCCGCATAACCTGGGTGTCACCTGTGGCTATAGTGATAACCCGCCTCTGCCGGGCTGGGTTATCAGCAAACTCCAGCCGGTTGACCTGGTGACCAACCAGGTAATCGCCAATAACCGGAAAAAATGGTGGCAAAAACTGTTTTCATAGGCATAAAACGGAATATTTGTGCGGTTTTTCATATAAAACCCTCTAAATCAGTCAGGAATTATTGGCAGGATTTTGATACCATTTCCATAGTTTTGAAGAAGGCTGAACTGAAATGACTGAATTAAATACACAACAACAGGCAGTAGCCGATATTTCCAGGGCTGTTGTCAATCTGCTTGAATCCTGGGATCTCAACAGCAAGGATATGCAGAATATGCTTTGCCTTCCTGAAAATTTCAAGGCGCGTAAATTCAACCAGCTCAGGGAAGGCCATGAAGTGTTGCCCGATGATGAAAAAGTACTGCGTCGCGCAGGATTTCTTTTACGCATCTCAGATGCCTTGAGAACCACTTATCCTCTCAATCCTGAAATGGCCGGACGCTGGATTAGAATGCGCCATCGTCGTTTTCGTCAGAAAACTCCACTGGACATGATTCTCAAGGAAGGTGAAACCGGCTTGATTGCGGTTCTGTCTGAACTGGACTGCACTTTCTCCTGGGATATGACCGGCTCAGTCGCTCCTAAATCACGCTCCTAACTCACGTTCCTGAATTTAGTCTATACTTTTCTGAAATCATAATTAGACGTTTTTCAGAAAAGTATCATGACACTAAGTCTCTCGATAAAACATAAACTCTGGCTATCCTATGGCCTGCTTCTGGCCATTATTGTTATTACCCTGATTGGTGGATGGTTAATACTGCAGTCCATCAATAAAGACGTGCACAGGGTCACTGATGAGGTGCAGCCGGCAGTAGCCTCAGCACTCGATCTGAATATTGCGATAAAACAAAGCGTGGCTTCCCTGGGACTGTACGTAAAAACCCGCCAGCAGTTCTACCAGGATGAGTACAGTCAGTCGCTTATTACATTGCAGGAAAAACTGGATACTTTCAGAACATCCGAAATTATTGCGCTCAAGCCTGAGTGGAGTTCCAGTGTGGATGATATCTCCAGCCAACTGCAAAGTTACGCGGATTACCAGTCTAAAATCATAAACCTGGTTCAAACCCCCTCGCTAAATATTTCTGCGTTAAAACGCATGGAAGGCAAGATGAATCCGGATATTCGTACAATGATGCAGGCATTGTCGATCATGATTCTGTCTGAAGCCGATGAGGATCGGGACGAGGAGAGACTGGAGCTTTATACGCAAATTCAGGAACTGCGTTATTCAATTTTACAAACGGTTAGCGCTGTGCGCGGATACATTGGCCTGGTTGCGCCGTCATTTATAAATAATTCAAAAATTTACATTGAAAAAACAGAAGGCCTGATGAAAGAACTGTCTGAAAAAGCTGACATGATGACATTTGAACAGGCCGATGCTTTTGAGCAGATTCAACCTTTAATCAGTCAATATTCTAAAGAGGTCGTTGAAGTGCTGGCATTGCATGGCAGTGACAAGGCCTACATGGATGCCTTCCTGATTAAAACCGAAATCGGTCCGTTAACCGTCGATCTCAGTCGTTCTATTGATGAGCTTGTCAGCGAGATGCGCCAATATTCTGCAACAATGATTGATTCAATGACCAGTCAGATTGATTCAACATTGTCAGCTATGCTGGTGATCTCAGTGGTCGTGCTGGTCATTGGTTTAGGTGTAGCCTGGTATAACAGTTTTTCAATTAGTTGCAGGCTCGATAAGGCCGTCTCGGCAATGAAGGATATTTCTGCCGGTGAAGGCGACCTTACCAAAACACTAGACCTTGCAAGTCATGATGAACTTGGTGAACTGGCAACGGCATTCAATTTGTTCGTTGAGCGTATACGCAACACCATTATGAGTGTTTCTCATGCGGTTGAGTTGCTCAATTCATCGGTTGAGCAAATGTCAACGGTTACCCAGTCATCGTCAACCGGTGCATTGCAAACACAAACTGAAACATCACAACTGGCTTCCGTGATGAATGAAATGCTTGGTTTCAGTAACGAGGTCAGCGAAAAAGCGCGCCTTGCTTCTTCAGCCGCAGAATCAGCGAATGCATCTGCTGATGATGGTGAAAATATCGTTAACCAGACAGTCGACTCAATAAATTCACTTGCCTCGGAAGTTGCGCATGCCTCTGATGTTATCAACCAGCTGGAACAGGTCAGTGAACATATAGGGACTGTACTTGATGTTATTCGAGGTATTGCCGAGCAAACCAACTTATTGGCATTGAATGCAGCTATTGAAGCAGCCCGAGCGGGTGAACAGGGTCGAGGTTTTGCCGTTGTTGCAGATGAGGTCAGAACACTTGCCAGCAGAACCCAGGAATCAACAGAAGAAATCGATAAAATGATTCAGCAGTTACAGACAGCCTCGCAGGAGGCGGTCAGTGTCATGTCTTCGAGCCAGTCACAAACCGAGAAAAGTGTTGGGCAGGCAGAAACAACCAAGCAATCGCTGGTCAATATCAACCAGTCGATTTCCTCTATTTACGAAATGAATTCCCAGATTGCCTCGGTTTCATCGACCCAGGTTAATCTGGCTGACCAGGTAAACTCGACCATTCAGTCAATCAGCCAGATCAGTCAACGCAGTACTGATGGCATGAAAGACCTGGAAGCGGCAGCGAACCAGTTAAGTGAAGTTGCCGGTGAGTTACAGTCTTTGGTGGGTGGTTTTAGAATTTAAGCCGGGACTAAATAAGTCGGGATTAAGAGGAAACCTATAAAGGCTTCTTTATTTTTAGCAATTCGAAGAATGGCCTGGCTTTATCCTGGGTTTCCTGGAATTCCCTGTCAGCTTCTGAATCCGTCACAATGGCACCTCCTGCCCAGAAACTGAGTTTTTCCTTAGTCACTGTCATGGTGCGAATCGCAATGTTTGTGTCCATGTTGCCGGCATAACTGATATAACCAATTGAACCGCAGTAAATTGCACGCTTGTGTTGCTCCAGTTCATTGATAATTTCCATCGCCCTTTTTTTGGGGGCGCCGGTGACAGAACCACCGGGAAAACAATGAAACAGCAGATCCATTGCTGTCCTTTCTTCAGCAAGTTCACCTTTTACGGTACTGACAAGATGGTGCACTGTAGGGAAAGATTCAACGCTGAACAGTTCCGGAGTTTTTATCGAACCGGTTTTGCAGCTTTTGCCAAGGTCATTGCGTAAAAGATCAACAATCATCAGGTTTTCAGCCCTGTCCTTGGCGCTGTTGGTCAGTGAATATTTGAGTTGGTGATCTTCCCCGGCATTTCTTCCACGTGGCCGGGTGCCTTTGATTGGTCGTGTTTCAACTTCATTATCTTTTAATTTAAGAAAACGCTCCGGTGACGCACAAAGAATCCTGGCAAAAGGCAAATCAAGAAATGCGCCGAAAGGCACCGGGTTGTTTTTTCTTAATAGTCTATAGCTCTGCCATGCTGAGTCCTGCCAGGGAGTGTTTGATCTCGCAGGGACCTGATGAGCCGCATAAAAACATCGTGCAAAGTTAATCTGGTAGCAATCTCCATCAAACAGGTATTTCTGAATGCGCTGAAAAGCTTTTATATAACTACCCTGGTCAGTATCAGTCATGAGCTTTTTGACGGATAAAGAGTGATTGATTTCAGTTAATGGCTCATCCAGGCTCGACTGAATTTGCTTCAGTAACTCACGCTGTTCTTTATTGTCAACCTGGCTAAAGAAAAAGGTTTTTTGTTTCTGGTGATCTGTAATAACAGTCCAGTCATATATGCCAACTGCCAGGTCAGGAATATCATCAATAGCAGGCGTATTTGAGGTTGATCCATGATCTGCAAACAGGTCATAACCAAAATAACCGACAGCCCCACCATTGAAAGGCAGTTCGTTCATCGTTTCGGCTTTTCCAGCCAGGTGTTCTTTGATTAAATCAAAAACGGGTCGGTTACTCGTGATAGCAGGGCCATTTTTATGCGAAACCCGGGTGGATCCATTACTTACTTCGAACGTGACTTTGGGGTCTGCAACCATAATGTCATAACGACTGTTCTGGTTGAGAAAAGCACCGCTATCGAGTAACTGGGCCCAGGGAAGTTTTTTCAGAAATGAAAAAACATGATCAGGGATTTCCTGGTAGCTGATTTCTTGGAATATACAGTCAGGCATTTAAGCTATCCGAAGCGGAAATAAATTTTTTGATCTTCCGGTCTCAATAAACAGGTATGTTTCAAATATTTTCAACGTATTTTCTCTGAGACCAGTTTAAAGGAATTAAAGTTTTTCGAGTATTCTGATGGATTGTAACGAGTTTATCCAAAAATTAGGTGAAAACCCGTCAGCTCAGGAAGCGGATTTCATTGAGCATTCCCGGGCCTGTAAAAAATGCCGTAAGCTTTATCTTGAACAAATTGAACTGGAAAGAAGGTTAAAGAATATAGTAAGTGAGGAAAAGAGTGAAAAACTGAAATCAAAGGTCATCTCTGCTTATACCCGGCAAAAGGTTGAGCAGAAGAAAAAGATTTTCAGATTTGGCTGGGTAAGTTCGATGGCAGCAGTAGCATTTGCGGCATTCCTTGGCGTCAAAATCTATCAGAACTATTCTTTGAACAACTTTGTTTTAGCGCATATCGATCATGAATTGGATCAGCTTCAAAACACGGTAACCGTTAGCGAGTCGCGTCTGCAGGGCTTTTACCGGGCTTTTGAAACTGATTTTTTAAATATTCTGCCCGACGTGGTTTACGTCGAAAAATGCTGGATGAGGACAGGGTTTGGCCTGCATTTAATTGTATCCGGCAAACAGGGACCAGTGACGGTGTTGCTGATGCCTAATGAAGACATTGAAATGCCTCAGGCTGTTGAATCCAGTGATTTTTCAGGAAAAATCTTTCCAATACAGCTTGGTGATCATGGTGAAAAGGGCAGCATTGCCCTGGTTGGCGGACAGGGTGAACCGGTTGACATGTTAGCTGAAAAGATACGTATGGCAATGGGACCTGGTTGATAAAAGAGTTTTTAGCCTGACTGAAAAAACGAGGTAAAAATCAGCTGATGAACTCTATTTCATTAATTCATAAAAATAATTTGTCGCCTCAACAAAACCATCAATGCTACCGCAATCAAAACGCTGACCCTTGAATCTCAAAGCTAAAACCATGTTACGTTCAGCCTGAATCTGCAGTGCATCAGTAATTTGCACTTCACCATTTTTGCCGGGTGGTGTTTCACGGATAATGTCAAAGATATCGGGAGTCAGAATGTATCGCCCAATAATAGCCATATTGGAAGGCGCATCTTCCGGCTGGGGTTTTTCCACCATGTCATTGATAACAAAAATATCTTCTTCCAGCTGGGATGCTGCAATAACACCGTATTTATAGGTTTCATCCTGGGGGACTTCTTCAATTGCAACCACGCTGCAGCGGTATTTCTCATAGACTTTGCGCATTTGTGTCAGCACACTGTCTCCACCGGTATTAACGCATAGGTCATCAGCCAGGACCACGGCAAATGGTTCAGGCCCTATCAGGGTTTCTCCTGTCAGAATGGCATGACCAAGGCCCTTCATTTCGATCTGGCGGGTATAGGAAAAGGTACACTGGGTCAATAAGGAACGGATGTCCTGCAGGTAGCCTTCCTTGCTGGTACCACTGATCTGGTGTTCAAGTTCGTAGTTAATATCAAAATGATCTTCAACGGCACGTTTGCCCCGGCCGGTCACAATACCTATCTGGTGAATATCGGCACTGACAGCCTCTTCAACTCCATATTGGATAAGCGGTTTGTTAACAATCGGCAGGACCTCTTTAGGCATCGATTTGGTAGCAGGCAGGAAGCGGGTACCATAGCCTGCGGCAGGGAATAGACACTTGCGAATGTTTGAAGGGTAACTCATTTTTTGACTTAATCCTTTAGTTTCCATGTTGGTTTATTGTCCGGTGTTATCAGGTTTGAATCAAGTAGCCATAGCCGGGCATCCCCGGCATCATGGTAAAACCACTCAGATGCCGATCCCAATCGGAAGGTATAGCCCCAGGCATCCATTTCCTGCATGAGCTGTTTGGCATTATTACCTGCCACTTTTTCTGCCAGCAGAATTTGAAGATAACAAACAGCGTTTTCCTCGTCATAATCACCGCCGGCATCAGTATGAAGGTCACTGCGCCGGTCTGCATCCATACAGACAAAATGACAGGCTTCATGCAGGGCGGAGTGAACAGGGGTGTCAGCGCGTACATACAGGGTATTACCTATCAGGCCGGCTTCGCTATCACCCCAATGGGAACCAGGGATTTCCTTGTTTTTGCTAACGCACTTCAGCTTGAGTGAGTAACGGGATAAAAGCTGTTTAAGGCTCTGGTCAGGAATGCTTTCGATAATTTGCATGAAATTAATAAATTACCAAGGTTGATATCTGCGTATTTTACAGAAAATAAA
>CALAZS010000147.1 GCA_937926265.1 uncultured Gammaproteobacteria bacterium
ATCTTAAATCATGAAATTAATCAGCTATTGCCCTTTGGCTAGAAAAGGGGGTTGGTTGTGCTGCTTTTATCAGGCTTCTGTAGGGCAGGATGCCCGGAAGTAGAGCGCCCATGGATGGCTTGAGCGTCCTGATAAAAGCAGTACGAGCCACCCGAAATTTTTATATATAACTAGTTAATGACGACAGGTTCCTGAAGTGGGCTGCCATCCATCGTGATGAAACCGTTATGCATTTTCACACGCCCGGAAGCTACCCAGTCGATTGCCATCGGATAGATGATGTGCTCTTTTTCAAGAACCCGTGCAGCAAGCGAATCGGCATCATCAGTCGATCTTATCTGCACTGAAGCCTGCACTATCAGCGGACCGCTATCCAGGTCAGGTGTCACGAAATGCACCGTGGCACCATGAAATGAATCACCGGCATCAATCGCTTTCTGGTGGGTATGAAGACCTTTGAACCTGGGTAACAGGGAAGGATGAATGTTCAACATCCTGCCCAGGTAAGCATTAACGAAATTATCGGTAAGAATCCGCATAAAACCGGCAAGAATCACGATCTCCGGGTTGAAAGAGTCAATCAGCTTTCTTAACTCGGTATCGTAACTGTCACGGTCCGGAAAGCCCTTGTGGTTTAAAACTGCTGTTGGAATGCCGGCCTTTTCAGCGCGCTCAAGCCCTTTGACTCCCTCAAGATTACTGATAACAGCAACTATTTCAGCTGGGTAGTCCGGGTTTTGGGAAGCATCAATAATGGCCTGCAGATTGCTGCCGCTACCTGAGATCAGGACAACCAGGGGAACGCGTTTTTGAGTCATTTTTGTGAGTCAATGTTTAAGCGTATTTTACACAGGCAGTCTGTTGTTCGCTGGCTTCAATCGAGCCAAGCACTGATACGGTCTCTCCCTGAGACTGCAGGATTGAAATAGCCTGGTCTTTATCTTCAGGTGACACGCAGACGACCATGCCGATTCCGCAGTTGAAGGTTCTAAGCATTTCCTGGTCTTCAATGTTGCCATTTTCCTGCAGCCAGTTGAAAACTTCGGGACGATTCCAGCTTGATAAGTCAATATTGGCGGTGGTGAATTCCGGTAGGACTCTTGGCAGGTTTTCTGTCAGGCCACCACCGGTAATGTGTGCAAAAGCATGTGGCCGAACCTTTTCCAGCAGGGCAAGCAGGGACTTAACATAAAGGCGTGTCGGTGCCAGTAAAGCTTCGCCAAGGGTTGTGTTTTCAAAAGATTGACCAAGGTCGGCATTGGCAACTTCAAGTACCTTGCGGATCAGTGAGTAACCATTGGAATGTGGGCCTGAAGAGGCCAGGCCAAGCAGGACATCTCCGGCTTTGACGGTCTCCGGCTGAATGATCTGGTCTTTTTCGACGATGCCGACTGCAAAACCAGCCAGGTCATAATCTTCACCTTCGTACATGCCGGGCATTTCAGCTGTTTCACCACCGGTTAAGGCACAACCGGATAATTCACAGCCTTTGGCGATGCCGGAAATCACGTCCGATGCGGTTTCCAGTTCGAGATGGCCAGTGGCGTAATAATCCAGAAAAAACAGGGGCTCAGCGCCGGTCACAACAATATCATTGACACACATGGCAACCAGGTCGATGCCGATAGTGTCATGTTTTTTCATTTCCAGCGCGAGTTTAAGTTTGGTACCTACGCCGTCAGTACCGGATACCAGTACCGGGTTTCTGTATTTGTTTACGGGAAGTTCAAACAGGGCACCAAAACCACCCAAACCTGTAAGGACGCCGGGACGGAAGGTATTTTTGACAATTGGTTTGATTTTTTCGATGAGCGAATTACCCGCATCGATATCAACACCTGCATCACGGTAACTTAATGATGAATTATTCTCTGAGTTCATAATGGCGATGGTTCCAGTTAAATATTCTGCCAGCCGATTTTAACACTACTGGCTTATCCTTTGTTCAATTTATACAATGCAAATTATTTTGCTGACACCAAACAATTCCCGGGTAAATTATTAATGCTGAAAAAAATCATCTGGTTAGTCTTTTTGTTGCCATTAAATCTTGTTGCTGTCGAGGTGGATGGCCTTTACCGGGCGGAAATCGAGGTGACAGACCAGGGGCAGGATGAAAGAACCAGGGCGATAGTGGCTGGCTTCAAACAGGTTGTGGTGAAAGTGACCGGCAGCCGTTCAGCAGCATCGAACCAGTCGGTTATCTCTATGGCAGCCGGGGCCGGCCGTTACGTTCAGCAGTACAACTACAAGTTAAAGTCAGTCGGAGAAATTGCAGATGCGCCGGTTGAAAAAACTTTCATCCAGATGACATTCGATAAACTGGCGGTCAACCAGATGTTAAGAGATGCCGGGTTGCCGGTCTGGGGCAGCCAGAGACCACAGACGCTTGCCTGGGTAGGTATTGAAAGCAACGGTAGCCGTCGCCTGCTATCTCCCGAAACAGACCAGCAAATTGTCAGCATGCTTAAGTCAGAGGTCTATAACCGCGGTATATCGATTATGATGCCGTTGATGGACCTTGAAGACCAGGCTGCCCTGAATGCGAGTGATTTATGGGGGGCATTTGAGGAGCCTGTGCAGCGTGCCTCCGAAAGATATTCACCTGACCTGGTTGCCACTATCAGGCTAACGATAAGTTCCAGCGGCAGGGTGAGTTCAAACTGGTCACTGATCGGTGCAAATGATAATCGTCGCTGGGAACATAACGGCAAACAGCTTGCTGCTGTAACCAGGGATGGCGTTAATGATATTGCTGATGCGTTAGCTGTACGTTATGCGCCTGTCGGTGGCAGTGAATCGGAAATGATTAGCATGCAGGTCGAAAACGTAAAAAGTTTTGCCGATCTGGCCAGAGTCAGGCAGCTTTTGGACAAGTCTGAAACTGTTGATCAGTATGAGTTGCGTTCTGCCAAAAATGACAAAGTGATCTTCGCGATGAAATTACGTGGAGGTGTTCAGTCTTTTTCCCAGGCAATGGCGATCACCGGAGTGCTACAGGAAGCGCAGCCATCTATTTTTGCCGATTCCAATAACGCCTCGAATAATGGCTTGAAAACTTCAGCGGGCTCAGAGCCTCTGGTATCCCAGGCAAATCAGGCAACCCAGGTAAATCAGGTATCCCAGGCAGCCAATAACCTGGAAAACGATATTCAGCTGTTTTACAGATTGCCCTGATGAATCTTCAAGCCAGAGATATCCCCAACATTATCAGTTTTCTCCGACTGCTGCTGACAGTGCCGGTTATCTGGGCTCTTCTCGAAGAGCAGTTCCTGGTTGCCCTGGTTATATTTTTTATCGCCGGGGTGTCAGATGGTGTCGATGGTTTCCTGGCCAAGCGCATGCATTGGCAGAGCCGCCTTGGGGGGCTGCTGGATCCGTTAGCTGACAAGGCACTGCTGGTTTCATCATTCCTGTGTCTTGGTGGTTTGGGAATTTTGCCGCCCTGGCTGGTTGCCCTGGTAATATTGCGCGATGTCATTATCGTTACCGGCGCACTGGTTTATTCAATACAAATCGAGCAGCTGAATGCTGAACCGAGTTTAATCAGTAAACTTAATACCTTTTTACAGATTATCCTGGTGTTGGCATTTGTCGTTAATCACGGCCTTTACCTGATGCCGGACTGGGTGCTTGACGGGTTGATATGGTCGGTGGCAGTGACAACAGGTCTTAGTGGTACTGCCTACGTGATTGAATGGTCGAGGCGAGCCATCAGCAAGTCACATCCAAACGATGGTTGACGGCGGGATTTGAAACAATAATAGAAAAATCAGCTCTCCAGGACTGATTTTACAAAAGGTACCGTCAGCTTTCTTTTGGCAGCCAATGATTCTCTTTCCAGTTCATTCATTGTTTCCAGTAACCCGATCATGGTTCGGCTGTGATGCCTTAACAGGTAGGTGATGGTTTCCACTGGTAAAGGCATACCGAGTTTGGCAGCCCTTGTTTTTAGAACCTCTCCTTTGTCTTCGTCAGACAGAGGTTTAAGAGAAATCGTAATCCCCCAGGCAACTCTGGATTTTAAATCCTTTAATTTAATATCCAGGTTTGAAGGTGTGTTATTTCCGGATATAACCAGTTGATGGCCTTTACTGACAATATTGTTATACAGGTTGAAGATGGCCAGTTCCCAGTCCTGTTTACCGGCGATGACATTAATATCATCAATACAGACGATGTCCGCCTCTTCCAGGCCTTCGCAGATCTCAACGGATAATTCTGCAGCATCTTTTAAAGGCAGGTAGATCACCGATTTATCGGCGTTTTCAGCAAGTTGACAAATGCCGCTTAGCAAATGTGTTTTACCGCTTTCAGCCTGCGCACCAAAATACAGGTACAGATGCTCCCTGGCATTAAGCAAAGCCTGGATTGCTTGATTTATTTCCTGTTTTTGTGGAGACACAAAATCATCAAGATCGGCTTTTACCGGTAATTTCAGTTCAAGGGGAATCTGCATGAATAATTAAATGATTAATTTAATTTCAGGCTATGCGGTTAGTTTGCCAGCCACTTCAGCAAGCCGTTTTCCCAAAGCCCGGCAGAGGCTCTTTTCATCTTCAGTTAACGGCAGGTTGCTTTCCGGGCCAGCCAGGTGCGAAGGGCCGTAAGGTGTGCCACCGGCAGTGGTTGATAGCAGGGCAGTTTCTGAATAGGGCAGTCCGGTAATGATCATGCCATGGTGCATAAGCGGTAGCATCATGCTTAACAGCGTGGATTCATGGCCGCCATGCAATGACGAAGCGGAAGTGAAAACGCCTGCGGGTTTGCCCGCCAGGGCGCCTGCGAGCCACTGGGAAGAAGTGCCGTCAAGAAAATATTTCATGGCACTGGCCATATTGCCAAAGCGTGTGGGGCTGCCCAAGGCCAAACCTGAACAGTTTTCCAGTTCCTCCCGGGTAACGTAGGGAGCGCCTGAATCAGGAATGCTGTCTTCGACAGCTTCGGTTTTTGCCGAGATACTTGGCACTGTGCGAAGCAGGGCTTCCATGCCATTGTTCATACCAGTGTTCATACCAGCGTTTTCCTCAATGCCGCGCGCGACCAGTTTGGCCATTTCTGCTGTTGCGCCATGGGTGCTGTAATAAAGGACCAGTACGTAGGACATCAGAGAATATCCAGGACCAACTCAGGTGGACGGCCAATCTGAGCTTTACCGTCTTTGATCACTATTGGTCTTTCAATGAGTTTGGGAAATTGAACCATGGCATCAATGATCTGCTGATCAGTCAGACTTTTATCGGCAAGATTGGCCTCTTTGTATTCTTTTTCACCTTTGCGCAAAAGATCACGTGGTGAAATATTCAGCAATTTAATGATTTTTTTTAATTCAGATGCCGTGGGCGGTGTTTTAAGATATTCGATAACCTCGATATCCTGGTTGTTGTCTTCCAGCAACTGCAGAGTCTGTCTGGATTTACTGCATCGCGGATTATGAAATATTTGTGTTGTCATGGATTGTATCAGCCAGGTTGTCTACGCTTAATAATGGTATTGTAAACAGCTTGCCAGCACTATGGTAGTGATGCCTATATGAAACCCGAAATGAAACCTAAATAAAATCGGTATGAAAATGGAATTAAAAAAACATGCGCCTTTCTGAACTGGATATCCAGGCAATGTATCGCCATACATTGTCTTTCCTGAAATTACTGCTGGCCAGGTTTATGGCAAATAACAGCCTGCAAAATGCAGCCGCCATGACCTATACCACACTGCTATCGCTGGTGCCGTTAATTGCGGTGATGATCTCGGTTTTTTCAGTTTTTCCGATTGCTGACAAGGTAAGCGAACAACTGCAGAATTTTGTTTTTGAGAATTTTGTGCCGGCTTCAAGCGATGTGCTGCAAACCTACCTGGATGAATTTACCGGTAAGGCTGCCAAGATGACAGGAACCAGCTTTATCTTTCTGGTGATTGTTGCGGTAATGCTGATGGCCAGTATTGACCAGGCTTTCAACCGTATCTGGCGGGTCAAACGCAAACGCGGCACGATGAAGATGTTCATGGTTTACTGGTCGGTGATTTCACTTGGACCTATCCTGATCGCGTTGAGTATTGCCGTAACGTCTTACATTGTTTCACTGCCTTTATTGCACGAGACAGGTATGTTTGAACCGGCAGGCAAACTGCTTTCTTTTGCACCGGTGTTTGTTTCCTCCCTGGCATTTATGTTGATGTATGCAGTTATTCCAAACCGGCCGGTGCCGGTAAAGCATGCTTTTGCCGGTGGCCTGGTAGCTGCCACTATGTTTGAACTGGCTAAGCGTGGTTTTGGTTTTTATGTGACCAGCTTTCCATCCTATGAGGCCATCTATGGGGCACTGGCGACAGTACCGATTTTCCTGGTGTGGCTTTACCTTTCCTGGCTGGTGACATTGCTGGGAGCAGAGTTCACATATTGTTTGAGTATTTACCGGCATCAGAAACACGCGACTGAATGGCAGGGTGATAAATTACTTGATGTGCTCCAGGTTGTGGCGCGACTTTGGCAGGCACAGCAAACAGGTAAAACGGTTTCACTGCAAAACCTTGTCGATGAAGTTGAAGGATATGCTGAAGAGAACATGGAAAACCTGTTGATCAAGCTGCAGAAGTCACAACTGGTTTTAAATACTGTTAAATACGAGTGGGCGCTCGGCCGTGATTTATCACATTTCTCACTTGCCGAGCTTTATCGCCTGAGGCCGTTCATCCTGCCTTCACAGGATGAACTGGACAATTATGATGGCCCGGCAAGAGAAACCCTGGTGCCTTTACTGGCCGAGATCAATGATGCAGGCCAGCAAAGCATGGAGGTGAAACTTGACCAGCTTTTCAGCCAGAAGCTTTAGGCACCTTTAGTCAGGCATTTGGCCTTTGAATTTAGTTTGGCTAGCCGTCAGCGTTGATCGCGGCGATAAGTTCCTTAAGCACTGCTTCTGCCTTGTCATTATCAACCTGGCAGGTGCCCGCAGCCTGGTGACCGCCGCCGCCGTATTTGAGCATTAATTCGCCAACATTGGTGTTTGAGCCACGGTCAAAGATTGATTTTCCGGTCGCAAACACGGTGTTCTGTTTTTCTCGTCCCCACATCACATGGATCGAGATATTGCATTCCGGGTAGAGCGCATAAATCATAAAGCGGTTACCGGCATGAATGGTTTCTTCATTGCGAAGGTCCAGCACAACCAGGTTGTCATGGACGGTGGCACAGCGCTGAATTTGCTGTTTGAACATATCGGATTGCTCATGATAGAGATCGATGCGTTCTATCACGTCAGGTAACTGCATAATTTCGGCAATCGAGTGATTCTTGCAGTAATCGATCAGGTCCATCATCAGGTTGTAGTTGGAGATTCTGAATTCCCTGAAACGTCCCAGCCCGGTTCTTGCATCCATAAGGAAATTCAACAGGTCCCATTCTTTCGGGTTAAGTACCTGCTCCTTGTTGAATTGGGCAGAGTCACCACGGTCAACCGCTTCCATCATTTCATCCCAGGATTCAGGAAAGGCTTCATGGCCACCATAGTGTTTCCAGACCACCCTGGCTGCAGAAGGCGCATCCGGGTCGATAATATGGTTGGTTCGCTCACCCTCGTTGCGTATGGTTTCTGAAAGATGGTGATCAAATGCCAGGTTTACGCCTTCTACATAAGGCAGGTTGGTCGTTATATCCCTGTCGTTTACTTCAACGGAGCCATCCTGCATGTCCTTGGGGTGGACGAATTTAATATCATCAATTAAATCCAGGTGTTTTAGTAGTACGGCGCATACCAACCCGTCAAAATCACTGCGCGTTATCAGGCGAAATTGCTCAGACATGAATCAATCCTCGTTATGATGGTTAATTTATGAAATTATTTTTTATATTTAGGTGTCAAAATATTATAGTCATAAAATCATGAGATTACCTGCGGATAAGCAGTGACTATTAATTTAATGATATATATTTGCCATTTTATCTGCCACGCGAATCTGCCACGCGAATCTGATTGATTTAGGGTTGTTATGGCGTTTATATTCAACTATAGAAATAGAATTAACCCTGAAGGGATATTATGCGTTTTAAAAATCTATACTTTGCCAATCTTTTTGCTGCAGGGCTTTTGTTGCTGTCAGTGTTTGCCAGTTCTGCCATTTTTGCCAGTGGGCAAACCCGAGACCCGCTTCAGCACTTTTTCTATGCGTCTTTTGGTGATCTGTCGGAGGAGGCGCTGACAGCCAAGGATGAAGGGCAAAAAGGGGTTCTTTTGATGTTCGAGGAAGATGACTGTCCATTCTGTGCGCGTATGAAAAAAACCGTACTCAACAGGGTCGATGTACAGGATTACTTCCGGGCTAATTTTCGTCCGATATTGATTGATAAGGAACTGACGGATGAACTGGTTGATTTCGATGGCAGTGACACCACCATGAAGGATTTTTCTGAAAAGAAATACCGGGTGCGTGCGACACCGGTTTTCCTGATGTTCGATGTTGACGGTAATTTAATGAAACGTGGACGTTATACTGGCGCCATGACCAGTGTTGAAGAATTTATGCAATTCGGACAGTTTTTTGCCGAGGGGATAAACAGCAAGATGAGTTTCACCAAGTACAAAAGATCCCTTAAAAAATAATTAAATTACTTAAAGAAATAACATAAAAATTAAAGTGCGCTCCTACTTTTCAACTGCAATCCATTATCGGGTTTTACTGATTTTCCTGATTATATTGACTTATCAGGAGGTAGCCGTTTCAGAACCCTTACCATCGCCATTGACGCTGGAAAAGGCGCTGGAAGCGGCTGAGCAGCATCCTTCGATGGAACTATCCTTAAGCCGGCTTGAACTAAGTCGTGCCGAGGCTGCCGCGATTGAAGCCGAATCAGGTCTGAATATTTCCGCCGAGGGTTATCTTACATGGATCGAACCGGCCGATATTGCCATCCGTCGCGGAAATGATGACAGCAAGGCTTTACTGTTGGCATCAAAACGCCTGTACGATTTTGGCTATACCGAGTCGCGTGAAGCAGCTGCATCTGAAAATATCAGAAACCGGGAATTGCTAAACGTCGATCAGCGGCTTCAGCATCTTATCGATGTCATGGAAATGTACTTCACTGTCTTGATCGTTGACAAAGACTATGTGCTCAAAAATGAAGAAATGACCATGGCCTTTCTGGACTACGACAAGGCCAGGGATCGCCATGAACTGGGTACCGTGTCAGAAGTTGACCTGCTGGCACTGGAAACCGGTTACCGGGAACTGCTGCAAAAAAGAAAACTGGTTGAGCAGCGGCAACGCCTGACACGTATTCAGCTGGCTAACCTGATGAACAGGCCGAATGAATTGCCTTCCGAGTTGATTAAACCTGATGTTGACTGGAAAAAACCATTACCGGATTTAACAACCGTGATTGATACGGCATTACAGAATAACCCGGCGTTGCTGGCTGCACGTTCGGCCCTGACTGCAGCCCAACAGCAGGCAAAGGCCTCTGAATATGCTGGTAACCCTGTTATCCGGGGTGAAATGCTGTTGGGTGAATATGAGCGTGAGACCGCGTCGACTCATAAGGCCTCTGCTGGACTGGTGCTTGAAGTACCACTCTACACCGGCGGACGGGTTGATGCCGAAAAAGCCAGGGCCAATGCGAATTTAATGGAAAAACAGGCTGAATTAAGAGCTATGGAGCTTGCTGTTAGAGAGCAGGCTGCAGAGCAGTTATTGCTGCTTGATTCCCTGAAGGCCGATCTTGAGGCGCTGCAGATCAGTGAGGATTACGGGGAACTCTACCTGGACAAAAACCGCGCTCTATATGAGCTCGAGGTTGCCTCCGATTTTGGTGATGCTGTCGTAAGGGTGTCACGTGTCATTTTGAATTTACTTCGTTCCGAGCTCAATTATGCATTGGCCGAGGCGAGACTGGCTGCCCTGATGGGTAAAGACAATTTAAAACTGGAAGTTACACCAAGTGATGCGACAAATTAATTCATTATTCATATTCTCATGGCTGCTGTTTTTTTCAGTCCATTCGTTTGCAGCAGAAATAAACGCCAAGCTCGACTGGTCTGACTTAAGGCGGCTTGGTACCACTGTTTCAGGTAAGGTCACCCAGGTAAATGTTCGCCCCGGGGTTGTTGTTGAAAAAGATACAGTTTTAGTGGAACTCGATCAGCGCTTTTTTAAAGTCAACCAGGAAAGAACCCGGGCTGAAAGACGTGCTGCCTTGCTCCAGCTTGAAGAGGCGTTAAGGGAGCAGGACAGGGCGATAGAACTTTACGACAGAACAGTCATTTCCGACTATGAGCGTCAACAGGCTGATATTCAGCTATCAGCAGCGCGAGCAAAATATGCCCATGCCCAGGCAGAGTATGAACGTGCCAAACTTGAACAGGAATACAGCCTTATCGTTTCACCTTATGACGCCGTTATTATTTCGGTCGATACAGCCATAGGCGAGGTCGTTGTTAACGAAAATGAAAGCCGGGTGCTTGTTGAAGTTGCCAGGGCAGATCAAATGTTGTCTCTTGCTGAAGTCAGCAGTGAGCAGGTTGCAGGTGTTAATGTTGATGATGAGATTGAAGTGGCATTTCGTGGTAAATGGCAGGATGGCCAGGTCGACAGTATAACGCCGCTAAAACCGGGAGCTGATCAAAAGTATCTTTTATCAGTGAGGTTTGCAGTCAGCCCTGAAGCTGCCGCCCGGTCTGGTGAATCCTCGGCTATCAGGTTACCTGATTAGAACCCTGTCTTTTGTATTCACGGCCTAGATTCATGGCCGTATATCTCTGGTCCTTTATCCCTGGCCCTTTTTCTTTGTCCCTTTATCTCACCCCCTTTATCTCACCCCAGGGTAGTTCGGCGGATAAATAATTTCTTCTTCCGGAATCTTTTTGAAAAAATCTCCCGTGCCTGATGATGTCTGGGGACTGATGGGTGCGTTGCCATATAGATCCTGTGGCACAGGAAATTGGTCAAAATGTTGTAAATCCATGTTGGCCGGTGGCGTAAATGGCCTGCCAGAAAGGTTATCAGAAAGGTTATTAGGCCAAGGGTCATTCAGGTGCGCCTCATTAAGGTAAGGGTCATAAGCTTGCTTGGCATAAGGCCTTTGCGCGTAAGTGGGATTCAAAGCTGGATAGCTTGACATAAAGTTACTTTGACCATTTTTTTGAAAAAACTGGTTGCCCTGGTAATAACGGTTTGGCCTTGGGTAGTCATATGCCGACGGATCTGGTGCAGCCTGAAAGTTAATCGGGTCAGCTGGTGCCTGAGCAGGTTGCTGTCCCCATTGGTCAAAAGGCAGGTTTTTAGCATTCTGGAACTGTTCATCCAGTTGCCGGGCATCCGGATACTCATGCTCGGGTGCAATGTATTCATTTGGCGGCGGTGGTAAATCCTCAGGCTGTTGTTCCGAATTAAACATGAAATTCGAAGTTGCCCGCATATTGGATGGCATGCTGGACGGTATGTTGGCCGAAATATTTTCTGATATATCAGCTGGCCTGTTTTCTCGCATAGTTTCTGGCCCCTTTTGCATTGGGGGTGACTGGATAGGCATTGGCTTGGCAAAAATCAAAGGTGAGTAACCCGGCTGGGTCAGAGGTTTAAGCCCCTGCGTATTTGGCTGTGTATTTGACTGATTATTTAGATGTTGATTTGGCTGATTATTAGTCTGTTGTTGAGGTTCGCTGATCATCACGTAAGGCGCACCTTTACCCAGGTTCAGCTTGGACTTTTGCAGGACCTCTTTCTGTCCATATTTACCTGGCAGGACAGGGTGATCATTTTGTCGGCCAGTTTTAGATTCCTGTAGAGAATCAGGTAGAGTCCCGGCTAAGAGTGTTCCGGAAATAACGGCTGGAAAAACAAACTTTAAAATTGTTGAAAATGGCATTAATGATCAGACAGGTATTACTTGATAGCCAATTTTAAGCGTTTATAAGGCAGTTTGTAAGCGTGAATATCTAGCGTGAGTATGTTTTATTATTTACTGTCTAGTATCCTCCAGACGCAAAATCCAGGCCGTCTGGCATTTCACTTAATCGTGTGACGCAGGTTTTGATGGTTCCGTCCGGAAGTAACGCAAGCCAACGGCAGCCAGGTGGTTCTTCATCCAGACCAAAGTCATCTTTTTCGGGTTCGAACTGGATACAGGTTGATGGTGTCGCCATCATCGGGATACCGTTTCGCTCTTTATCAAAAATCTGGTGTATATGGCCCCAGAGCAGTCCTTTGATGTTTTCGAATCTGTCTGCAACTTCAAAAAAGTCGCTGGCATTATCAATAAGCATGGTGTCCATCCACTCGCTGTTTACCGGTACGGGTTGATGGTGCATGCACACCAGTACATGCTTGTCCTGGTTGTCAGATAAAATCTGATCAAGCAGTTCCAGTTCGCTTTGTTCAAAATGCCCTCCCTCGCTATCGAGCAGGGTGGAGTCCAGAAATGCAAATCCCCAGTCATTGTGGACGGCTGAGGGAAGGTAAGATACCGGTGAATCTTTAAGTGTCTTTCGCATCATGCTCGGAACGTCATGATTACCTGGAAGACAGTAAACAGGGACACCGGCTTTTTCCATGATGGACTGGAAGCGCTTGTAGCCAACCGCGGAGGCATCATGCACCAGGTCGCCAGTCGAAAGAATCAGGTCAACCGGACCACATTCTTCAGTCATTTTCAGAACTTCATCGAGGGTGTACTGGGTGTTCATGCCCAACAGGGTACCGTCAGTTTCAGCGTATAGATGAGTGTCTGTGATCTGGAGAACTTTAAGACTACCTTCCGGTAAATCACTGAATAATTCCCTCACTATCTGGCAATTATTTTCGGTATCACTCATGAGAAGGCTAAAAGTTCCTGGGGTCAATTACTCAAACAAGGCATTCAGATATCACTGGCAGATGTCACTCGTTTGAATATCATTTTAGTTTTTATTAACTGGTTTCAAACATTCATATTAAATATAAGGTAGCTATTTTATTGAGTAAAAACAATAAAATGTGTTCTGAAATTACATCAAGCTCTCAAAAAATGCCAGATTTTGTGAATTTGACTGATTCGTGACGGAAAATCATCAATAAAAATCATAATCGAACATAATTTCTTGTAAGGATTGTGGGTTGTGGCTATGATCGAAATGATAACAATAATAATATTTTAATGATTGGTAAAATCTATCGAAACTATTTGAATTAACAATTCTACTAATTGCAAAATCTTTACTATTCTTATTTTCGTTTCACTAAACCCGAGTTGATCAACTCATTTAAAAACAGGAGGAGAAGACTATGTCTCTTAAAGGAAGTGCAACTGAACAAAACCTGAAAGATGCATTCGCAGGTGAATCACAGGCTAACCGTCGTTACCTATACTTCGCAGCGAAAGCTGATGTTGAAGGTTATAACGATGTTGCAGCTGTTTTCCGTTCTACCGCTGAAGGCGAAACCGGCCATGCTCATGGTCACCTTGAGTATCTGGAAGAAGTTGGCGATCCGGCAACTGGTCTGCCAATCGGTGGTACTGAAGATAACCTGAAAGCATCAATTGCAGGTGAAACTCACGAGTACACTGACATGTATCCAGGTATGGCTAAATCAGCCCGCGATGAAGGTTTTGATGAAATCGCTGACTGGTTTGAAACTCTGGCTAAAGCTGAGCGTTCACACGCTAACCGCTTCCAGAAAGCTTTGGATAGCATGAACGACTAATCGATTGTCGTGCCGGGGCCGTAATGCCCCGGTTTTTCCTTAAAATCTATTATTAGCGGTCTCTTATCATTATGGTTTCATATCAAAGGTTTCAGATAAATTTCTGTAACTTTTGATAAGCAACCCTACAAAATTTTGCAGCGGAGAATATCATGACACGTGAAGGTAGCCTGGAAGCACCAACTCGACATAACGTTGACTGGAAAAATCCTGAGTACTACAACGAGGAAAAACTCTTTGAGGAAATGGAACGTGTTTTTGACGTCTGCCACGGGTGTCGTCGTTGTGTAAGTCTCTGTGAATCCTTCCCTACATTATTCGACCTCGTCGATGAATCTGACACCATGGAAATGGATGGTGTTGCCAAAGATGATTACTGGAAAGTTGTTGATCACTGTTATTTATGTGATCTGTGTTTCCTGACCAAATGTCCATATGTTCCTCCTCACGAGTGGAACCTGGATTTTCCTCACCTGATGCTACAGGCCAAAGCGGTCAAGTTTAAAAAAGAAGGTGCGTCTTTCAGAGACAAGACTTTAACCAATACTGATAAACTCGGCTCGCTTGCAGGTATCCCTGTAGTAAGTGGTGTTGTGAATGCAATGAATAAAAATGCCACCTTCCGAGGTGTGCTCGAATCTCAGTTTGGTGTTCACAAAGATGCGGTAGTTCCTGAATTTCACAGTAGCAAACTTCGTAAACGTATCACTAATGATGCCGGAGAGAAGGCTGAGCCCGCGGGACCAACCACTGGAAAAGTAGCTGTTTTTGCCACCTGTTACGGTAACGTAAATGCACCTGACCTGGGTGAGGATCTAATCAAGGTATACCGTCATAATGACATTCCGGTGCGCATGGCAGATAAGGAAAAATGTTGTGGTATGCCGAAGCTGGAACTTGGTGATCTCGAAGCGGTTGAAGAAGCCAAGAAAGTTAATATTCCTGAGCTTGCGAAACTGGTTGATGAAGGCTGGGATATCGTCGCACCTATTCCCTCCTGTGTGCTTATGTTTAAACAGGAACTACCTTTGATGTTTCCTGATGATCCTGAGGTCAAGAAAGTTCAGGAAGCCATTTATGACCCGTTTGAATACCTGATGTTGCGTCATAAACATGGCAAACTGAAAACGGATTTCAAATCACCATTAGGTAAAATTTCTTACCAGGTTTCATGTCATCAGCGTGTGCAGCGTATTGGTAATAAAACGCGTGAAATGTTGGAACTGATTCCTGAAACCGAGGTCAATGCTATTGAACGTTGTTCAGGTCATGACGGTACTTACGCGGTCAAGAAAGAGTTCCATCAACATGCGGTTAAAATCGGACGACCGGTTGTCAATCGTGTGAAAAAAGATGAGCCGGATCATTTCACCAGTGACTGTGTTATGGCGGGTCATCACATTGCAGATGGTTTAACCAAGGCTGGACGTGAGACTGAGGCTGAGCATCCCATTACTTTAATCAGACAGGCATATGGTATTTGATTATGAGTGCATTAAGAAAAGATGATTTATTTACTTTAGAAACTTACGCAGAAAAACGTAAAGACTTCCGTGCGAATGTTCTTGATCACAAGAAGAATCGCAAGGTAATGATTGGTCCTAACGCTACGCTTTATTTTGAAGATCGTTTAACCATGCAGTACCAGATACAGGAAATGCTGCGTATTGAAAAGATTTTTGAAGCTGAAGGTATCCAGGAAGAGCTTGATGCTTACAACCCATTAATTCCCGATGGCAGTAACTGGAAAGCGACTTTCATGATGGAATACGGTGATGTGGAAGAGCGCAAGGTTGCCCTGGCTAAACTCGGCGGTATCGAAGACAAGACCTGGGTTCAGGTTGATGGCTTTGATAAAGTTTATGCCATAGCCAATGAAGATCTTGATCGTACTGATGACGAGAAGACTTCCGCGGTTCACTTTATGCGTTTCGAACTCACTCCTGAAATGTGTGAGGCAGTTAAATCAGGTTCTGCAATTAATGCCGGTATTGAGCACGCAAACTATACCCATACCGTTTCACCGATTGATCAGAATGTGCGTGATTCCTTAGCTGAAGACCTCGCCTGACTCTCTTTTTTGTTGAAATTCATACCGGATGATTGGCTTGTTGCATCTAGATAAGCCAATCATTATTTCTTTTTGAAGGCGTGTGAACCCTTCCATGGGACTCACAGCAGCATCCATGCTGCTGAAGCTTCAAAAAGAAACAATTGATTAACTTATCTTGTTCCTTTCTCCAAAAAAACTGCCTGTGTTGTTATTCTGGAGTGTCTGAGGCATAGATGCCGAAGCCAAGCGGCCAGGGATGGCTTTACAGCGTCTCCAGAATAACAACACAGGCAGGTTTTGGTTCAGTAACTTAAGAATGAATCAACAAAGATTGGTTTAGTTGCTAAAACAAATTCTGGTAAGCTCAGCGCATGAGCACACCAACATTCTACTGGCACGATTACGAAA
>CALAZS010000148.1 GCA_937926265.1 uncultured Gammaproteobacteria bacterium
TTACAGGCTGATGAAAAAATGATGACAGGAGGAGGGTGAATCACATGACCTGGGATTTGACCGCTAAACAACCAAGCATGGTCATCCAGTGAATCGTTTTGCAGCGAAAACGCCTTTAGCCAGTCTTTTTCGTAACATAGTTTTTCTGCTGCTTGTAGCTTATCTGTTTTCCCTCTTTTTTATCTGGCGCTTTAATCTAAGCGATACAGAATCCACTTTAAAACATATTAATTCAACGCTTTCCCAGGCAGTAAGAACTACTCTCAAGGGGCATGACCTGATTTTACAGGGGCTTGGTCAGGAGCTTATTGAAATAGGTGTTTTGCGACGGCCTGAACTTGGTCGGGAACTCATAGAGCGCATGAAAAAAATTGATCCCGGTATGGCGGGCTTTGGCCTTGCAAGACCGGACGGTCAGCTGGTGCTTGTCAGTGGTATTGGCCCGGAAAAAACATTGCCCAATCTCATGCAAAGAGAGGAGGCAACCAAGAGCTTTCAAAAAGCGATTGATCAAGGTTACCTGCAGACAGGCAGACCATATTATTTTAAAGCACTTGATAACTGGGTGGTTCCAATAAGAACGCCAATACGTGACAGCGATGGAAAGCTGGTGGCGGTAATGACTGCCGGCTATAAACTTGTGAATGCAACAACTGCCTGGAGTGATGCCGATCTGCCCACAGGTGTGAAAACAGTTCTTTTGGGTGAGAATGGGTTTCCTTTGTTCGTACAGCCCTTGCCGAAAGATGATTCCAATGAGTCATTTTCAAGGTTTTTTGGAGAGGCTGTTGATGTTGAGCAGTTCGATCATTTTAAAACCAATCTGGACGAAGCTTCATTTTCTAAAAACAAATACGTAAAAGGTCTCGCCGAGAAAGGCCATTACATTTCCTATGACTATATTCCCGAATATGACATGCATGTGGTTGCGCTTATTGAAAGTAACGCGGTTATTGCCAAATGGTTAAAGCGTGCCGTGGTTCCCACTATATTATTTTTGCTGTTTATATTAGGTGGTGGCTGGACCTTTGTCAGGGCTGTTCAGCGCCAGGAAAAAACTGATCAGGAGATCAGTCAGTTAAGCGCCTGGCAGGAAGCCGTTCTGGATGGAGCTAGCTACAGTATTATTTCTACAGATATCAATGGTGTAATTGTCAGTTTTAATAATACGGCAGAACGTTTGCTGGGTTACAAGGCAGAAGAGCTTATAGGTAGGAAAACACCTGCGTTATTTCATGACGAAGATGAAGTCATAACAAGGGCAAAGGAATTATCAAAACAACTTGATGAAAAAATTGAGCCCGGTTTTGATGTGTTTACCAGGCTGCCTTTGCTCTATCAGATTGAAGAACGTGAATGGACATACATCAATAAGAATGGAGTTCGAATACCGGTATTCCTTTCAGTCACGCCATTAAAAACACATGAAAGTGAGGTTATAGGCTTTCTTGGCACAGCAATTGATTTATCAGAAAAGAAAACAATGCTGGCGAATCTGACAGATAGTGAAAACCGTTATCATACGTTGTTTGATAATGCCGGTGATGCAATTTTTCTCGTAAAGGATGGCTGTTTTGTTGAATGTAATCCCGCTACCCTGGAGGTGTTTGGCTGTGGCAGGGAGGAGATTATTAACAGTACGCCACAGCGCTTTTCACCAAAATATCAACCAGATGGACGGCTATCAAGCGAAAAGGCGTTGGAAAAAATCAATGCAGCTTATGATGGTAAACCGCAGTTCTTTGAATGGAGGCATTTGAGATGTAACGGAACTGAATTTGATGCAGAGGTTTCGCTTAACAAGGTTGTTATTGCCAACAATGTTCATTTGCTGGCAGCTGTTCGGGATATCACGGAAAGAAAAGAGATTGAGAAAAAACTTGAATACCAGGCCAAGCATGACTTGTTAACCAATCTGCCAAACCGACTTCTGTTGCATGAATCGTTTAAACATTGTGCAGATCAGGCATACCCCAGAAATAATTGCGTGGCCCTGCTGTTATTTGATTTGGACAGGTTTAAGGAAATCAATGACACACTTGGACATCATGTAGGTGACCGGGTGCTTGAAAATATTGGTCCGAAGCTGCTCGATAACCCGCATCAACCTGACCTGATGATTGCCCGGCTTGGTGGTGATGAATTTGCCATGCTGTTCACTTGTGACATGCCAATAGAAGGGCTGACGAAAATTGCTCTCGACTATGCTGAAAAAATTAAAGAGCCGATTTTAATCAATGGCATGAAAATAAGTCCGGGAGCCAGTATTGGAATAGCCTGTTATCCGCAGCATGGATCCGACAGTCATGATTTGTTAAGAGCTGCAGACGTTGCCATGTACCAGGCAAAAAAATTAAGTCTTGGTGTTGCTGTCTACGACAGAAAAATTGATGGATATACAACCAAACGCCTGGCGCTGGCCAGTGATTTGAAACAGGCCGTTGAGGAACATCAGCTTGTATTGCATTACCAGCCAAAAATTGAAGTGGCAACCGGCAATGTTTCAGGTTTCGAAGCGCTGGTACGCTGGCAACATCCTTCGCAAGGCCTGCTTTACCCGGATGCTTTTATTGATATTGTTGAAATGAGCGAGACAATTCATGGCTTTACCCTGGAAGTTATTGAGATTGCAGTCAGACAGAAAAAGCAATTATCGGAAATGGGTTATCAACAGCCTGTGTCCATCAACCTTTCAGCTCGAAACCTTTTGGATGATGCCTGCTTTAGTTCGCTCGAAGCTGCACTTAAACAAAACCAGGTTGAACCTGGACAGGTGGAGATTGAATTAACCGAATCGGCAGTAATGCATGACCCTGCAAATGCAGTCAATGTTTTGAAGCTTTTTTATGAATATGGTGTGAATATCGCTGTTGATGATTTTGGTACCGGTTATTCTTCTCTGGCTTATCTGCGCCAGCTCCCGGTTTTCGCACTCAAGATAGACCGCACCTTTGTAATGGACATGGTAAAAGATGATCAGGATAAAGCGATTGTGGCTTCAACTATAGCCTTGGCACACAGTCTTGATCTGAAAGTGATTGCCGAAGGTGTTGAAGATGATGAAATAATTTCACTGCTTGGTGACATGCAATGTGATTATGCGCAGGGCTACGGTATCAGCAGGCCGCTTTCGTTCGATAACCTTGTTGCCTGGTTGGGCCAGGGAATTTGAAGTAGCAAAATTAAGTGCCGCAAAATGTTTTATAGCCTGCAGCCTTGTCATTAAAAGTATCTTGAAACTGCAGTGTCTTGTCAGTCATCGTATATGGTTGTTTTAAAACCTTTATAAATTCATTGATCGAAGTATTATCAAGAGTCTCAATTGATTCACTGATAATATTTTCAACATGATGGTTTCTGGGAATAACGACAGGGTTAAACTGTCTCATTGAAGTTTGGGTATCTTTTAATGACCGGTCCTGATTTTCGAGAAAATTACGCCAATTGCTATACCATTCACCTAATTCAGTTTTACACTGTTGTGCTGGCAGTTCAGATGATAAAGACTGGGTCAGGCGATTAAAGGTGACTGTATAGTCCAGGCCTTTTTCTTCGAGTAAATTCCTTAGCTCAGAAACAAGTTGAGCAGCTTCTTCTGATTTGTCATCAAGACCGGTTTTGGCTGTCATCATCTTAAGATATTTATCCTGAAAACGATTGGGAAAATCAGCAATGATTTCGCTGGCTTTTTCAATCGCGTTTTTTTCGTTTTTATCGAGTAACGGGATCAGTGTTTCAGCGAACCTTGCAAGATTCCATTGGGCGATGGTCGGTTGATTACCGTATGCATATCGACCCTGACGATCAATGGAGCTGAAGACTGTTTCAAGATCATAATTGCCCATCATGGCACATGGGCCAAAGTCGATGGTTTCACCTGAGATGGTGAAATTATCGGTATTCATGACGCCGTGTATAAAACCGACACGTAACCATTCAGTAACAAGATTTATCTGCCGGTCCATTACATTTTCGATCAGAAGCCTGAATCGGTCAGGTCCGGCTTCAGAGAGTTCAGGATAATGACGTTGAATGGCGAAATCCGAAAGTCGCTCAATATCATCAAATTTCTGACGTGACGCAAAATATTCAAACGACCCTACACGAATATGACTAGAGGCTATGCGTGTAACCACTGCGCCGGGTTGAATGGTTTCCCTGTAAACTTCTTCACCGGTGGTCACAACAGCCAGAGTTCTTGCGGTGGGAATATTCAGGGCATGAAGTGCTTCGCTCATGATAAATTCACGAATAGCCGGTCCCATAGCGCAGCGCCCATCACCATTGCGTGAAAACGTAGTCTGGCCGGAGCCTTTTAACTGGATGTCGCGAACCTGGCCTGAACGGTTTAATGTTTCACCGATGAGGTGTGCCCTGCCATCACCAAGTTGCGGGTTGAAATGACCAAACTGGTGTCCTGCATAAGCCAGTGCAATTGGTGAGGTATCTGGAAGCGGATGATTGCCGGAAAAATATTCAGCCAGTTTATTCTTATCAAGATCAATTTTTTCAGATAATGATAATTCTTCTGAAAGTTCTTTATTCCAGAGAAACAGACTTGGTTGTTTAACCGGAACCGGGGCAATTTGCTGATAAAACTGATCCCCTAAGTTTATGTAGCTGTTGGTAAATTGCATGAAGCAAAATTAACACAGCTGATAGAAAGCTAAACCATTCAGGAACAGGGGAATAGTTGCCAATTTGATTCAGGTTAATTTAGGCCTGTTTAGATTTGTTTAGGTCTATTTGGCTTTAAGCGGGTCGTTGTTAAACTTTATACCATCCCAGCCATGCTTTATAAACTGCCGGATGTTGGCGTGATCTGTATTTTCCGGATGTTCCAGTACATGCTCTCTGTAGTAGTGTCCAAAGCAGTTAAGGGTCTGATCAGCTGTTAGCTGATGCATTTGGGCAAATGCAAATATTTTGCAGGAACCTTCATTGCTGCCAGCTTCATTCACTGTTGCGCCATTAACAAATTCAGAGGGTTGGTAATGGTAGTGTTTTTCTATCGTCTCGATAACTTCGTTAAATTCAACATCATTGGGTGATGTTCTTATTTTCGACAGTAATACATCAATGTCCATCAGGTCTCCTTAATTCTCTTTTGTCGCCATGGCAACGGTGTAGGTTTGTCCCTGCTTGATTTTCTTATGATTACCGAATATTTCGTTAAAAGATTTCGCTATAAACTTTCTTAATCCGTTGATCACTACCACATAAAAGCGTGCGCCCGGCTGCATGCGTTGATAGGCATCATAAAAAAACAGGTAATAGTGTTCCTTGGAGGTTTTCGCAGGCAAGTTGGTTACGACCAGGCTAAAAGATGAATTCGCTTTTAAATGATTACAGCCATCACTTAAAAAAATATCGACATTGTTTATCTGATTTAAAGCGGCATTTTTTTTGGCATATTCTATCGCAACAAAATCCTTATCAACCATGGTGCAATGACCTTCGGGAGCAAGGTGGGCGATAGTCAGACCGATTGGCCCATAGCCACAGCCCAGGTCAAGTGCCTGTTCGTCCGGCCTGATTTCAATGTGGTCAAGTAACAGCCGGGTGCCATTATCAATGCTCTTGGGAGAGAACAGTCCCCAGGTGGTCCTGAACTCAAAACTGTTGCCTTTCAATGTGTCATTGATAACCAGGTCTTTTCGTAACCGGTCAAAATATTCGGCAGTAAATTTTTCTTCTGTCATAAGCCCTTGGTCATAAAAAAGTCATGAATTACAGGTTACCGCAAACTTTACATTCCGGATCTTTATTGATTTTTAATGTTTTAAACGTCATTTCAATACCGTCCAGTATTAACAGGCGGCCTTCAAGTGTGGTGCCTGCGCCCGTAAGTTGCTTTATGGTTTCTGTTGCCTGGATAGAGCCGATAATGCCAACAACAGGTGCCAATACACCATTTTCAGTACAGCTTTCATCTTCTGAGTCTGCATCTGAACCATAAAGACAATGGTAACAGGGCGAATCGTCCTGGTTGGAAAAAGTTGTTACGTGGCCATCCCATCTAATCGCTGCTCCAGAAACCAAAGGCTTGCGGTGTTTAACGCATTGGCGGTTTATCAGGTCGCGCGTAGCAAAATTGTCAGTCGCATCTATGGTGATGTCATGCGAATTGATTAACTCTCCGAGTTCATCATCTTTGAGTAGCTCGGAAACCGTTTCTATGGTGCAGTCTTTATTAAGTTGCAGGAGAGTTTGTCTTGCTGAATCAACTTTGAGCTGACCAATGCTGACATGGTTATGAATTATCTGCCGCTGCAGGTTTGATAAATCGACACTGTCGAAATCAACCAGCGTGAGTTTACCGATGCCGGCAGCAGCCAGGTACATTGCAACAGGCGAACCGAGTCCACCCAGCCCGATTAATAATGCACTGGATGAAAGTAATTTCTCCTGACCTGCAATATCGATTTCCGGCAACATGATCTGGCGGGAATATTTTAAAAGTTCGTTGTCGTTCAATTTATAGTGCGGCTGAAGAAAGAAGTGGGGTTTTAGAGGTTCCTGATGAAAATCAGGAAGATTAAAGATATTTGCGCCAGTGCGTAGGACGCTGATCCCTGCAGCCATGCTTGACTGACTGATAACGCTTGATAAAAACCTTCTGCGTCGTATTTTGATCGCTCTTGCCGATGCCATGATTGGCACGCTGGGTTTCTTCGGTGTAATTATACAGTGCTCTTTTCATGCGGTAGATGAGACGATTATCTAAATGAAAACCCATCTCGGTGAGGATGGATTCAATCTCTTCGAGCGTGATATGCATGACGTCATAACTGATACGCATGAATGTGGGTGAAACAAGATGCGCATGTTTAACACCTTTAAGATCAGACAACAACAGAATCGCCGTTTGAGCCTGATTGGGATCAGGATGTAACTTGCTGAAAGCAATTTCACGGTGCTTGAGCATGCTGTCTGAGTTTGGTTCCATGAATTTGATACTAACTCTGTTACCTGATAAATCAAGCCTTTTATTAGGGTTATTAGTTACTTAGTTGCCCAATCGTGACCCGGTCCATGCCTTGCAGGTCCTGTCGGGTTTCGATGCTTTTCAGTCCTGCGGCTTTGAACAGGCCTTGAACCGCAGTTTTCTGATTGTAGCCGTGTTCAAGCATGAGAAAGCCACCGGGGTTAAGGTATTCGCTGCATTCAGAAGTAATCTGCCGAATCGCATCCAGTCCATCAGGACCGGAAGCCAGGGCCAATTGAGGTTCAAAACGCAAATCTCCCTGCTGTAAATGGAGGTCATTCGATTCTATGTACGGCGGGTTGCTGATTATCAGGTCAAACCTTTGCGGGGGGACGTTGCGGAACCAGTCACTTAGTATTGTTTGAACTTCCAGATGAAATTTATCGAAATTAAAACGGGCAATTTCCAGTGTTTCTTCCCGGATATCGGTAGTCATGAAGTTCCAGCCAGGTTTTTTGGTGGCCAGTGCAGCGGTAATTGCACCCGTGCCAGTTCCCAGTTCGAGGACCATGGCCTGTGGTTGCTGAACGAATTCAAAGGCGCTATCCACGAGCAGTTCAGTTTCGTGCCGGGGTATTAGTGTGTTAGTGCTCACTTTTAACTCAAGGCTGTAAAATTCGCGTTTTCCTGTGATATAGCTAATTGGTTCTCCCTGGGTGCGGCGCTGAATGAAACGGTTAAATTGATCCAGCTTATCTTCACTCAAATCATGTTCCGGCCAGGCAAACAGCCAGGAGCGGGGTTTATCCAGGGTGTGGGCGAGTAAGATGTTTGCTTCGACAAAAGCATCAACACCTGGAATTGCGTCAAGCTTTTTTGTTGCAGCAGATAAGGCAGTTTTTACCGTGACGATCAACTTGTGGATTCTTTGTGGTTATGGGGACCAGGGAGATCAGGTAGTTTCAGAAGCCAGAGAAGCCAACTGCTCTGCCTGGTGTTCCTGGAGTAACGGGTCAAACACCTGGTCAAGTGAGCCCTGCATGATTTCGTCAAGTTTATACAGGGTCAAGTTGATGCGGTGATCGGTCATGCGACCTTGTGGAAAATTGTAGGTGCGGATTCTTTCTGAACGGTCTCCACTGCCAACCTGCAGCTTGCGGTCCTGGGCACGCTCACTGGCCTGTTTGTCCTGAACCTCGGCGAGTAATTTGGATTGCAGCAATGACATGGCGCGGGCCTTATTTTTGTGCTGGGAGCGTTCATCCTGGCATTCAACTACAACGCCGGTTGGCAAGTGCGTGATTCGAACCGCGGAATCAGTTTTGTTAACGTGTTGTCCACCGGCGCCTGAGGCTCTGAAAGTATCAATTCTCAGGTCGTTGCTATTGATGTCAAATGAATCGATTTCCTCGGCTTCAGGAAGAATGGCGACGGTACAGGCTGAGGTATGAACACGACCCTGTGATTCTGTCTCTGGAACGCGTTGTACCCGGTGGGTTCCGGATTCAAATTTAAGTTTGGAGTAAACCTCGTTACCACTGATTCGGGCAACAGCTTCCTTGTATCCACCCAGTTCGCCTTCGCTGGCGCTGATCACCTCACTTTTCCAGCCGCGGTTTTCAGCATAGCGCAGGTACATTCTTAACAGGTCAGCTGCAAACAGGGCGGCTTCTGCGCCACCGGTGCCGGCTCTCACTTCAAGAAAAATGTTTTTATTGTCGTTAGGGTCTTTGGGAATCAGCAGTTTTTGCAGTTCGGGTTCAAGTAGCTCAAGGTTGTTTTCAGCATCGGCAATGCTTTCGCGGGCCAGTTCGGCCATCTCGGGGTCTTCCAGCATTTCCCGGGATTCACTTATTTCATCATTGAGTTGCTGAAATTGGCGAAATTTTTCGACAACTTCTTCTATTTGACTGTATTCCTGGCTCAATTCACGGAAATGGTTCTGATTGCTCTGAATTTCGGCGTCGGCAAGCAATGCAGTGATTTCCTCGAAGCGATCTGAAATTGCTTCGAGTTTATGCAGAATGGATTTGTTCATTGGGGTTTTTTCGTCTGGTCCAGTTGAAAAAGGGCATTTGCTGCCTGCAGGATTTCGCGGTCACCGTTGCTGGAGGCCTGCCTTAACTGGCTGCTGGGTTCGTGTAATAGCTTGTTGGTTAGTGTGTTGGCAAGAAAGGACAATGCATCCTCTGCTGACTTGCCATTTTCAAGCATGCGTTTGGCGCGTTCAAGGACTTCATCGCGTGTTGCTTCAGCCTGGTTACGATAGTTTTGTATCAGGGTTACGGCATCCAGTGAGCGCAGCCATGACATGAATTCATGGGTTTGCATATCAACGATCTCACTTGCCTGTTCAGCAGCTTCCTGGCGGGAGCGAAGATTGTCCTGAATAACTTCCTGAAGATCATCAACGGTATAAAGATAAACGTCTTCAAGATTACTGACTTCGGGTTCAACGTCACGAGGAACGGCAATGTCGACCATAAAAATAGGTTGATGCTTGCGTTGTTTTAATGCGCTTTCAACGGTGCCTTTGCCAAGTACTGGAAGGGGGCTGGCTGTTGATGAAATAACGATATCGGCTTCAGCCAGGTGGTGAGGCAGTTCGGTCAGGGCAATCGCATAGCCATCAAACTGGCTGGCAAGCTCATGAGCTTTTTCAAGTGTTCGGTTGGCAACAATGATTCTCTTGATACCCTGCTGGTGAAGGTGTCTGGCGGTCAACTCGATGGTTTCGCCGGCACCAATCAGCAGGGCGGTCTGGTTTGAGGTGTCACTGAAAATCTGTTTTGCCAGTGATACTGCTGCAAATGCAACCGATACCGGGCTTGAGCCAATCGCAGTATCAGTACGCACCTGTTTGGCTGCCGAGAAAGTATGCTGAAACAGTCTTTGCAGGAGTTTACCGGTGGTGCCGGCCTCTTTGGCAGTTTGAAATGCCTGTTTTACCTGCCCCAGGATTTGTGGCTCACCAAGAACCAGGGAATCCAGGCCACTGGACACGCTGAGCAGGTGGGCAACAGCTTCTTCGTCATCATGGGAATAAAGATATGGGTTTACCATGGCTGCATCGATGCCATGAAACTGGCTCATCCAGTGACAGATTTGGCTCCGGGATTGTCCGTTTGTGACGCAATAGAGTTCTGTTCTATTGCAGGTAGACAGAATAACGGCTTCCTTTACACCCAGGTTTTCGACAATATTGCGAAGTGCGGCCACAATAATATCCGGCCCGAAAGTCAGGTGTTCCCTGACATCAACGGGTGCGGTTTTGTGGTTCAGTCCAATCGCAGTTATCGACATTTTGAATTTAAATCCATAAAAAAATCTGTAAATTTTGTAATATCAACAAGTTAAATTCAAGTTTTACTCGAAAATGGAACTTTTTCTAAGACAGGGTTATCTTTAAGACATGTATATCACTAACCAAGAGTTTCAGGTTGTTAATTCGTAAACTAAATAATTTTTTTCTGTATCTGGCATTGATTTCATCAGTGGTTCTGTCAGGTTGCGCCTCTTATCCAGGTAAAAGCCAGCCCCAGGGTCAAAATAAGGATCAGAATACGGATCAGTCTCTGGCGGATGGTTCCACAAAAGAGATCCAGATGCCATATGCAGAGCCGGCAAAGTCCAGTGCCAGGTTAACTGAGGACATGCTCTATCACTATCTTTTGGGTGATATTGCTGCCCAGAGAGGTCGCTTTACCGAGGCATATAACAGCTACATGCACACAGCTGTAATGGCCGGCGAAAGTGATGCTGCACGTAAAGCGACTCAAATTGCCATTTTTCAGAAAAATGATGCAGCTGCGTTGAAAGCAGTGCAACAATGGGTGCGTCTGTCTCCTAATTCAATCGCTGCCCGCTCAGCGGCCGGGGTGCTCTATCTTAGAACAGATGACTTCGCTTCAGCGCTTGGCAGCTTCATTGCGGTTATTAAGATCAGCGAAGCGCTTGGAAAAGATGGTTTCCTGGTGGTTGCGGTGTCGCTGTCCAAGGAACCGTCCCTGGCAAATGCTCAGCAGCTGATGGAGGCGTTGCTGCAGCAGTACGATGGTGACAAGCGCATGCATTACGCCCATGCCGTTTACCTTGGGGCCAAAAAACAATATCCCGAAACGCTGCGGCAACTTGATAAGGCTTTGGAGATTGAGCCCGGTTGGGATAAAGCCCTGTTGCTCAAAGTGAAAATTTTGATTGAACAGCAAAAGGTTGATGAGGCGCTGGTTCTGCTGAAGGCTGCCCTGGAAAATGAACCTGATGCGGCTGATTTGCGTCTGATTTACGCAAAGTTGCTGGTCACAAAAGATCATGCCCTGGCTTATAGAGAATTTGATCGCATTCATGCCGGGGCGCCGGATAAAACAGATGTCATATCTGCCCTGGGAATTTTGGCGGAAGAGCTGGATGATAATGTCGAGGCAAAAAAATGGTGGTCATTGTTGCTGGAAAAGGGAAATATCGATGAAAAGTCCAGCGCTGCCTATCATCTCGGAGAAATTGAGGAAAATCGGCGGGAGCTTTCAAAAGCCCTGGCGTATTACCAGCAGGTTAACCATGGCGTGTACCTGGCGGAATCACAACTGCGCCAGGCAGACATTCTCGCTCAACAGGGGCAGCTAGTGCAGTCACGGCAGATGCTCGAAAGTCTGAGAATTTCAGACCCTGACAATTCCGTCAGTTACTATTTGTCTGAAGCGATTATTCTGCATGAACATGGCAGTTCAGAAGAGGTCTACTCACTTTACGATATTGCCCTGAAAGCGCATCCGGAGAGTATGAAGCTGATTTATGCGCGGGGAGTTTATTCTGCCGAAATCAGGCAACTGGAAATAGCGGAAAAGGATTTAAGGCTTGTCCTGGAAAAAGAGCCTGAAAACGCTGATGCATTGAACGCACTTGGCTACACGCTGGCCGATCAGACTGACCGATACCAGGAAGCATACGCCTTGATTAAGAAGGCATACGCGATCAAGCCGGAAAATGCGGCAATCCTCGATAGTATGGGATGGATTTATTACAGGTTGGGAAATTATGTTGAAGCAGAAAGTTTTCTGATTAAAGCGCTGAGTATCAATAATGACGATGAGATTGCAGCCCATTTAGGTGAAGTGCTTTGGATGAAGGGGCAAAAGGATCGAGCCCAGGAAGTCTGGGGCAAAGCGTTAAATGATTTTCCTGAAAGTGATAAGATCAGTGATGTTATCAAGCGCTTTTCTGCAGACAATTGAGCTCTTTTAGTTATCTCCAGGCACCGGCAAAACTCAACCTGATGCTGCATATCACCGGCAGGCGTGATGATGGTTACCACGACCTGCAAACGGTTTTCCAGTTTCTGGATTACTCAGACCGGATTGGCGTTAAGTTGCGTGATGATGGGGTTATCAGGCGCATCAATCAGGTCAATAATGTTTCAGAAGAATCTGATTTGGTGGTTCGGGCCGCGAAATTGCTGGCTGGGAAAATGGAATCGTGTCCCGGTGCTGACTTGATGGTTCATAAAAGAATCCCCATGGGGGGCGGGCTTGGCGGCGGCAGTTCAGATGCTGCTACAACTCTGGTTGCGCTAAACAGGTTGTGGTCATTGCAGCTAGGGTTAAATGAGCTTGCAACACTGGGTTTGTCTCTTGGTGCAGATGTACCAATTTTCATTGCAGGTCATGCAGCCTGGGCTGAAGGCGTTGGCGAAAAGCTGGAAAAAATCTCACTTCCTGAAAGTTGGTTCCTTGTTGTTGACCCGCATTGCCATGTCTCAACAGCGGAAATTTTTTCTCATTCAGATTTGACACGGAACAGTCCGGTGACGACAATAGCCGACTTTCTCTCAAATGGCGGTCGAAATGACTGCGAAAATCTTGTTAGAAAACATTATCCGGTTGTGGATCACGCCTTAAACTGGCTGGCTCAATTTGGTTCGCCAAGGATGACCGGTACAGGGGGCTGTGTATTTGCTTCTTTTGATAAGGAAGCTGATGCCAGGGATGTGCTCAACAAGCTGCCGGATAATTTCAGTGGTTTTGTAGCCAGGGGCGTCAATAAGTCGCCTTTGTATAATGCAAACTGATTTTTGGGGCGTCGCCAAGCGGTAAGGCACCAGGTTTTGATCCTGGCATGCGTAGGTTCGAATCCTGCCGCCCCAGCCAAATTTACCATCCCCGGTTTTTTATCGGCAGGATGAGAACCGTAGGTTCGACGAGCGAGCTTTAGCGAGCCGAACAGCCGAGTTTACGAGGCTGGCCCGCAGGGCGAGGACGAAGTCCGAGTAACCCTGCCGCCCCAGCCAAATTTATCATCCCCGATTTTTATCGGCAGGATAAGAACCGTAGTTTCATAGGTATTTTAGACTTCACTGGAGCTTTTAAATGCTGGCAAGAGGCATGATGGTTTTTTCCGGAAATGCTCATCCGGAATTGGCATCAGAGATCGTCAATAAATTGAATTTGCCAATGGGTAAGGCCGTGGTTGGCAAGTTTAGTGATGGCGAAGTCATGGTGGAAATCCAGGAGAATGTTCGCGGCAGGGATATTTTTATTCTGCAGCCGACGTGTGAGCCTACCAATGACAACCTGATGGAACTGCTGGTTATGATTGATGCGCTTAGATGCGCTTCAGCAGGAAGAATTACGGCGGTTTTGCCTTACTTTGGCTATGCCCGCCAGGATCGTCGCCCGCGTTCAGCGCGAGTACCGATAACAGCCAGGTTAGTGGCAAAAATGCTTGGGACAGCAGGTGCCGACCGTGTTCTGACCATGGATTTGCATGCTGACCAGATCCAGGGGTTTTTCGATGTGCCGGTGGATAACATTTATTCATCGCCAATCATGCTGCATGATGTCTGGCATCAGAATTACGCTAATCTCATGGTGGTTTCACCGGATGTTGGTGGCGTGGTGCGTGCCAGGGCTCTGGCGAAAAGGCTGGATGATGCTGATCTTGCCATTATTGACAAGCGGCGCCCCAAAGCCAATGTCGCACAGGTAATGAACATTATCGGTGATGTTGAAGGACGCAGTTGTGTGCTGGTTGATGATCTGGTTGATACGGCTGGAACCTTGTGTAAGGCCGCTGATGCATTGAAAGCTCATGGGGCTGAAAAAGTGGTTGCCTATTGTGCGCATGCAGTTTTATCCGGGCCTGCGGTAAAGAACGTGGAGTCATCGCAGCTTGACGAACTGGTGGTTTCAAATTCAATCCCACTTCGTCAGGACGCGATTGATTGTAAAAAGATACGGTCACTGAGTATTGCCGGCCTGTTGGCGGAAACAATACGTCGTATCAATAATGAGGAATCTGTTAGTTCACTGTTTGTGGATTAAAGATGCGGGCTGTGAAGCCTGATTTGCTGAAACATCTTTGATGTTTCTATTTGTGTTCACTGTGCCAGGTCGCATGGCCAGTGATTTTTTATTTTTTGGAGTTGTACAATGAGTATTAGTTTTGAACTTGATGCAACCAGCCGTTCAGATACAGGGAAAGGTGCGAGCCGCCGCCTGCGTAAAACGGGTATGGTGCCAGGTATCGTTTACGGTGCCGGTAAAGATCCTGAAATGATTTCGGTTGCACATAACATCCTGCTTCAGCATCTTGAGCATGAAGCATTTTATTCTCACATTCTGACTTTGAATGTTGATGGAAAATCACAAAAAGTGGTTTTAAAGGATCTGCATCGTCATCCTGCCAAACCGTTTATCATTCATATGGACTTATTGCGCGTCAGCGACTCGGATAAGATTAAAATGCATGTTCCACTTCATTTCCTGAATGAAGCCAGAGCTGTTGGTGTAAAAGCTGGCGGTATTCTTTCCAAGGAAATCACGGATGTTGAAATCCAGTGTTTACCTAAAGATCTGCCTGAATATATCGAAGTTGATCTGGCTGACCTGGATATTGGTCAGGCTGTGCATCTTTCAGATATCAGTGTACCTGCCGGTGTTGAACTGCTTCAGCTTGCGCTTGGTGAAGACCATGATGCGTCTGTTGCTGCAATTCATGCTGCCAAAGGTTCAAAAGGCGATGAAGATACTGCCGAAGAAGGTGGTGAAGCAGAGGCTGAATAATTCGATAGTTTTTCGAATCTTTGTGAAAATGGCCCGCTTGCGGGCCATTTTTGTGTTGGGTAATAATTTTTGTTACGGAGTTGGTCATGTCTGAGGCGGTTCAACTGGTTGTAGGTCTCGGTAACCCCGGAAGTGAGTATGCCGGTACCCGTCATAATGTCGGCTTTTGGTTTGTCGATCAGTTGGCTAGAGAATTTGGACAGAATTTTCGCAAAGAAACCAAATTTCATGGCGATGTTGCGAAAATTAATGTTGAAGGAAAAGCGCTCTGGCTGCTTAAGCCTCAAACGTTCATGAACAGAAGTGGGCAGTCTGTCTCGGCGTTGATGAAATATTACAAGCTGACACCAGGGGGCATTCTCGTTGTTCATGACGAACTCGACCATGACGCAGGAAGTGTAAAACTGAAATTTGGCGGAGGCCATGCTGGTCACAATGGCCTCAGGGATATCATTAAAGCCGTCGACAGCAAGGATTTTTATCGGCTCAGGCTGGGTATTGGCCATCCAGGTAATAAAAACCAGGTGGTAAATTATGTTCTGGGAATCCCTTCCAGGGAGGATCAGGAAAAAATCGAAATGACCATTGATGATGCCATCAAAGAGGTGCCTTCAATGGTAAATGCAGAGTTCGATAAGGTGATGAATCGTCTGAATTAGGCTATTTCGGCTTTGAGAAAGCTTACTTTCTCAATGAAAAGCCGGTTATTTGTAAAAAATCGTTGATCTAAAGCAAATTTAATTGACATGGCTATTGCGTTTAAGGAGAATACCGCCTCTTTTGCGGAGGGGTTCCCGAGTGGCCAAAGGGATCAGACTGTAAATCTGACGGCTCAGCCTTCGGAGGTTCGAATCCTCCCCCCTCCACCA
>CALAZS010000149.1 GCA_937926265.1 uncultured Gammaproteobacteria bacterium
CCATTACCAGAAGATCAATTATTGGAAAACCGTTTACATGAAGTATCGCCGAAACAGGCTTACCAGATGCTTCAGGATGATCCGCGTACGGTGCTGGTGGATATTCGTTCATCAATGGAATACCTGTTTGTCGGGCATCCGGTAGGTGCCGTGCATGTGGCCTGGATTGACGAACCCGACTGGGACGTCAATCCTGATTTTGTGCGTGAGATACGCAAGTTGATGCTCGGTGGTCTGGCGTCAGCCGATCAACAGGAAACTGCGCCGGTTATTTTAATCTGTCGAAGCGGAAAACGTTCCATGGAAGCCGGAGAACTCCTTGTCAGCGAAGGTTTAAAAAACATATATCACATTGACGAGGGCTTCGAAGGTGAAAGAGATGAAAACCATCAGCGCAGTACGGTCGGCGGTTGGCGTTTTCATGGTCTTCCCTGGGAACAGTGTTGATCTCCTGAGAGCAGTTTTAATAATACGTTTATCAGTCAGATAAAGAAGGCAGTTGTTTTATTGGTATTTCTTCGGCTCTTCCAAACAGGAAGCCCTGACCGTAATCAAACCCGGTATCGATAACCAGGTTGAGCAGGTTAATATCTTCAATGCCTTCCGCTACCAGGGTATGGCCGGCTTCTTTAATCATTTCAGCCAGACGCTTGATCATAATGCGCTGTTTTTCATCCAGCAGTGAATGAACAATAGTGATATCAAACTTAACCACATCCACCGGCATCGAAGCTAAATATTTCACGGATGAATAACCGCTGCCGAAGTCATCAAGTGCAATAACAAAGTCCATTTCCCGCATGACACGCAGATGCTGGGTTACGCGTTGAACTTCAGTAATCAACGCTGTTTCAGTGACTTCAATGACAATTTTGTATTTATTGGTGAAGGGCTGCAGCGGTAACAGCCATTCGGTAATTTCAGGCCTGGTCAGGCTTTGCGCTGACATGTTCAATGAGACGCCGCTACCAGTGGGGATTTTTTCCTGTTCAAGAGATTCGGTCAGTTTACGAATCACGGCACGATCCAGCTCAATTTCAAAACGTCTTGCTTCAACCACGTTGAAGATACTGGCCGGCGAAATCAATTCCTCGTTGGCATAGATGCGAATCAGAGCCTCGTAGTAGCTGATGCTTTCGCTGCTCAGGTTAACAATTGGTTGATAAAACAGGACCAGGCCAGTGCCTTTATCGATCGCCTGGTAAACCGTGTTGGAAAGCCAGCTGGAAAGCAGTCCCTTGGAGTTATCGGTGATGTCATCTGAATAAATTACTATGTCATGGTTACCAGGGCGCTTGGCAGCGTACATGGCGGCATCGGCCTGCCATTGCAGGTTATCAAAGGCATCAGTATCGCCACCTTTGGCCTGCGAAATACCAATACTGACACGCACCGGTTCCGGCATGCCAATGGCAGAGAAATCAAATTCGGAAATTCTTTTAAGACAACGGTTGGCAACATCAACCGCTGTTTCCGTAGAGGCATCTATTAAAAATGTCGCAAATTCATCACCGCCGAGACGGAACAGGTGCTCACCTTTTCTTAGAGATTCGGAAATACATGAGGCAATTGTCTTGAGTACCTCATCGCCAACCTGGTGACCGTAAGTGTCATTTATCGATTTAAACAGGTTGATATCAAACAGCATAAAGCTGACATTGACTCGATGTTCAGCCAGCAGGTCATTAAGGTTGTGCCATTGGTCATCAAATGCGCGGCGGTTATAGACATCGGTTAGTGCATCGTGGTGAGCCTGGTCCCAGAGTGCCTTGTTTTTCTGATCAAGAATGGCATGGGTATCGTAAAGGTCGCTGTGGTAATGCACCAGCGACTTGCAGATCTCCATAAGTTCAGCAACCCTGAAGATGGATTTGTACTGGCAGTCTTCCTCCTTTGCAGGCGAAGTCCTTAAATCAATTATCATTTCACTAATACGTTGAATGGGGACGCTGAATACATAGACAAGAATGAAATACAGTACCATGGCAGGCAACAATACGGTTGTCATCACACCAAACATTGTCTGATTTAACTGTTTTTCGAGTAATTCAATTTCCGGTGTCGGTGAAATATCATATGTCAGGATTTCAGGCGATAGTTCATTCAGCCATTTACGTCGAAAATCCTGATTCAGGACGATGCTGTCAGGCTTGATAAACTGGTATTTACTTGAGCTGTTGTATAAAGAAATAAGGTCAAATCGAAATGCCAGGTAACCGATGACGATCTCCCTGGTATCGTCTTTTACCGGCGTAATCAGGGTCTGGTATTTTTCGCTGTTAACGAAAATCTGTGCTTCCGGGTACAGGTGCTCGAGTTTTTTCGGCAGGCTGCTTTGGTCGAGTTCAGCAATTGATTTACCATCTCGCAGGTATAACATCATATCCAGGCTGATCTGCTGCAGCGGATGTGTTGTCTGTTTCAGGCGGTTGTTAAACCAGTATGAAAAATGGCTGGGATAATCAAACTGTTGCTTGACTTCCTGCCAATAAATGAATTCCTCGGTACCTTCTTTTATCAGGCTGACGGTATTTGAAAAATTGGAATTGAATTCTTTCTCGGCAGAGGCCTGCAGCGAGTTATAAATGTTCCCCCTGGTTTCCGTCAGCTGATTGTAGGAATAAAAACCAAACAGCCCGATAAACACTAGAACCAGGACAAGAAATACAAACGCGTATTGCCGGATAGTCAGTGACATGGCAAATATTACTCGCTTAGCAGATCTTCAACCGCTTCTGAAAGGTCCCATTCGTGGGCCTGGTCAAAAAAATGATTGGCACCTTCGATGTATGTTACTGGGATTTCTTCCTGTTCCAAACGGTTACGCCAGACCAGCTTCAGGCGCTCGTCTTTTGTGCCGATGATGACATTGACCCTGTCAGCAAACTGGCTGGTAAGTTCGACCAGTTTTGCCTGGTTCCATTGATGGTAAGACATGAAATCTGCGGCAGTTGACGGGTAGGTTTTACAAAAACCCAGGTGATAATTGGAGATTTCGCTGTTGCCTGAAGCAATGGCTTTTTTTGCCTTGGTTTCAGATTGTTTAGCCAATGGGTCGTTTTCAGTGTCTGACAGGTAAGCCATGCTGATTAAAATACCTAAATCGACCTTCTCAGCATTGGTTTTTTTCATGTAATCAAGCAGAGTCAATGAACCTGCGCTGTGTCCGATCAAAGTAATGTTTTTGCCGGTTTTATCTGTTAACCAGTCAACCCAAAGCTTGATTTCTGCAGAATCCTTGTCAAAGCTGTGCGCATGTATGGCCTCACATGGCAGGCTTTGGACACGTTTGTCGAGGCCCAGGGAAAGTGTTGGAGTTAAAACGTTATAGCCGGCATCATTCAGCGCTTCTGCCAGGCGTTTGACGGTATGAAACTGGTTGGTCTGTAGAAAACCATGCAACAGAAGAATGGCTTTTTTTTCCGGCTCTCCCTGGAAAAACTCAGCCTGGATCAACTTGTTATCGGCGGATTTAATCTCAATGATTTCTGCGTAGCTGCCGGAAGTCATGAAAGCTGAGGCCATTACAGCTAATGTTAAATACGAAAGTATTCGTTTTACCATACTAGGCATAGTCAACAGTCCTTATTTGTTATTTTTCCTTTTATCGGCAATATCCTGGATATCTTTAGCAAAATTATCAGGAATTGCAGATTTACTTTTTCCAGTAAACTCTTCTGGCAAACTTCTCCAATAAATCTCTCCAGGGAACGAATATTCTCGAATACGCTCAATGGTCAAATAAATCAGAAATCCTGAGGTAATGAGGAATTAGATGGAAAAAATCGGCCAAACTGTATATTCTTAGCGCCCTAATTTTTAATAGATAATAATTATTTCCTGGCATTGTCATGATAAAAATCGGTGTACCTAAAGAAACACTTTCTGGTGAATGTCGTGTTGCGTCAACGCCCGAAGTGGTAAAAAAACTGGTTTCCAAGGGCTTTGAAATTCTGGTCGAATCAGGTGCAGGGGCTGGCTCGCATTATTCCGATGAAGCTTATCAGGAAGCTGGCGCAAGCATTGTTAACTCTGATGAAGCTTTTTCAGCCGATATTGTTGTCAAGGTCAGAAAGCCAAGTATCGATGAAATCAATAGCATGAAAGATGGCGCTATTGGCATTGGTTTCATGGAATCCTGTGAGCACGATAAGGTTCACAAGGCTATCGCAACCAAGAATATTCGTTTCATGGCGATGGAACAGATTCCCCGTATATCCCGCGCCCAGCCCATGGATGCGCTTTCATCCCAGAGCAATATAGCCGGTTATCGTGCTGTGCTTGAAGCGGCTTCACAGTATGGTCGATTTGTTCCATTGATGATGACATCTGCAGGTTCCGCCAAGCCGGCGCGTGTGGTGATTCTCGGCGTTGGTGTTGCCGGCCTGCAGGCGATTGCAACAGCCCGTCGCCTGGGTGCTGACGTGTATGCCTACGATGTACGCCCCGAGGTCAACGAACAGATCCGTTCCCTGGGTGCCAAGCCTATCGAACTGGATATCGGTGAAAGCGGTGTGGGTGAGGGTGGTTATGCCCGCGAGCTATCTGAAGAGGCCAAGCAGAAACAGCAGCAAATGCTTTCTGATGAACTCTCCAAGGCCCACATAATCATTTCTACCGCCCTGATTCCCTGCCGTCCGGCACCAGTGCTTATCAGCGAGGAAGTTGTCAGTAACCTGCGCGATGGTTCAGTCATTGTCGACCTGGCTGCAGCCAATGGTGGTAACTGTCCTTTGTCGGTGCCTGATGAGGTCATTTGTCAAAAGGGTGTCATTATCGTTGGCCATACCAACTATCCATCAATGATTGCCGCAGATGCCAGTGCTTTTTATGCCAGAAATATTTTCAACCTGATCGAGATCATGGTCGAGAAGACAGATGATGGCCTGCAGTTTAAGGATTTCGAAGAAGATGAAATCACTGCGGCTGCTTTGCTCAAACAATCAGATTAACAACCAGCAGATTAACAACCAGGATTTCTAACATGCCTGAAACACTTGTCGCACTATATATATTCGTTCTGGCCTGCTTTATTGGCTACTACGTCATTTGGGGGGTTACCCCGTCCCTGCATACGCCACTGGTGGCATTAACAAATGCCATTTCCGGTATCGTTATTGTCGGTGCCCTGCTGGTTACCGGGCTGGAAGAAGTCTCGGCAACGGCTGAAATACTTGGCTTCTTTGCCGTATTACTGGCATCTATAAACGTTTTTGGCGGCTTCCTGGTAACAAACCGGATGCTTTCCATGTTCAAGAAAAAAGATCGTAAGTGAGGTTTGACTGATGGAATTATCGGCTAACGGCCAGGCTATTGCTTATCTGATTTCAGCAATCCTTTTCATTTTTGCATTAAAAGGCTTAACTCACCCATCTTCAGCACGCAATGGTAACTACTATGGAATGGCAGGTATGGCCATTGCCATCGTGGCTACTCTGCTGGGTAGTGAAGTACAGTCTTACGGGTTTATTATTGCCGGTGTTGCAGCCGGTGCCGTGATTGGTTCGATTTTGGCTGCCCGGGTTGAGATGACGGCCATGCCGCAACTGGTTGCTGCATTGCACAGTTTTGTTGGTATGGCTGCAGTATTGGTGGCCATTGGTACTTTTATGAACAAACAGGCAGCAGGTTTGTTAAACCCGGTACTGATGGGTGAACTGTCTGCGGGCATCATTATTGGTGCAATCACGTTCAGTGGTTCAGTTATCGCTTTCGGCAAACTACAGGGCCTGATTTCAGGAGCGCCGGTAAACTTTAAAGGACAACATGCGCTAAATGCACTGATTGCATTGGTCACGATTGGTTTTGGTGTGCATTTTGCCATGACCGAGAGTATTACTTCACTGGTCATCATGACGATACTTGCATTTATACTTGGCTTTACGCTGATTATTCCAATTGGTGGTGCGGACATGCCGGTCATTATTTCCATGCTGAACAGTTACTCTGGATGGGCGGCAGCAGCGACGGGCTTTACCCTGCAAAACAATCTGCTGATTATTGTCGGCGCGATTGTCGGTTTCTCTGGCGCCATTCTGTCCTATATCATGTGTAAGGCGATGAACCGCTCCATTATCAACGTGGTGTTTGGTGGCTTTGGTTCAGAACCATCTGGTGAGTCTTCTGCAGCGGCGCAGGCTGTTCAAAAAGGTGTTAAATCCGCCTCAATTGAAGATGCCATCTACTGGATGGAAGATGCCAATAAAGTCATCATTATTCCGGGTTATGGAATGGCCGTTGCCCAGGCCCAGCATGCGCTGAAAGAATTTATGGAACTGCTCGAGGCAAGAGGTGTCGAAGTCAAATTCGCTATTCACCCGGTTGCCGGTCGTATGCCGGGCCACATGAACGTACTGTTGGCGGAAGCCGATATTGCCTACGACCATGTGCTGGAAATGGATGAAATCAATCCCGAGTTTCCAACTGCCGATGTTGCCCTGGTGGTGGGAGCGAACGACGTGACCAACCCGGCAGCCAGAACTGATCCTTCAAGTCCTATCCATGGTATGCCGATTCTTGATGTCGACAAGGCACGTAATGTTTACGTTATCAAGCGTTCAATGAATCCTGGTTACTCGGGTGTCGATAACCTGTTGTATTACCAGGATAACTGCTCACTGATCTTTGGCGATGCCAAGGATGTTTGTGAAGGTCTGGTTACTGCGCTAAAAGGCGGTGGCCACTAATTTAAAGAATTTCCTCTCCACTCCGATACATTAATATCAGGGGGAGAGAAATTGACCAAAAACAATAATAACCCGGATAAGAAACCAGGCCAGTCGCAAATAACAGGTGAACTGTTACTTAAAATTGTGCTCGTCATTTTTATCGTGGAAATTTTAATCATGGCATTTCTGCCATTGATTCCCCTGCCTGATTCCCGCTTTGTCGATGCTCTGGCTGATGCCAGCCTGTTGAGTGTGCTTACGGTTATCTTGTTAGTGCTCTGGGTAAAGACAGACAAACTGTTTTTATCCTCAATTAAGTTCAAGCATGGCATTGTTTTTTTCTTATATGTAATACCCGCTGTAGTTCTGTTGAGCCTTATCACATATCTGTCTTATACAATTCAGGCCGATGAAAAACTGGAAAGAGCTTTTGTGCAACATGAAAACTCAATGCATGAAGCTGCTCATGAATTGACCACTTATTTTAACAATCGCGTTGATGAGCTGGTTTTTTTGAAAAACCATGTCAATTCCTATTTCACACGTGAAAAAACTCCGCATGATGCTCATGCGTTTGATCATATTCCCGATTTATTCAGAGACTATATTCTTCAGCATGAAAACCTGGTGCAGATTCGCCTGATAGACAATCAGGGTCTTGAGGTTGTGCGGTTTGATAAACTTGGTGATGGTACGACTCGCAGTTCCGATAAATTACAAAACAAATTCAATCGCGATTATGTGATGGAAGGTTTGCGCCTGAAGTCAGATGAAGTTTATTTCAGCCACATAAACCTGAACAGGGAGTTTGGTAAAATTGAGAAGCCGATAAAACCTGTTATGCGGGGTGTTGTGCCAGTGATTCTGGAGAACAATTCCCGATATCTCGTGGTATTGAATTGGAAACTTGGTCGTTTATTTGATCATCTACGGCATTATTCGAGTGGCTATATCAAGTTGCAGGTGGCCGATGAAAATGGTCAATGGGTATTGGCGAATAATCCTGAACATGAATGGGGTAGCGATATTGTTGAGCGTTCACAATTTGGGCTGTCTTTTGTGCAGCGTGATCTTTGGCAACAGATAAAAACAAATTCAGCAGATATATTAAACGCAACAGATTCAGTCATGAAGGCCGGTATTGTAAAAATACCCAACTTGGTGAAAGTCAATCTCAATACACGCGCCTTTACTGAGTCTTACCGCTACTACATTATCAGTGAGCTTTCTGATGAAAATGCTGCAAAGCTTACACATTCCTTAAGACAGTCCCATATCTACTTATTCCTGCTGGCATTGCCTTTTGTTGTGTTGGCTACCTGGCTGTTTGTGTTAATGAAACAGGCTCAGATGAAGGCGAACCAGGAAGTTAATGAATATGCCGGCAGGCTCGAAAAACAGGTATCTGAAAGAACCGAAGAGTTACAAATTGCGTTGGAAGACGCACTGCAGGCCAATGCAATTAAAAGTGAATTTCTTGCCAATATGAGCCATGAATTGAGAACGCCAATGCACTCGATTCTGAGTTTTACCCAGATTGCTTTCAAAAAAACGCAGGATGAAAAACTGCGAGGCTATCTTGATAAAATTCTTATCAGTGGTGAGCGTTTAACAAGATTGCTTAATAACCTGCTGGATCTTGCCAAGTTGGAAGCCAGTAAAATGGATCTTGAGTTTTTACCTGTAAATATGAAGGAAGTTATTGATGCCGTAATGGCTGAAATGAAGCCGCTCTTCATGGAAAAAGACATTGAAGTAAATTTTGATACGCAGTCTGACTGTGTTGCGGAATTTGATAAAGATCGTCTTACCCAGGTGGTATACAACCTGTTATCCAATGCGGTTAAGTTTGGTCCGGAAAAATCTGTTGTTGATATCAATCTCATTTTTAAAAAAATCCTTACAGAGGATTATCTTGAGCTAACTGTTACGGATGAGGGGCCGGGTATTCCTGCAGAGGAAATCAACCAGGTTTTCGATAAATTTGTGCAAAGCAGCAAAACCAAAAGCCAGGCAGGCGGCACAGGTTTGGGACTGGCTATTTGTCAGCAGATTGTTAATGCTCACAATGGAAATATCTGGGTGGAAAGTCCTCCTCCAAATAAGGCGCATGGCTGTCGCTTTATTGTTCAAATCCCTTGCGAGCAGGGGGGCTAGGTACATTCCGGATCTATTTCGGGTTTATTCCAATTTTTATTCTAATTTTTATTCCAGCGGAGGCAGCTTTTGCTGTACCGTTGAGATACGTCTTGTCCTTATATCGTTTTGCATTTGTACTTTTTCAGGCAGTTTGAACTGATCAATATAGGCCAGTTCGCGGTTTTGATAACTGCCATATAACAGCTTGTAAAGTTTTTTACCGTAAGACAAGGTTGTCACGACATGCGCTTTATTGCCCAATTTATGCTGCCTGGCGTAATTAACCAGTTGCTGATGTGTTTTGCCGGTTTTGATTAACAGTGTGTAGTGAGAGGATTTCTGTTTACGAATCCAGGCTGAACGGGCTTTCTTTATGGCTTCGGCTTTTTGGCGGTCAGCTTCGGCAATGGCATCCAGTTTTGCCTGTAATTCTGCTGCATGGCTTAGCGCCGCCTGTTTTTCCTGGCGGATTTTTTCTACGGCTTCTTCCTGCTGGGCTCTTTGACGATCGGATTGATAACAGCTGAATACATCAGTTGACCTGTTTTTACGGTTCCAGTTGGTCAGGCGTCTGACCTGTTCATTCAGATCACCTTGTGGCAGATCACCTTGTGGCATGTTGGCAGCAGGGTGTAAACGCAGACTGTTTTGCAGGTAAATAAAGGCCGACTGTAACTGACCATACGAGATGTAATAATTTAAGGTGTTTTTGACTGACTGTTCATAATTAAACAGTTCTGAAATGGAGCTGCTGCCATCATCCGTCATTAACTGCTGCGATGCTGCCTGGTGAAGTGCCGTGGTGATACGCTCACAATGACTTAAAGAGAAAAGCCCGCGCTGTTTCTGGTAACTGAAATAGGCAAGTTTTACTCTTAAATATTTTGCCGTGTTAACAACGGTATTGGGTTCCAGTCCGGCACTATCATCCTGCTTCAGGTAGCGCTTTCTTTCCAGGCGATCAAGCAGGTTATACAGATCAAAGGCTACGTTTTTACCAACGGATAACCATCTGCCCAGTTCAATATCATTTAAAGGTTCTGCATCAGGATCCAGACCGGGTGAATAACGGCTCAGGTAAGTGTTAAATTTTTCAGGTTCTACCGCTTCTGTTTCAGGAAACAGGTTGGGAACAAAGCCCCAGAGATTATCCAGTGAAGTTGCCAGCTCAGGTACGGTGATTTTTCTTGCATTGCTGAACTTTAACTCTGTCAGGGGTACAAGTGGTCTTTCGGCCAACATGGAAAGTTCGTCGTAGAGATTTTCAATTTTGGCCTTGTTAAGTTTAAGTTTTGAAATTAACAGCAGTACCTGATCACGTTTGAATGATTGTTCATTATCAAGGCTGTAGCGGTTCTTTTTGAAAAACTCGAGCTCTTTTTCAGTGTCTTTACTGACCTGGCGGTTTAATTTATCAGCTGACTTGGCGCCACGCGCTTTCCAGAATACCGCTGTCGCCTGGCTAACAGTACCGGTATACAAAGGAGTCTGTTCATTTTTTGGCCTGGTGTTATCCTTTTCCTGCCGGGCTATTGCCTGGTTAAGCTGGTGATAGCGGAACAGGCCGTCATCAAGAATTTTTACCAGGGTGATCAATTCATTTGGCTGGCTTTGGATATAAGTTCCCTGGTTGTTTGTACCGAGAATGCGGTTAACAGACTGGTCAACACGCAGTTGCACAATGTCCATTGATTCCAGGGCTGCCTTGTTGTCGAGGATAATGGATTCAAATTCATCAGTGAGTTTTTCCTGGTTACGTGACAAGGCTGCGGTAATCGTGGCTTTTTCTGATAACCTGCTAATGGGTTCGGGTTGCTGTTCCTGCAATTCATCCGGATATTGTTCCAGGTATGAATCTGACAGATATGGATTGGGTGATTGGGCTTGCAGGGCCTGGGGTTGAAGAGAAATGAATAAAAAGCAGGCAAGAACCAGCACCCATTGGATCAAATGGCGAGTTGATGCTTTGTAATAACTACCTTGTGTGTTCTCTGTCATATTTTTATTCGCAATCGTGCCAATGAAGCTCTAAGGTGCAGCTCCCTGGTGAAGGTCTCAGGTGAAGGTCTCAGGGATCTACTCCGTAGTTGCTTGGCATGACATACCTTAAAACTTCTCATATCATAATGGAATTAGCAGTTTTTATGCCATTAAGTCCAACAAACCCCATTTACCCTCACTGAACAATAGGCACACTTGGTTTCCCGCTGATGGATGCGTCCGGTAATTCTAATCCAATCCCCAATGAATCAATCAACGATGAGATGATTGAGAAGTGCCTGTTGAAAGACCGACATACCTTTCACAGGCGCTTTAAAAGCCTGAATAAGCGCGTTAAGCAGCAATTACCGGCTGAGCAGGGGTTGGCCAGGCTTAAGTCTGCTATGGAGGCCTCCCGGGCTGCAGTAAACCTGAGACAGACGCCATTGAAGATCAGCTTCAGTGGCGAACTGCCGATAAACCAGGAGCGGCAAAACATTTCCGCCCTGATCGCCGGGCACCAGGTGGTGATACTTTGTGGTGAAACCGGTTCCGGAAAGTCGACCCAACTGCCGAAAATCTGCCTGGAGATGGGGCGAGGAGTGTTCGGCCGGATTGGTCACACCCAGCCCAGAAGGCTGGCTGCACGAAGTCTTGCCAGTCGCATCAGCCAGGAACTTGAACAGCCTCTGGGTGAAACGGTTGGCTACAAAGTCAGGTTCAAGGAACAGGTTAAACCACAGACGCGGGTCAAACTGTTAACCGATGGCATGCTTTTGGCCGAGATCCAGCAGGATAAGTGGTTAAACGAATACGACACACTGATTATCGATGAGGCACATGAGCGCAGCCTCAATATTGATTTTCTGCTGGGTTACCTGAAAAGCCTGGTCAAACGCCGCAATGATTTAAAAATCATTGTGACCTCGGCGACCATCGATCCGGAACGCTTTTCCCGGCACTTCAATGATGCGCCAATCATTAATGTCAGTGGCAGAACTTACCCGGTAGAGGTTTTATACCGGCCGCTGGAAGAGCAGACAGAAGATAACGAAGATGCCATGCAGAAGGGCATCGTTGAGGCCATAGATGAAATCAGCCGCATTGACCGTGGTGATATCCTGGTGTTTCTTTCCGGTGAACGGGAAATCCGGCAGACATCAGAAACCCTCAGAAAACACAAACTCGGTTTAACCGAAGTACTGCCACTTTATGCACGCTTAAGTCCATCAGAGCAGGGCAGAATTTTTTCCTCTTCAGGCAAGCGACGCATTATTCTGTCGACCAACGTTGCTGAAACGTCGTTGACCGTTCCAGGCATTCGTTACGTTATTGACACCGGTTTTGCGCGTATCAGCCGTTACAGCCATCGGGCCAAGATACAGCGTCTGCCTATTGAACGAATTTCCCAGGCCAGTGCCAATCAGCGTAAAGGGCGTTGTGGTCGTGTCGCCAGCGGCGTCTGTATCCGTCTTTACAGTGAAGACGACTTTAACGCCAGGCCTGAATTTACCGAACCCGAAATACTGCGCACCAACCTGGCAACAGTTATTTTGCAGATGAAAGTGCTGCATTTTGGCAATATCGAAAACTTTCCGTTTGTTGAAAAACCTGAACCGCGCATGATTCGTGATGGCTACAGGGTCCTGCATGAGATCGGCGCGGTTGATACAGATGAGCGTGTTACCCACCTGGGTAAACTGATTGCCAGGTTGCCGGTTGACCCCAGGTTCGGACGCATGCTACTGGAAGCTTCACAGACCGGTTGCCTGACAGAAACGCTGGTGATTATCTCGGCGTTATCGGTTCAGGATCCTCGAGACCGTCCGATGGAAAAGCAACAACAGGCTGATGAAGCACATGAGGAATTCAAGGATGAATCCTCCGACTTCATTGGTTTTTACAATCTCTGGCAACATCTTCATGAAAAAAGACCGCACCTGTCGCGGCGCAAGTTTAACCAGTATTGTCGTCAGCGTTTTCTATCTCCGACACGTGTTCAGGAATGGATTGATATTCATCAGCAGATTCAGATGCAACTGCATGACATGGGTTACAGTGAAAATGAAAAGCCTGCCCAGCATGACACAATTCACCAGAGCCTGTTAACCGGCTTGCTGAGTCACCTGGGTTTGAAAACACAGGGAAAAGACCGCGATTACCTGGGAGCCAGAAATACCCATTTCCATTTATTTCCAGGATCGGTGTTATTCAAGCAGTCACCTAAATGGGTCATGGCAGCTGAACTGGTAGAAACCAGCAAACTGTATGCGCGCACCAATGCGCAAATTGACCCGAGGTGGGTGGAATCCTATGCCGGTCACCTGGTAAAACGCCAGTACTCAGAACCACACTGGCAAAAGAAACGCGGCCAGGTTGCAGCCTATGAGCGCGTTACCCTGTATGGCATTACCATTGTCAGTGGCAGGAAGGTCAATTACGGGCCAATCAACCCGGAAGAGGCGCGTGAAATTTTTATTCGTTTTGCACTGGTTGAGGGTGACTTTGAGACTCGTGCCAAGTTCTGGCGACATAACCAGGAGCTTTTGGAATACGTGCATGACCTGGAAGCACGCTCTCGCCGCCGCGATATTCTGGTTGACCCGGAAGTCATGTTTGAATTCTACGATAAACGCATCCCGGAAGGCATTTATAGTAAACCGCAGTTTGAGAGCTGGTTAAAAAAAGCCACCACCAGGCAGCCCAAGCTGTTACATATGCGTCAACAGGACTTGATGCGTCATGACGCTGAACAGATTACCAGTGACAGTTTTCCTGACAGTGTCAAACTTGGTGAAGTGCTATTACCACTGGAATACCATTTTGATCCAAAAGATGAACAGGATGGTGTCAGCCTGGTGATACCGGTAGCGCTGATAAACCAGGTATCTGATTCACAGGGTGACTGGCTGGTACCGGGCCTGTTAAAAGACAAGTTGATAGCCCTGTTGAAAAGTCTGCCAAAAAATTACCGACGCCAGCTGGTTCCGATCCCAGATACCGTCGAACGTTTAATGCCGCTTCTGGATAACGCTTCTGAGACACCGTTAATGCAGCAGATCGCTGCGCAAATTAAAAAACTTACCGGAACCTATATACCCGAAGACCAGTGGCAGGAATCCCTGCTGGATAAGCACCTGCAAATGACTTACCGGGTGGTAGATGCGGATGGTAAAACACTTGCCAGCGGCAATGAACTGCATCTACTGCAGGAACAATTCTCCGGCCAGGCACAGCAGCAGTTTGTTAAATCATCTGATACAGCAGGGACATTTACAGGTTGTCGTGACTGGCAGTTTGGTGATATTCCAGAGGAACAGTCTATCGAACAGGCCGGTATCAGGATGACAGGCTATCCGGCACTGGTTGATGAAGGTGAGACGGTTGGTTTGAAAGTACTCGATTCTGATGCCACTGCACAAAGATCACACCTGCAAGGTTTGTTACGCCTGCTTAAGCTGCAACTGCCACAGGAAGTACGCTACCTGAAAAAAAACCTGCCCAACCTCGATAAAATGCGGCTGCAGTATGCCAAGGTGCCAACGATACCTGGTATCAAGCCAAAAGAAAGTGACCTGCAGGATGTGCTGGTTGACTGGATATTGATCAAGGTTTTTCTTGATGATGCTAATAAAATCAGAACTGAAAAGCAGTTTCAGCAAAGGCTTGACGCAGGCAAACCCAGGCTAATGACAGTTGCCAATGACAGTTGTGACAAACTTGGCCAGGTGTTGATGCTTTACCAACAACTCAGAAAAGCCATCAGCCAGGTGAAGCAGATAAACTTGATGGCCTCGATAGCGGATATGAAACAGCAACTGGACGACCTGGTATTCCAGGGATTTTTGCAGGGCATGACGGAACAGCGCTTCAAAGATTACCTGCGTTACTTGAAAGCCATGCAAATGCGCCTTGATAAGCTGGTTCATGCTGCGCCCAGGGATCAAAAGTTAATGCGGGAAATGGCAGATATCCAGTCCCGTTTAATTGAAAGACAATCCGTATTACGCCAGAAAAGCCGCCTGGATGAGCGAGTGGATGAGATTCGCTGGATGATAGAGGAGCTTCGAATTTCACTTTTTGCACAGGAAATCAAAACAGCTTATCCGATTTCAGTAAAGCGTATTGAAAAGCGCTGGAAGGAACTGGGGCTTTAGTGCTTTTATCAGTAAAAAAGAACCCAGCTCAATATCATCAAGCTGGGTCAAGCAACGCATGGAACTTAACGGGAGTTCACAGTTCATGCAGAGCTGACATAAAGGGAGGGGAAAGGCCAGCTCTATTCAGTTAGATGGTGCCTATTGCTGAAAGTTCAAGGGAAGTTCTAACGAAACTCAGGAGCTCAATCCAAATAAAACCCAGAAATTGTATTCTGTTTCAGGTTCTGTTGTTTGAATATCAATTGGACTTTTGCTTCACCACCGATACATCAATTCCCAGGCTATTACAGGAAGGGCATTTCGCCTTGTAGGTCATTTCATCAATAGTGAAACGTGAATATTTCTTTGGATTAATGATTTTGTGATTGCCGCATTGGGGGCAATAGCTAAAAACATTAAACTTTTTCGGCGATATTGAAGACAGTCTGGTTTGTGGATTCATTTCAACCCCGTAATTTTTTTGACATCAGGGCTAGTTTTAGCAATCCCTATGCCAAAAAGTTATTTACCCCGCATCTGCTGTTGCGGGTGGGCTGTTCTCCATCTGGCATAACTTGTCCGGTTCATTGCTGGCAGGGTATTGGACAGGAGAAAATTTTAACCGTCAGGGTTATTAGCCTTTTTCACAATTTGTTCTGGATCAAGCCGGGTATTAAAATTAAAAATATATTTCTTGCTCTCAAATTTCTGTGGTTATCAATAAATATGTCGTACCGTTTAAAATATATCAATAAAGGTTACATAATCACCTTTATTGGTGATATTACTGTCGAAAATCTCAATAATGGTAATGGCGAGATCCATGGCCATAGTGAGTTTGATACACACATCTATCAAATTTTTGATGATCCGCTGAACTGGGCCAACCAAAAAAACCAGATACAGGCTGAATGACAAAACCTATT
>CALAZS010000150.1 GCA_937926265.1 uncultured Gammaproteobacteria bacterium
GTTATCTGCCTACGAGTTTTTGCGCCTTACAGAAAATCGCCTGCAGGCCTGGAAAGACCAGCAAACCCATGTGTTACCAGGTGATGAAGATGAAATGCAGCGCCTGGCTGTTTCAATGGGGTTTGATGATGTTGAGACATTTTTAAGTCAGCTCGAATCGCATCGAAATAATGTGCATGGTTATTTCGAACTGTTATTTGCCGCGCCACAGGCGGATGAAGCTGAGAAAAATGCATTTAATGAAATCTGGGAAGAGGGGATATCGCAGGAGGCTGCGATCTACCGGTTGGATTTGGCTGGGTTTGAGTCATCTGAAGAAATCTGGTCAATATTGCACGATTTCAGGGAGTCCCGGGTGTTTCGTAACCTGGGAGCGAATGGTCGCCGTAGAATTGACCAGCTTATGCCGTTGTTGCTTGAGGCGGTCGCAGCTTCAAAACAGGCAGATGAAATTTTACGCAGATTAATGCCTTTTCTGGAAAGTATCAGCCGAAGAACAGCTTACCTCGCGCTGATGGTTGAAAATCCGTTGGTGTTGTCGCAATTAATTCGACTGGTACGTGAAAGCGCCTGGATTGCCGGGCAAATGGTTCGCCATCCGATTCTTCTGGATGAATTAATTGACCCGCGCAGGCTGTATTCGCCCTTGAAGCAACAGGCTTTAAAACAGGAACTACAAATATCGCTGGATACTGTTCGAGATGATGAAGAGCAGACCATGGAGAGACTGCGTCTCTTTGTGCAGGCGAATACACTGAGGGTGGCTGCTGCTGATGTGACTGAAGTTATCCCGGTGGAAGTGGTCAGTGATTACCTGACTGATATTGCCGAGGTAACTACTGATGCAGTTTACCGGATTGCCCTGGAGTTTATGCAAAACAAGCACGGTTTGCCGCAGTCAACCGTTGGTAAGGAGTCCGGCTTTGCGGTGATTGGTTACGGCAAGGTCGGTGGCTGGGAACTGGGCTACAGTTCTGATCTTGACCTGGTTTTTCTCAATGACAGCCAGAACAGCATGGCTATGACATCAGGAGAAACTGGGGCAGATGGTAAAAAATCGATAGCCAATGATGTTTTTTATGCCCGTCTCGGTCAGCGCATGATTCATCAGTTTACAACCCGTATGTCGTCTGGTCAGCTATATGAAATTGATATGCGTCTGCGCCCCAACGGTAATTCCGGCATGCTGGTTTCTTCACTTAATGCTTTTGAGAAATACCAAATGGAAGAAGCCTGGACATGGGAACACCAGGCTTTGGTTCGGGCCCGGGCAATTGCTGGAGATCCACTTACCATGGCAGGTTTCCAGGAGGTCCGGGCAAAAATTCTTCGGCAAAAGCGTGATATCCCCAAGTTGCAGCAGGACGTGCGCGAAATGCGTGAAAAGATGCGAACTTCCATCGACAAAACTGATTCTGAACAGTTTGATATCAAGCAGGGGGTTGGCGGTATCGCGGATATTGAATTTATGGTTCAATATGCCGTTCTGAGATGGGCATTTGACTACCCTGAGCTGGTTGAATGGAGTGACAATGCCCGGATTCTCGAAATGCTGGCTGACACGGCCTTACTGCCAAATGATTTGGCTCAGCAGTTACTCAAGGCCTATCGTGCATACCGGGCAGAATATCATCGCCGGGCGCTTCAGCAGCAAAAAGGTATTGTGCCGCAGTCAGGTTTTACCCATGAGCGAGAGCTGGTTTCCAATGCCTGGCAGGAATTAATGATTAACCAAGTGAGTGAGTAACCAAGTGGATAAAAACCAGGGTTACCCGCAATTACTACGCAATTTGTAGGAGATGAAAAATGCAGACAATGTCCGATAGAGATGGACTGATCTGGATGGATGGTGAAATGGTGGATTGGCGTGAAGCCAAGACGCATGTGCTGACACACACTTTGCACTACGGTATGGGCGTGTTTGAAGGTGTCAGGGCTTACCATGCAGAAAAAGGCACGGCAATTTTTCGTCTGCAGGAACATACTGATCGCTTGTTTGATTCAGCCCATATACTGGGTATGGAAATTCCTTTTGATAAAGACACCATAAACGAAGCGCAGTTGGCTGCGGTTCGTGAAAACAACCTCGATTCAGCCTACATACGCCCTATGTGTTTTTATGGTTCCGAAGGTATGGGCTTGCGTGCGGATAACCTAGGTGTGCATGTCATTGTGGCGGCATGGAATTGGGGTGCATATCTTGGAGAAGAACAACTGCAAAAAGGTATTCGCATCCATGTGTCCTCGTTTACGCGTCATCATGTGAACATCACCATGTGCCGCGCCAAGGCCAATGGAAACTACATGAATTCCATGATGGCCCTGCAGGAGGCCATGAACAATGGCTACGACGAAGCATTGCTGCTGGATACCAATGGTTTTGTCATGGAGGGCAGTGGCGAAAATATCTTTATCGTAAAAGATGGCAAACTGCATACGCCGGATCTGACATCGGCATTGGATGGCATTACCCGTAAAACCATCATGACGATTGCTGCTGAATTTAATATTCCGGTTGTCGAGCGCCGCATCACCCGTGATGAAGTGTATATAGCCGATGAAGCATTTTTTACCGGCACGGCGGCCGAAGTGACGCCAATTCGTGAAGTCGATGGCAGAACGATAGGTAATGGTGGCAGAGGTCCAATAACAGAAAAGCTTCAGTCAAAATATTTTGACCTTGTGCATGGCAAAGCGCCAGAGCATGAAGGCTGGTTATCTTACGTTTAAGATTATCTAATGTTTAATAGGAATAAGTTTCACAGGAAAAACCACTATGGCATCAACAGCAACTAAAGCATCTGCAAGCGTTATCAAGGTAAAGAAATCAGATCTGCCACTGGCTTGCCCAAGGCCGGAAGACGAGGTCTGGAATATGCATCCAAGGGTTTATTTGCCGATAGAAAAAACAGGCGAAGCCACTTGTCCTTATTGTGGCGCCAAATACATCCTGCAGGATTAATCTTTTTTCCCCAGGCGTTGTTATCAATGTGCTCACTCAGTCATTTATTATTTATAAACTCCTTCGCTGTGCGCATTGATGCCTAGCCTGAGAAAAAAATCTTTAATCCTGAGTTTGAAAGCTATTCTAAATATTTACCAAATATTGTCATCTCGAGCAGCATAGCCAGAGATCTTATAGTTCGAAATGACAAGCAAGAATAATAAAAGCAAAAAAGAAACCGTCATCTGGATATTTGTTGACGGCAAACCCGGTCATCAAAATCAATCTGAAGGTCTTGTATCGGCACTATCTGAAATAATCCCGGTTAGAATACAACGCATGCCTGTATTGCCTTTTTGGAAAACTTTAAAAGGCAAACTGTTCCATAAAAACCATGCATTAAATTTCGCAGCCAAACCAGATATTGCTATTGGTGCTGGCCACGCAACGCACTCCTCCCTGTTATTAACCAAGCTGTTGTTTGGCGCAAAAACAATAGTGCTAATGAAGCCTTCATTACCAAAATTCCTCTTTGATATCTGTATTGTTCCCGAGCATGATGAAACTCAAACAGGAAGCAGGGTTTTACTTACAAAGGGCGTGCTAAACAGAGTCAAGGCTTCAGATAAGAAGCAAATCAACAAGGGGGTGATTTTGATTGGGGGACCTTCGAGGCATTATG
>CALAZS010000151.1 GCA_937926265.1 uncultured Gammaproteobacteria bacterium
TTTAGCGAAAGCTGGCTTCGTGAATGGGTAAACCCCGACATTACAACTGATGAGATGTCTCATCAGCTGAGCATGGCCGGACTTGAAGTTGATGGTGTCGAAACTGCTGCGCCTGTGTTTAATGGTGTTGTCGTCGGTGAAATTATTTCGCGAGAACAACATCCAGATGCCGATAAACTTGGTGTCTGCCAGGTAAACGTTGGCGGGGAAGAAAATCTGCAGATTGTCTGTGGTGCCAAAAATGCGGCTGCAGGTATGAAAGTCGCTGTTGCTACTGTCGGTGCAAAACTACCCGGTGACTTTAAAATCAAGAAAGCCAAGCTTCGTGGTGTTGAATCACTCGGCATGATCTGTTCTGCCAGTGAACTGGGATTGGCTGAATCGTCTGACGGCATAATGTCACTGGCGGCTAATGCACCACTGGGTAAAGATTTCCGTGATTTTCTGGCGCTTGATGATACCTTGATCGAGGTTGACCTGACCCCTGATCGTGGTGACTGTTTAAGCATAGCTGGCGTCGCCCGCGAAATCAGTGTTATCAATGATGTTGATCTGCAGGCACCTGCGATTAAGCCGGTTGAGGCGGTGCATGAAGAGACTTTTCCTGTAGATATTCAGGACCCTGAAGGTTGCCCCAGGTATGTATGCCGGGTTATCAAAAATATCAATGCATCAGCCGAAACACCCGTTTGGATGGTGGAAAAACTTCGCCGTGGCGGTATTCGAGCGATCAATCCTGTTGTTGATGTCACCAACTACGTAATGATGGAATTAGGTCAGCCGATGCACGGTTTTGACCTTGATAAGCTTGATAGCGGTATCCAGGTTCGTAAGGCAAACTCAGCAGAAAAACTTACTTTGCTGGATGGCAATGAAATTGAATTGTCCTCTGATAGCCTGGTAATCGCAGATCACAAACAGGCCTTGGCTCTGGCCGGGGTTATGGGGGGAGAAGATTCAGGCGTTTCTGATCAGACTTCCAATATCCTGCTTGAATCTGCATTTTTTGCACCTTTGGCCATTACCGGTAAAGCACGCTTTTACGGTCTGCACACTGACTCATCGCATCGTTTTGAACGTGGCGTTGACTGGCAGCTCCAGGTAAAAGCGATTGAAAGAGCAACGGCCCTATTGGTTGATATTACTGGTGGTGAGCCAGGCCCGGTTAACGAGGTAGCTTCTGAATCAAACTTGCCGGCATTGCCTGAAATTCACTTGCGCCATGAACGTATTACTCAACTGCTCGGTATTGAAATTGACGCTAAAAAGATTGAAAAAATTCTTGTTAAGCTCGGTATGGCGCTTAAAGAGTCCTCGCTTGGCTGGTGGGTCACTCCACCATCAAGCCGTTTTGATACGGCCATTGAAGTTGACCTGATTGAGGAAATTGCCCGAATTTACGGCTATGACAATATCCCTGCCAAGCGCTCCATGGCGGCGCTTGATATGCATCCTGCCAAAGAAACCGGATTTGACCTGTTAAGAGCAAAACGTTTACTGGTCGCAAGAGGGTATGTTGAATCAATTACCTACAGTTTTATCAGTCCCGAAATGGCGGATTTTCTGACTCCCGGTCAGGAGCGCATTACACTGGCCAACCCGATTTCTGCCGATATGGCGATTATGCGAAGTTCTCTGTGGGCTGGTTTGGTCCAGGCAATGCAGCACAATGTTGCCAGGCAGCAAAACCGCATCCGGCTGTTTGAGTCAGGCTTGAGTTTTGTAAAGCATGCCGGAGAAATTATTCAAAAACCAATGTTGGCTGGCCTGGTCACAGGTCCGGTTGATGAAGAGCACTGGGATGACCGAAATCGTAAGGTAGATTTCTTTGATATGAAGGGTGATTTGGAAGCGCTGTTGGCATTGACCGCAGATTCTTCCAGTTTTGCATTTGAACAGG
>CALAZS010000152.1 GCA_937926265.1 uncultured Gammaproteobacteria bacterium
CCCTGTTTGATAGCCTCGGCAATTGGTTCCCCAACGTCAACCAAGTTAGCCCCCTTTTCCTGAAGACCTTTTTCAATACCTACCGATTCTGCCAGGTATTTACAGAACATCGGAGACTCAACTTCATTCATCATATTAAACAGATCATTATCTTCTAAAAACAGCTTTTCACTTTCACCAAAGACCACAAACCTGACTTCATCAACCCAACCATACTTCAGAGCATTCACACCCCAAAGAATCCCTGGCTCTAACTTTGCCCTGTCTCCTGAAGCTAACCAAATTAGTACTTTTGACATGATTATCCTTATGATTTTTCTTGAAGATTTGGCCGTAGTTTTTCGATATGGCTTGAAACTTTACAGACATTCACACATGAGAAAAAGTTGTTAAAGCGAATTCTCAATTGTACTGTGAATTTCACTAACTAATGCTGGCTCAAGGTTCAAACGGGCAGCCAGCATCGTCAGGTAAGCCTGTTCGGCTGGCGTATCAACGTCTATTGCCATAATCGAAGCCACATATATTTCAATTGCCTGTTCTTTTGACGCCGCTGCAGAAACCAGGCTGTCAATATCCAATGGCTGATTGAGTTGATCGAAAAGAAAAGCCTTTTCATCATTGTCCAATTTTAATTCCTCGATCTTGGCAAAAATTGCCTGATGCTCTTTTCCATCTATCTGGCCATCAGATTTCGCTGCTGCAATCATGGCACTGATCAACGTTGCACCAAAACTTTGGCTACCATTTTGCCCGTCAATCTGAAAAGCAGAATTTTCAGGAATTCGCATATCGTTAGAAGTTTGAGCCTGGCCAGATGTATGAGTCGGGGCAGAGGATTGTTGGCCCGATTGATAGTTGTTATAAGCCTTGTAGGCCAATCCTGCCAGCAGGGCCATTCCACCATAAGTTGCAGCTTTTTCTGCTACTTTACGACCTTTCTTGGACCCCAGAAGATAACCGCCTAATCCACCAATAGCCGCGCCTCCGGCAAGTGCGCCTGCATTATTACTGACATATGCCTTACCTTTCTGATAGGTATTCGCGGCATCCCCTCCCAGAAACTGGTTTATTAACGCATTTGCATCGAACATGTATCACTCCGTTAAAATGTCAAAATCAATATCGTTATGGAAAATTGACAATATTCATAAAAATTAGTTTCGGTTTTCACTAGAGATCATTCAATAAAATCATTTGTTTTGAGACTCCAGGATAATTTGCTTTAACTGCAAAATCTCCTCTCTCAACTGACCAATTTCCTCCGTCATGCCAGTTTGAATCGTTACCTGGTTTTCTTTAACGGCATCAATCGTTTCCTGGTGTTCAGATTCACTGTATCTTTGCATCGCATTGACGATAATCGCGATGAAAAGATTCAACATGGTGAAGGTTGCCACAAGAATAAATGGAATAAAGAATGCCCATGCATAAGGATACTGCTCCATCACCGGCCTAACTATTCCCATTGACCAGCTTTCCAGGGTCATAATCTGAAACAGTGTATATAAAGATGCACCGAGAGAGCCAAACCATTCTGGATAAGTTTCAGCAAACAGATTCGTCGCTATCACAGCAAAAACATAATACAAAATAGCTAAAACCACAGCGATGGAGCCTAAACCCGGAATTGCGGCTAGAAGCGCCCCTACAACCCGGCGCATGGAAGGTACCATTGTCAATAACCGAAGCACACGTAACACTCTCAATGCCCTTAACACAGCCAAAGGCCCTGAGGCAGGAATGAGCGCGATTGCCACTACAGAAAAATCAAAAATACTCCAGGGATCTTTCCAAAATGCCATTCGATAAATGTAAATCCGTATCGCAATTTCCACGACAAAAATGGCAAGAATAATCTTGTCCAGGGTGATTAGATACGTCCCAACCTGGGACATAATGACTTTAGAAGTTTCGAGTCCAAGAACTACAGCGTTGATTATTATCAAAGTAATAATAAAATTTTGTACAGATTTACTCTCGATTAATTCTTGCAGTCTTGTGTGAATATTAAGGTTACTCATCGATATTCCTCGCACATAAACTTGTAAGCGTCATACCCGTATAGTTTTTCCGGACTAAACTCAGAAAATTTAGTCTGCTATTTTTCTTCCCATGAATAATAGCCCGGCCAGTTTAGATCAGGTTTTTTTGCAAGAGTGTCACAACGTTTTGCAAGATAGGCGGATACTCTTCCTGGAACATTAGCGAATTCCCGTGCTGCATCTGCAAAACCCCCGTTCAGATAAAGTGTTAAAGCATGCTCAAATGATGCTGTCTGTTGATCCTTTAACTCAGAAAGAGAATATAGCCGTTCAGGGCGGTTTCGCCCTTTAACCTGTGCATAGTCAATTTGAATACACTGCTTTGCTAATCCGGGCTCAAGTTGACGGTAAGAATTTTCTGAAAGAATGATGTCGACCGGATAGTGTCGGGTAAGGCTCTCTAATCTTGCTGCCAGGTTAACTTCATCACCCAGCACGTTGTAACTGAAACGGTTCTTTGCACCAATTGCTCCTGTCACTACTGTTCCATAGTTAATTCCAGCGCCTATTTTAAAACAGGTTTCATTACGTAAACTTCGCTCTTTCAGAAGCAGGTTCATATTAGACTGGCAATCCAGGTAGCAATTGAAAGCGGCTGTTGCCGGGGCTTCTATAGGAACCGGGCAATTGAAAATTGCCAGTACCGCATCTCCAATGAAATTAACAATGGTCCCCTGATATCTTTCAACCGATTCAATAACTATTCCCAGATGCTCGTTAAGAGCCTGTAGTAAATCGCGTGGTGGAATATTCTCAGCCGCAGAGGAAAATCCGCGAATATCAAAAAACAGAATGGCTGCATTATCGAGGCTGCCCTCCAGGAGCTGCTCGGGAGTATGCTGGTTGAGGATATGTTTCAGCACTTCTGAAGACACCGTCCTGGAAAGAATATCTTTGGCTTTCTGGATACTATCAAGTTGTAACAGCCTGACATCATGTGTACCGCGCATCTTTTCCACCATGTCGCGAATAAGCGCCCGCAACAAATTAGGATTGGCATCAACCACTTTTAGAAAAGACGCTGAATCAACTTTAATCACCTGCACATCCGTTTTGCACTTCACACTGGCTGTGCGCAACTGATTGGTAAGAACCCCCATTTCACCTAAAACACCACCCGAGCCCTGCAGATCAATCTGCCTGTCACCTTTTAAAATTTCCACCTCACCAGAAAGCAGGAAGAAAATAGCATCGGAAACCTCACCTTCATGAACAAGAAAACTTTCAGCCGGAAGTTTATACTGTTTACCGCCAGCCAGGAGATCTTCAGTCTCCTGGTCGGAAAGTTTCGCCAAAAATGGATTCTTGTCAGGATCCAGGCTAAAAAGTTGTTTATTTAACATGACTTCTCATCAGGCTCTCTTGCCATAAAAGGGAGTATCTTAAAGACTTTCTGAAACAAACTCTCAGTAATTAATTTAGTGCTAATTTGCTAATTGATTTTAGTCAGTTTTATTCACATTTTCTGTGGATAACTTTGTGAATAAAATGCTAGTAAATCCATTTTAGATTGTAATTTATTGGGTTTCCGTTAAATTGTATAAAAACTGGGCAATTATAATATTTTCTTTATTTATCATATATTTACAATACACTTCTAACAAAGACTACATCTTATGAAGCGTAACACACTGAATAAAATTCCTGCGAATTATTTCTGTGCAAAAAAGACCAAAATGATGTTACTTGATAGCCAAAAAATCGGATTGTCTGTCAAGATAAAATTCTCAAATTTGAGAATTTTTACAAGACTCTTATTTCATTGAAAATATTGCACGCTTATCTTCCCTGCATATTTATTTTGACGTATTCCTGTATTAGGAATAACATGGTCAATGTTTGAAGTGCGACTTACTATTTATGCACAGTTTCACGATGTCCTACCTTGTTGTAACTCGTTATAAATTTCATAAGTAAAAGCTACACATTTCATATCGTCAGCCTGAAAGGCTTTTATTATTTTGAAAATATAAGGAGACTAAAATGTCTACATCTAAAGGTACTGTTAAATGGTTCAATGAAGCGAAAGGTTATGGTTTTATTGAACAGGAATCCGGCCCTGATGTTTTTGCCCATTTCCGTGCAATTAATGGTGATGGATTCAAAACACTTAAAGAAGGTCAGCAAGTAGAATTTACAGTGACTCAGGGAGCTAAAGGCCCCCAAGCTGAAAATATCACTCCGCTCTGATTTCAGCTTCAGTAACGACTGATTAAAGCCCCACCTCTGTGGGGCTTTTTTTATTTCAGGGCTTGGCTTTTTGTAATATTCGATCAAGATGGTTTGCAAATTCCTGGCGATCAGACTGACTTAATGGAGGAGGACCTCCTGTCTGAACACCACTTGATCTCATCGTATCAAGAAAATCCCGCATATTTAATCGCTGCTTTATATTTTCTGTCGTAAAAAGCTCTCCGCGAGGTGCCAGTGCCAATGCGCCTTTATCAATAACTTCAGATGCAAGAGGAATATCACTGGTTATTACCAAATCACCTGATTGAACCCTTTTGACTATTTCATTATCTGCAACATCAAAACCAGCACTGACCCTTAGGGTTTTAATAAAACGCGATGGCGGAATGGAAATAGACTGGTTGGCAACCAAAGTTACCTCAGTCGCGGTACGCTCTGCTGCACGGAAAAGTATTTCCTTGATCACAACAGGACAGGCATCTGCATCAACCCAAATATTCATTTTTGATTCACAATAATCCGGCTTCTATCAATACAGATAGCATTTTGAGACAGGTTCTTCAGGCCTGCAGCACAGGGGCACTTAGCAACTGGTTGAAATTAACCAGAAAACGTCGAACTTTGCGACGCTCACCACCTAATCTACATACTCCAACTGCGTGAAATTATGTGTAATGCGAATTTCTTCGTCAGCCTGAACATCAAGTTTGGCAGCGGTTGATTCTTCATCAATTTCGCTTAATTTGATAATAACTTTATGGTTATCAAGTTTAATCACTATGGATTCATCTTCCCGTCTTTTTAAAGTAATCATTTTGAGTCCCTTAGAGTTTCAGTAGCCATATTACAAATTAGAATGAATTATTAATAATGATTATTAAAAAACACACCTAACACACTGTATATAATAGCCAAACTCACTCCAATTTCTATTGATTTCCATCAAAAAGTGAAAAATAAAACCGGATTCCAAACTGGATCACCTGACAATATGGATATTACGGTAACCCCAGAAATGGAGTTGATGCTCTATTCTTTGTTCACTAACCCAAAGGGTTCTGATGTCACATCTGCCATGATGCTCGCCGGTGGCATCTGTGTAATCGAATTCGACACAAACTGAGCGGCTTATACAATCAAGAAGCCAATTGAGAAGTTTATTTAATAGATTCATTTCAAACCTCCTGAGTGATGTCGGCAATTTTTGAACACTCAAGAGGTTAAATGCATCAGATATGCCAAATCAGCCACCTGGGGGACGGGGACAAAAAGGGGCACATAGGGGAGTTATCCTGGGGTTGGAGAATTGAACAATTACTTCCTAAACAGAATAGGAAATAGAAAGAAAAAAACTATCGGCAGAGAGATATGACCTGAAAATCAGGCGTAAACGTCAATCGTATTGCCTTCAGCTTTTGCTGCGGACTCCTCAACAGGCTGAACCTGTTCCTGAGGCTGCGACTCTTTTACTTCATCTGTCTGCTTAGCATCAACAGCGTTACCTGTCTGAGCAGCACCGGTTGCGATTGCTGCGGATGAAACTGCGCCGGTAATATCCATGGGAGCACTCCTGTTTACGACTTCTAATATTAATGACGGCTAAAATGTTAAAAAGTTGAGAAATCTGAGAAATTTGTTCCTAAAAGATTTATTTAAAAAATTGACCCAGATCAATGTCGACCAGATCAGCTGAGACTATATTATTGACAGTGCCTACTGATACTGTAGGTTCAGCATCAGGTTGTAGAGATGGTGCAAAGAGACCTAACCCTGCCTTCCAAAAGCAGGGTTTCGTCTTTTTGGACATTTCAGATTTTTCCTACAGACAACCATCGAATGAGTACATATTATTAACCTGTCGTAAATGGAAACAGGATGTACCGCGACAAGGATAATGGATACTGGAGATGACTCCGAGCTAGAGCCCCGTTGTAGCCCCCTATTTCGGGGCTTTCTTTTTCCTGCACACTAAAAAACCAATTTTCCAATTAGCCTTTAAAGAGAATTAAATTCCCGGATATTAGTTTTTTCTAATATTTATCTTGAATTATTAGTTTTTGCTTATATACTAATC
>CALAZS010000153.1 GCA_937926265.1 uncultured Gammaproteobacteria bacterium
GATTTAATGGCTGACTTGTCAGTGCACAAGCTTGATGTGGTGCTTGCCGATACACCTTTAAATCCCTCGCTGAACATCAAGGCTTACAATCATGAACTTGGCGAATCCGGCATCAGCTTTTACTCGACACCTGACATGGAAAAAAAACTGAAAAAGAATTTTCCCAGCAGTCTTGATGGCGTCAGTATGCTCATGCCCAACAGTGGAAGCCAGTTACGTAGAAGCCTGGAAAACTGGTTCGATATAAAACAGATATCACCGCGTATTGTCGCCGAATTCGAGGACCGTGCATTAATGAAAGCTTTTGGGGAAGCAGGAAGCGGTGTTTTTACTACGCCAACTGCTGTAGAGAATGATGTTTTACAGAAATATGGTGTGAAGGTTATCGGGCGAACCGAGGAACTGACGGAACGGTATTTTCTTATCTCTGCGGAGAGAAGAATAAAAAACCCGGCGGTTTCATTGATTACAGAGTCTGCTCGAAACCAGGTGTTTCAATAACGACTACACTTGTGACAATTATTCTGAAGGAGGCAACATGCCACAGCGATGGTTACAAATTAAAGGCGACCCTTCGGTCAGAGCTTTTCTTTTCCAGCAATCCCGGCAATCAAGCCTGTTTGATGATCATATCGATTATGTACATAACATCATTAAAAGCATGTTGCTGGATAAAGGTGCTTTTCATATCAAGGCGCATTATGCATCTTCCCAGTTAACCTGCTGGTTCTGTGATGACCCATTTAACTACCGTGTTTTCGTTAAAGACGAGGTATTAAACGCGGATTTTCTTGATAGTTTTCCATCCATTTCCTACGAAGGCAGGCAACCCAAGATAGAAAAACAGCAGATTAATCTTGTGCTTGATGAATTCAAACGCCTGCGATTTTCAGACGAACAGGTTTACTTAAGAAGTGCATCAATGAATCGCATAAACGGCATGATTGGTATGAACTTTTCCTGCGATGGCAGTCACTACATTCAACATGAAGAGTTTTTCCAGAAACTGAATTCTTTTGGTGCCGATAATCATGTTTAACTTTACGAGCCGGTTTTCTGGTTCTTATTCACTATAGGCTTACTTTTGGCTTTATCCTGAATACGGGATATCTTGAGCTTGCAACCACAGACCCAGGCTTTTTTAAGATCCCTGAATATCTCCCGGGGCATACCTACCGGTAAATCAATCAGCGAGTGATCATCACTGATTTCAATGGGACCTATATACTGGGATTCAAGCCCTGCCTCGTTGGCAATAGCTCCGACAATATTGCGCGGCTGAACGCCATGGTTTTGGCCTACTTCAATTCTGAACCTTTCCATACCCTCAGCAGGATTAGCCGGCATTTTCTTACCCTGGTTTTTTTTGGACTTTTCTGCCGAAGACTTTTTATCTCCACTATTTCTGTCTGATTTTATATTTGATTTCGTGTCGGAACTCTTATCAAAATGTTTATCCGACTTGCGACCATCTTTCTTGTTCTTGCGTTTGGAAGCAGGTGCTTTTTCCTCTAACAGCAGCGAATTGTCCTTGATCGTCATTTTCGCCAGGGCTGCCGCTATTTCCAGTGGCGGGATATTATGTTCTTGCTGATATTGTTCAAGCAGACTTTCGTAAAAATTAAGCTCGCCAGCAGCGATGGTGTCTGATATCTGCTGTTTGAAATTAGCAATACGCTTGTTGTTTACCATTTCGGTGGTTGGTAGATCCAAACGGGTAATTTTTTTACCTGTTGCCTTTTCAATTGCACCGAACAGGCGTTTTTCCCTTGGAGCTACAAATAAAATGGCATCACCTGTTCTGCCGGCACGACCGGTTCTGCCGATACGGTGTATGTAGGCTTCGGTATCGTATGGAATGTCGAAGTTGACCACGTGGCTGATACGATCAACATCAAGACCGCGTGCAGCAACATCTGTCGCAATCAGAATATCGATGGAGCCATCTTTTAATTTTTTGATGACCTGCTCACGTTGTTTCTGTGGCATATCTCCATTAATTGCCGAGGCCAGGTGGCCACGCGCAGTCAAGCGTTCCGCCAGTTCCACTGTTGCTGTTTTGGTACGCACAAAAACAATGACGCCATCATAGGTTTCTATTTCAAGAATACGCGTCAATGCGTCCAGTTTGTGCACGCCACTGACAAGCCAGTATTTCTGGCGAATATTTTCAATACTGGTGGTACTGGCCTTGATGAAAATCTCACTGGGATTATTCAAAAAGCGCCTGGTGATACGTTCTATTTCTTTTGGCATGGTTGCAGAGAACAGTGCCATTTGCCTATCCTTCGGTGCCTGTTCAAGGACCCATTCAACATCTTCAATAAAACCCATGCGCAGCATTTCATCCGCTTCATCCAGCACCATGGCTGAAAGCGTGGAAAGTTTTAAGGTGCCACGACGAATGTGATCGATGACCCTGCCCGGTGTACCCACAACCACATGAACTCCGCGTTTGAGCTGACGAATTTGACCTGAATAATCCTGCCCGCCATAAATCGGCAAAACATGAAAACCCTTCATAAAGGCCGCGTACTTTTGAAAAGCCTCAGATACCTGAATCGCCAGTTCACGGGTTGGTGCCAGCACCAGTAACTGCACTTCTTTGCGGGATGTATCAATCTTGTTCAGCAACGGTAATGCAAAAGCAGCTGTTTTACCGGTTCCGGTTGGCGCATGACCAAGGATATCCTGGTCGTTGAGTAAAACTGGAATAGCCTGGGCCTGTATAGGCGAAGGTGTTTCATAACCGACTTTTTCAAGTGCCTGTAGTAAGGGACCCGATAAGCCAAGTTCGTTGAAATGGGAAACAGATTGATTTTGCGAAGACATTTTGAACACCGGTGTGAAGTCATGCACAACAAGGCGTGCAATGGAGTGGCGAGTATATACATCTGATCGCAAAACACAATCTGATGACGCACTAAAAAGTGTCTGGAAACACGTATTTTGACAGACTTTAGTGCAAATTAAATTAATTTAAATTTATAAATCATTGATTTAATTAAGAATTAAATTCTGGCACTGAGCTTGCTATACCATCCTTGATAAGTTTCAAATCAGGTTAAATTAATTGTAAGTGATTGATTTTTAATAAATTACAATAATATGACAGACATCACTAATGCGACAGTTTGTCACTTGAAAAACATTAGTTTACCCTAATATACTTATCAACAATTCCTGCAGTATTTTGGAGATTAAAATGTTGAAAAAGATATTATTTTACAGTGTGTTAAATTTATTCCTGGCTGGCGCCGCCAGCGCCCAGACCTACTGGTTGAACCTTGTAGACAATGGCAACTCAATGTCTTTGCCCGTCTCTTCAGATGAGCAATGCACCGAGGCTGTTTACCGCTACGTACAAAGCAATCTTGTTGATGCCATCAGCTGTGACGTTGAGCCTCTGCCAGATGCCGTGAACGTACAAATATAAGGATATATTGGAAATGGATATTCTGTTTTGGATAAATCTCAGCGTGGTTATCTTTCTGGCCCTGATGGGGGCCAGGTATTACTTCTGTCGACGCTGCGAATGCTGCGGCAGTGGTAACGAAGAATAATCACTATCAGCCTGCTTATACGCCCCGCTTGGGAAATATCCGTCTGTATTTCTCAAGCGGGGTTTCTTTTTTCAAAATATATCTTTTTAAACCCTGTAACTTTCTGAAGATTTGACCCGCCAGCGTATTCCGGAAACAAACCATTAAAGCAGGTCGCAATTTCTTTTTGAATCAGGCAGTTTTTTGGATATCAGGTTATTATTGTCACCATGCAAAAAATAATCAGCCTCTTTCAAAAACAAGATCTGTTTCGCACCTTTTTATTTATCCTGTTTGCAATTGTTATGGGCCTGGTTTTTGAGCGCTTCCTGGTGAATAACCACCTGCAGGATCAGCAGATAGAAGCTACCGGGCAGTTGGCCAATATCAAGTCCAATATCGAGAGTGCGGTTAATTTAAATTTAAACCTGGTTGAAGGCCTGAGCGCTTATATAGCAGCAAACCCTGATTTAACTCATCAGGAATTTGCAAAATATGCCGCTGTTATTGTGGATAAAAACCCGGCATTAAGAAATATCGCAGCTGCACCCGGACTTGTAATCCGTTACATGCATCCAATTGAAGGCAATGAAGCCGCAATTGGCCTTGATTACAATAAGAATGAAAAACAGAAATCTGCTGCATTATCGGCAGTTGAAAAAAATGCCACTATCATTGCAGGTCCCCTGGAGTTGGTTCAGGGAGGCATTGCATTCATTTCAAGAACACCGGTATTTATAAAATCTGAAAATGCCGATCACCAAAATCAGTTATGGGGTTTGATTTCATCAGTATTGGATAGCGATAAATTTTATGCGCTAGCCGGATTGAATAATGAAAACCTGGATTTGATCGTCGCTATCAGGGGCAGGGATTCACTTGGAAAAACAGGTGAAGTGTTTTACGGAGATCCGACACTGTTCAACAAAAACACGGTAAATTCATCAATTCAGCTACCCTATGGCAGCTGGTACATGGTGGCACAGCCGAAGCGTGGCTGGAATGAGGACTATCGTGGCAAAACACTGTTCAGAATATTTTTTGTTTTAACACTGTTGATAATTTCATACCTGCTGATCATCAATAAATTGCATCAGTTTGAACGAGTTAAAGCTGAACAAAGTGCGCAGCAGGCTAATATTCAAAAACAAATGGCCCAGCAAGCCAGTGAAATCAAGAGCCGCTTCCTGGCAAACATGTCGCATGAACTGCGCACCCCAATGCATGCTATATTAAGTTTTTCCAATCTCGGCCTTAAACGTGTTGAAGACCCCAAGGTCAAAGGCTACCTGGAAAAAATCAATACCAGCAGCACCCGTCTCACCAAGCTGATAGATGACCTGCTCGATTTGTCAAAGCTGGAGTCCGGCAAACTGATTCCAAATTTTGAAGAAAACAACATAACTGAAACCGTGCTTGAAGCCATTGATGAAATCAGCAGCATTGCCAATGAAAAAAAGATTGCTATCGATGTGAATACTGACAAGCCATTAATTGGCCAGTTTGATAAATCACTCATATTACGAGTCATCATTAACACCATATCAAATGCAATAAAATTCAGTGAAAATGGAGGGCGGATTGAAATAATCCTGAATCAGGAAAAAACCTCATCAACAAATATGCTAACCTACGCCATTGTTGACCAGGGTGTAGGCATTCCTAAAAACGAACTTACCGATATTTTTGACAGCTTTGTTCAAAGTTCCAAAACCCGCTATCAAACTGGAGGTACCGGTCTGGGCCTGCCAATCTCACAGGAAATCATTCAGCTTCACCATGGTGAAATCTGGGCTGAAAGTCCTCCCGGGGACCAGGGTAGTGGCTCAGTCATTAAGTTTAATATACCGGTGAAAAGCCCGAATTCAGCGTAAACACAGATCTAAAGGCTGAAATCTAAGCCTAATTTCAGGAATCAAAGGATGTTCCAGGATTTTTTAAAAGAACGAAAAAAAATTCAGCTCAGCATCTTGCTGATAGCCTTTGTTGGTTTTGTGGCCGCGCTTGCCTATGTAAGCAAAATTCATAACCAACAGGTCTTTAAAACTCAGCGGTTACTTGTCCAGGAAGCAACGGCTCATTTTGAGTCGATCAAAAACCTGCGCCTTTGGCATATGAAATACGGTGGCGTGTTTGAAAAGCAGGAAGGCAGAAACCTTGAAAACAAATATACCTTCAGTATCAGCAGTCTGAACCCCAAGGGTTTCATAAACCAGGCAGAAGGTTTTGATAAATATGGCCTGGATTATTTAACCCAGAATCCAAATGAAAAATATTTTTACCGGTTTAAAAATGATCAAAGGGATTTTGATTTTATCGGCGTACTGAAAACTGAAAGCTGGTGTATTGACTGCCATGAAAATTATCAGACTGGCGAAGTTCGTGGTGGTGTAACCATCCATTTACCACTTGAAAACTATCGGCAGTCCATTGAGGGACTTGATCAGCAATACTACCTGAACATAGTGGTTATTCTGGCATTTTTTAGTTTATCTGCAGGCGGCCTGATACTGGTACTGAAAAAAATTTACCAGCATCAATCACAAATTGAAGCGCTAAACAGTTCACTCGAAATTAAAGTTGCCGAGCGCACCAGGGAAATTAACCAGCTTTATTCAAAAGAACATTATTTAAAGGACCTGCTTGGAACCATTTCAGAAATTAACGAAACCCTGATTGAATCCTATTCACTAGGTTCCATCATCAGTTCAAGTCTTGAGAAAATACAGCACCATTCCAGTTACAAGATCATTTTTTACGGCTACTTTGACGGCAACAAATTACACTGCCGCCACCTCTCCGGTGATATTTACGGGCACTTTGATAAGCAGGAATATTCCCTGGAAGAGCTTAAGAATAATATTTTCTACCAGTCACTATACAACACCATCAGCAGTCGACAATGGTCGCTGGATATCGAGGTTGGAAACCTCAAACCCAAAACTGAAGGTAAACGCGCAATCGATTACCAGTTAACAGCTTCAATCGGCTTTCCCATGCTGGAAACCATGTCCGACGAGGCTTTCGATGTTATTGCTTTCTGGACAGATCGTAATGAAGGTTTTGTTGCCGAGGAAATCAAAATTCTTGAGTCGATGAGCAGTGATATCAGCATGGCCTTGAGCGCCTATAAACAACGCCAGTTGACTGAGCAACTGCAACAGCAGCAGTTACAGAACTACGAAGAAACCATCCTGGCATTTGTTGATATGATCGAACAACGCGATGCCTATACCGCCGGTCATACGCTCAGGGTTGCTAAATACTCCCGCATCCTTGCACAGGATTTAGGCCTTGAAGAAAAACATATCATTCGCCTTGAAAAAGCCGCCATCCTGCATGATATCGGCAAAATAGCCACGCCTGATACCATTTTGCTGAAACCCGGTAAGCTGGCATCGCTTGAGTATGACCTGATTAAAAACCATGTGTTGGCAGGCTTTAAAATGCTTTCACGGGTAAAAATGTATGCCGACCTGGCTGAAATCATGGTGTTTCACCATGAACACTACGACGGTAGCGGTTACCCCTACGGGCGCAAAGGTAACGAAATACCCTTTGATTCACATATCATGATCGTTGCCGACGCGTTCGATGCGATGACTACCAATCGAATCTACAAACCCCGGCTTTCAGTTGCCCATGCTATAGCCGAACTGGAACGCAACAGTGGTTCGCAATTTCATCCAAAAGTGGTTGAGTCCGCGAAAAAATGCCTGTCCGATATATCCATCGGGCAAACCTCCCAACTGCCCTCAACATCGCTGGAACAACAGCGCTTTTCCTATTTCTTTAAAGATAACCTCACAGACCTGTTAAATATTTCCTACCTGCAATTGATTTTGAACCAGGACGTAGAATACCGCTGTGCCAATATCTTTAGCATCCGCTCTTTAACAGCATTTAATAAAAAATATTCATGGAAAAAGGGCAATGAATTGATTGTATCGATCGCTACCCAGTTAAAAGAGTATTTCCCGAATGCCCATTTATTCAGATACGAAGGAGATAATTTCCTGGCATTAAACAAAGAACACATCGACTATGATGCAGATTACGTTGATCTAAGCGCTATTGACGAGACCGGCATCACCTCTTTGTCTCATCGTCATCTGGATTTACATATTCACCATGATTACGAAGAACTGGTCGAATCACTGGATATACAGTTAAATACTTAACTGTGCCGGTCAGCCATGCGCTTAAATACCATGACCTGGAAATGTAAAATGAGTGTTAAGGAGTAACAAAATGAAAAATATTATCCTGACTTTAATTTTTGCCTGTCTTTCCGGCAATTTGCTGGCAGCCTCCCCCGAAAAGGTCTACACGGTCGGTGTTGTACCGCAGCAATCAGCCAGTAAACTCGCCAAAACCTGGGGGCCGCTGCTAAAGCATGTCTCCGATCAAACCGGCATCAAACTGCGTTTTACCACCGCTCCCGATATTCCGGAATTTGAAAAGCGTTTAAGTAAGGGAGAATACGACTTCAGTTATATGAACCCTTACCATTACACCGTATTTAGTGCCAAACCGGGCTACCAGGCATTAATGAACGCCAAGGACAAACGTATAAAAGGTATCCTGGTGGTGCGTAAAGACTCGAACATCACCGGGCTTGAAGAACTGGCCGGTGAAAAACTGGCCTTCCCATCACCTGCAGCATTTGCAGCCTCGATCCTGACACGTGGTGAATTCTCTCAACGCGACATTGCAATTACGCCTGAATATGTATCCTCACATGATTCGGTATACCGGACAGTTGCCAAGGGGCTATATCCTGCAGGTGGTGGCGTGATGCGTACTCTTAAAGCGTTAAGCCCTGATATCCAGGAACAGTTGCGTATTCTCTGGACAACCCCGGGCTACACCCCTCATGCGCTGGCAGCACATCCCGACATAGATGCAGACGTGGCTGAAAAATTTACTGATGCAATGATTTCACTGGCCGATTCAGAAACCGGAAAAAAGCTGTTGGTTCCTTTAAAAATTAATGGCTGGCAGAAAGCCTCTGACAGTGACTGGGATGACGTCAGAAAACTCGACATCAGGCTGCTGGATGGGTAATCCCCCCATTTTTAACCGAAGTTAGAAGTAGAGGTTAAGCTGCCATTGCC
>CALAZS010000154.1 GCA_937926265.1 uncultured Gammaproteobacteria bacterium
GAATGAAAAAGTTAGTTTTTTCATTTGTTGATCTGTTCAAAGTGTTAGAAACCGAGTTGATTTATTAAACTAACTGAATAGTATTATATACATAAGGCCGAAGTTTTCCCCTTTCCAATTGCATTTTCTAAGCACACTCACCTCTCAAGCCATTCCTTAAAGGCACCCACCTTCAAACGGCTCACAACGACCCGGTCTTGCAGTTTAATAGTAAGCTGCAGGGCTATCTTACGATTGAAGTAGGGTTCGAAGGAGTGGATGGCCATCCGGTTCACCAGCATCTGGCGATTGATTCTGAAGAAGGTATTTGGATCACAGACGGATTCGATGTACTCCATTTTCTTGAAGAGCGGGAATTTTTCCCCCGATAGCGTATAGAGATATACCGTCTGATTTTCGACCAGGAACATGGCAACTTCCTCAATGCCTATAACGATCGACTTTTCTCGGCGCTGGGATATAAAGCTTTGCTGATAGGGTTTGGTCTGTTCCGTTTGAAACTGTAAGGGAGCCGCTTTCCCGGGAGAAAGCTTGTCTATGAGCTTTTTATATTTTTGAAGGGCGTTATGGATCTCTTTCTCCTTGAAGGGCTTCAGGATATAATCGATGCCATTGTTCTTGATCGCCTTTAGGGCAAATTCGTCATAGGCGGTACAAAAAACGATGGGGACCACCACATCGATATGCCTGAAGATCTCGAAGCTCTGACCGTCTGCCAGTTGAATGTCAAAGAACAACAGATCCAGGTTATGCTGATGCCTGCTAAGGTAGTGCACCGCCTCAGCCACCGATTCCAGGCTTGCCACGACCATGAAATCCTTGTCTTCTTCAATGATTTCCTTTAGAAGTGCTGCCGTTTGAGATTCGTCTTCAACGATCAGGACATTCATAATTCAGATCAATTTTAGTTTTACGCTGAATCTTTCCGGGGTGTGCTCAATTACTATGCCCTGATCCACATCCATCAGTTTATACCGTTTTCTAAGCAATTCCAGGCCCTTCCCAGAGAGCTCGGTCTCCCCTATTTTGGGCTGCAGGTTATTGGTTACCGCAATGTAGTCGTTGCCGACGTTTTCAATGTCGATGTGCAGGGGCATAATGGACGTCATACTGTTATGCTTGAAGCAATTCTCCACGACCACCTGCAGGGCAAGCGTGGGAAGGTGCGACTCCATTAAGGGAGCGTCGATATCGATGTGAACGAGAATGGCATCCTCGTTTCTGCTCTTCATCACGAATAAGTAGGATTCGAGGACCTGCAGCTCTTCGGAAAGAGGAAGGGTAGTATTTTCATTGTGCCGGAGGGTCTGCCGGTAAAAATCAGACAGGCTCATGACAAACTTCTCCGCATTCGCGTTTTGCTGACGTACCATAGAACGTAAAGTGTTCAGGGAGTTGAACAAAAAATGCGGATCTACCTGCCCGCGAAGGGCCTTGAGTTGTACTCTGTAATTTTCGCTTTGGATCTGCTCCTTTTCCAGACGTAACCTGGCAAGTTTTTGCTCCGCTTTAAGGGCGTACTGAATCAGGAGAAAGAGAGCAGAAATAAGGGCGAACCGGACCAGGGAAAACCAATTGAAATCCTCATGCCGGGTAAGATCCATTAAGCCAGCCGTAAGGTATGAGAGCGCGAAATAAACCGCGAGTATCAGAACCATCCACAGGACCTTATATTTGGACTTTAGTTTCATGGTTTCCCACAGGATGAGCCAGAGTAGGTATAAAATAAAGGAGGTTAACAGCCAGCTCTGGATCAGCCTGGCACCCTCCGGCATAAGGGCTTCCGTATTAGAATAAAAGCTGAGTCCCGGCAGAATAAGCGCTAGGGCTATAGGCAGAATAATGTTGATCTTTGATTTCACAAGACTGCGTTTTATGATACTAATTCCCCATCCTCCAATTCGATGATCCTGTCACATTTGGCAGCAAATTCATCATCATGAGTTACCGCGATAATAGTTTGGCCTTCATCCCTGGCGAGCTCGCGCAAAATATCAAAAACGATTTGCGAGTTTTGGGAATCCAGGTTCCCGGTCGGCTCATCCCCCATGACAATGTCAGGGGAATTAATGAGGGCCCTGGCAAGAGCCACACGTTGTTGTTGTCCACCGGATATTTTGGAAGCTACTTTCGGTGCCTGATCTTTGATATCAAGCAGGTTCAGCAGCCGTATTGCCTCGTGTTCAATTTCCTCCTTGCTCTTTTTCTTAAGCTTGAGGGCCGGAAGCATTACATTGTCCAGCACCGTAAATTCCGGCAGCAAATAGTGAAACTGGAAGACAAATCCAATGTGCTCATTTCTGTAGCGTGCCAGTTGGTCCGGCTTCAATCCGGTGATCGTTGAACCGTTCATACATATGGAGCCTTCATAATCGGTATCCATGGTGGACAGCAGGTAAAGCAGTGTGGATTTACCCGAACCCGATTTTCCCATAATGGCTACAAATTCCCCTTTTTCCACTTCAAAGGAGATGTCCTTCAGTACGTGAAAATCAACGGGTTTATAAAAGTATTTATTAATCTGCTTAACTGATAGCGCTGTCATAGTATATTTATTTAGCCTCTAAGGATTTCTACCGGATCGATCCGGGATGCCTTCCGCGCCGGCAGGTAACCGGCCAGGAAGGTGATGATCATTCCAAAACAGAAGGCCAGGAGGTAATCCGATGTTCTGTAATCTACTGGCAGGGTGGAGAGGGTCGCAATATTGAAGGGGATATTATCTATGATGCGGATAATGATATTTCCGAATACCAAACCAATTAGCCCCCCGATGAATCCGATAACAACGGATTGGGTGAGAAAGATCTCTATGACGTCCCCCCCATTGAACCCCATGGCCTTGAGGATGGCAATTTCTCTGATCTTCTCATTTACGGTCATATTCATAATGTTATAAATGCCGAATCCGGCTACGACCATGATCGTAAGGGATACAGAGATGGCCAGGATATCGCGCAGCAGATTTGCAGCGTCCAGCTGGCTATTGCCTTCCTGCCACGCTTCTACCTTGTAGTTTGTCAGCCCTGAAATGTCTCCCGCAATGGATGCTGCTTTGGCATAGTCCCGGACACTTACCATGATATCGGTGGCGTAACTCCGGTTCTTTGAGAAGAACTGTCTGGCAGTCTGAATGGAAACCAGGGCCCTTGATCGGTCTGCCGCATTGGCCCCGGTCTCGATCAGTCCTATTACTTTAAAGGCTTTGGACATACCCTCTGAATTGGAAACATATACAGTGGCTCCCATGCCTACTCCGATGTTCTGGGCCAGCCCTGTACCGAGGATGATGCCGTTGGAGCGACGGTCCAGTTCATAGAGATCTCCCTCGACCATATATTCTGAACTGTTGAAAACCTGGTTCTCGTTCAGGGTTTCGATACCGGAAAGCGTGGCGCTTGCCTTCGATACCCCGTTACGGATAAAGACGTTCTGATTTACCTGGGCAGCTACCCCTACCACAGGGGTCATTTGGGACAATTCCTTTTTTATTGCATCCGCATTTTTGATCCCCTCTGTATATCGGATATTCCTTTGATTGTTGACCATCAGGATAGCCCCAGGATCCTCCGGGCCTGACAGGATAGGGGTTATCTCAGCAGACAGTTCATTGTAGATCTTGATATGCGGCATCGAGGTAAAAGTGATCTCCGTCTGAATGTTATTGACACCGGCCATAAAACTGTTCATCGCAACATACATGGAGATGCCAAAGGTGACGCTCAATACGGCCACCAGCAGTTGCCTCAATCGGTAGGTCAGTAATGTTGTGGCAATTTTCTGATTGACATTCATCGCTTAATCCCTTGGTTTTACAAGAATATCTTCTCGGTTAAGGCCGGAAACCACCTCTGTCCATTCACTGTTCCGAGCTCCGGTCACCAGTTGTTTCTCTTCCCCGGTGCTCAGCTTCACCATATTTCCCTTCCACACATAGGAGGATGGGACCACCAGGACCTTTTCCCTGCTTCCGGTCTGGATGTTGGCTTGAAGCTGCGTTCCGGAGAACAGCCTCTCAGGAGTATGCTCAAATTGGGCTTCCGCTAAATAGGACTGCTCTGACTCGTCAAAGCCGGGATAAATTTTCGATACCCTAGCCTGAAAGGTTTCATTGGGGTAGGTATTCAGGGCTACCGCAACCGGATTTCCAATGGCAACCCTTGTAATATCCTCTTCGGAGATCAGGAGTTTTAGCAGGTAGGGACCGGATCCGATCTTTGCGATGGCTTCCCCCCTGCGCACGAGTTCCCCTTGTTTCTTGTAGACTTCAATCACTATTCCCGGGGTGCCAGTAGTTATCTGATAATCCTTTAATACGGACTGCTGGCTGTTTACCTGTACGAGGCTGCGTTCCAGCTGCAAGTTCAATGCATTCTCTGTTTCCCTGTACTGTTTCTGAAGGGCGATCAGATTGCTTTGAGAGGCTTTGAACTGAAGCTCTGCCTTTTCAAAATCCAACATGGAGACTGATTTTTTGTCCCACAGATCCTTATACCGCAGGTAAATTTCTCGGTCAAATGCCAGCTGTGCCTCGGCCTGATCGATTTGCGCCTGGATGTGCAGCAATTCAGGGGAATCCGGGGAGGCATCCTGCAGTGCTTCTTTGTAGACGGCCATGGCATCCTGAAGCTGGTTTTGCTGCACATCGCTTTTGATAACAGCGATCACATCCTCCTTAGAAACGATATCATCTTCTTTGATGGGTAGAGAAAGGAGGATGCCCTCCACATTGGAGGATACTGTATAACTGATTTCCTGTTCGGTGTAGCCACTTGCAAAAACGGCATCCTCTATGGTCCTCAATTCAGGGACAACCGTTTCTTCCTGTTTGCATGATACCAGGGGAACGAGCATCAGGAATATCCAGAAATATAGGTGTAGCTTGTTAATTTTCATGGTACTGTAATTAGCTTTTTGGTTGAAAGTCAAGTTGACGAATATAGATCTTGTACTTTGCCAGCGTATGTGAAGCCAGGCTTTGGAGGTACCGATCCTGGGCAGCCAGCAAGTCCTCATAGATATCAAGGCGCTGATCCAAACTCATGATTCCAGCCTCGTATTGGTTCTCCGCATGATTGTCGACCTGTCCCTGCAGATCCATTATCTTCCTGGTTTCTTCCAGCTGCGCAGAGGCCTGATTTAGCTGGAGATGCAACAATTCATCTGCTTTTTGACTTTCCAGGATGGTGTTTTCCAGTTCCAGTTCCTGCAGCTCCAATTCTACTTTGGACTTTCTGGTTTTAACACGGTTGGGAAGTCCGATCAGGGAAATACTGATCTGTGCGCCAAAAAACTGCTGCTGCAAGTCAAAACCGTTTGAAAAATTCATAAAATCATCTGTGGCCCAGCTTCGGGTGTTTTGATAGACAAGGCTCAGGGAAGGTAAGCGTAGTGCTTTTTGCTGTTTTAAAAGTGCCTTGTACTTCTCCACTTCTGCCTCCTGAAGCAAAATTTCAGGGTGGGTATTCTCGATCTGGGTATTTTCCAGGACAAATTGTTCCGGGGTATCGGCGATGGAAACAGGCTGATTAGTATTCAACTGACTCTGGAGCTCAACGTAAAATTGTTCCAGGTTATTTAGCGCCAGGTCCAGGTTCATGCGATTCTGACGCTTGTTGATCTCTGCCCGGCTAAACTCCGCCTCGCTGATGATTCCTTTTTGGTACTTCTCCTCCGCATTCCTGAAGATCGAGTCTGATATCTTTACATTTTCCTGATAGATTTGAATGGATTCCTGTGTCAGTAAAATGGAGTAGTAGGTGCCCGCAATCAGATTATAGATATTATACCGGGTCACCTCGAGGGCAACGCTGCTATTCCTCTCCGCAACAGTGGCCGTTTGGGCGGCGAATAGCTTCTGGAAATTCAGGATATCCCACTGCGCCTGCGTTCCCCAGGAATAATTGTATCGGGTACCGAAGGTCAGCTCCTCAAAGGAGCCTTCAGGTGCCTGTGGATCAAAAATTTGTGATGGAATCAATTGAGGTTGCAGCTTAATATTATCATTATAGCCCAGGGAAACATTGGCATATGGCAGCATACCCGCCTTGGCCTCTTTTTTCTCAAGGTTGGCTATCTGCTGACCAATCCTTCCACTTTGAATCGCAATATCATTTGAATCCGCATACTTCAAAACCTCCGGAAGACTGTTGAATTGCAGCTGGGCCAACATGGGCAGATGCAAAAGAAGTAATGTAACTAACAGCAAATTTTTCATTTCCAGGTACATTTGATTTGATCAATGAACATAGCAAATGTCCGAAGTGAAAAGCTCCCTATAGGGAACAAACACATTGAATTGAACAATAAGGCAGGTGAACTGATCGACAGAAAGTGCGTTCGAATGGCTTTTTCGGATCAGCCTGGGGAAGTCTATCTTATGAAGACCTTTAAATAACCCATACCGAATGATATTTGGGAAGCGTAAAAAAATGGCGTCGGAAAGACGCCAATGCCTGGTGGCACTTCAAAATTCAAGGAGGCAATCCTAGAACACTACTGGCCCCTGAAAAGAATCCTGGTTATTCTCTGCCCGGATATTCAGGGTCGGATTGGGAAGATCAATGGTAATGTTATCAATGATCACGCGTTCTTCAAGGGTCCATTCCGAGGGAATAACCGGAGTGTCAGTGGTTCTGTTTGCATCCCTGGAAATGCGGACATATTCTGTACCGTCGGGGGAAATAAGCACGAACAATGTGCGGCCGGCCTTGAATTCCACCTGGTGGTATTTGGCGATGTATCTTCCCGTCAGCAGCCCGTCTGGGTTATCCGGCAATGGAACATTTTGTTGAACGACCTTAGCATTATACAACCAACGATACCCAAAATGTTCTTCCACTGTAAACTCCCCATCTTGTTGGGCATCCGGTGAGCGGAGAAATACCCCGCCGTCCGCGTCACCTTCCCTGGGTTCATTTTTACGCCAGCTCCCGCTGATTTGAATGGCATCAAAATCCTCCTTTGTAAGTGGCTCGTCATTCTTCCATACCAGTATCTCAGTCGGCGATACGATCTCAATGATTTCGAATCCAACTTTTTCTGTTTCTGAGGCATCTTCACCATTCGCGTTCTGCGTATTATCATCTCCACATCCGGATAATAGAAGCAATAAAAGGGAAACAATGTTCATTAATATATTTGACAGTTTCATAGGGTCGTTTTTAGAATACTCAGGCGGGTGTGCCTGAAATTAGTTGTTTAATAGTAGTCAGGCATAAATGCCTGTCGGAAAGGGGTCCGATGAGCAGGGGGGAGACACTCAGATTCTTGTCCAGACCTGGCTCCCCTTGAAGGGGCCGTATCTGCCTTCGATTCTCAAAGTGTTGTTATCTTCCAGGTATAATGTTGCGGATATCGTCTTCTTTTTTTTAGGTTGGTAAATAGTCCCGCAACAATAGCTCTTCTCATTTTCCCGTTTGAAGTCTTTGAGCAGAATTATTTTGCCTTGTGACTCAATTCGTTTCTGCGCTTTTGGATCTTCGGACCCCTTCAATTGTCCATAATACTTCCCATTCTCCTCGTATATTGAAATAATTGCTCCATTCTTAGGATCTTTCCAGTCTCCTTCAATGGTGCTCTGTGCTGTTACCGAAGGGAGACAATACGAATAAAGACACATCGAAATGATCAATACAAATATCCTTGAAAAGGAACTACCGTAATACGCGAAAATTCTCATTCAATTCGATTTTTAAGTTTTCTGTCTCGAACTTAGGCAGAAGATCTAATGTTCAATAGAAATAATTGGGTGAATTGAACATTTGTGCTTTTGAATTGAACCATTTGTCCCTATACAGGTTAATGCTTTGTTACCGAATTATATTTTTAATAATCACCTGTTACGGTAATCTTTCAAGATTCTTTTTCTTTAATTTCGAAGCAGTATCAAATCAACCCAAAATCCAATAAAAAATTGGTTCACAAATCGTCAACACAGACATTGGAATTACGGAATACCCTATAAAATATAGGGGTTCCAGCCGAGGGTTTAAATCCTGCCGTGGTCACTTAAGAATGAAAAGCTCGCCAGAATGGCGGGCTTTTTTCGTCTGAGCGCGGCAACAAGCTTGCTTGATTGCCGAAGTGAAGGCGGAAAAAGAGACAAACCGAAGGTTTGGCGAGCTTTTCATTTAGACTACGGAGCTACAAGGAAAACGGAGCGCAGCGACGTAATCCTGAGTCTACAGTCGGCAGTACCAGTTGGCAGTAAGAAGGGTTCAAAGTTCAAGGTTCAAAAAGAATTCAATCCAGCCTACCGAGATGCAGGGTTTGCATTTTCAGGCGGGAGCACAAAGGAAAACGGCGCGCAGCGACGTAATCCTGCCTTACCATATGTACGGCAGGATGCCAGCGCACCAGCTGGCTCCTCCTTATCAAAGGTCTACCAGACCTTTGATTGCCAGTCGGCCCCCTGCCGTGGTCACTGAAATTTGTATTGATTTGAATTGAAAACCCAGTAAATGATCTGATTTGCTGGGTTTTGTCTTTATGAAGTAGCTCGTTTTGAAGGAATTTATCATCAGAATAAATGGGTCAAAACCTGATAAGAAGGTCACATTTCGGTCACACCTAAATTCAAATAGGTAACAGTGGGACCTTTTTAGATTTTTAAG
>CALAZS010000155.1 GCA_937926265.1 uncultured Gammaproteobacteria bacterium
GCGACTGGCAATGCCCTACAGAACAATGGCAAAAATGAGCAATGAAAAAATTAAATTGATCAGGGACGATGCCGAGGAGTTTTTGGTAAAACTCGAAAAGGCCAAATGAACGAAAATGAATTCAATGAAATAAACGAAATAAATTAACTTTGGGCATTTACTCTCTTAAGCCATGTAAGGTTTTAATTAATTTTTCTGATATCGAGTCAAAATCAGACTTGGCTGCTTCGGCATTTTCAAAGTCTTTGGACATCAGGTAACCAAGACATTCACTGGCAGTGATATGAAAGTTTTTATGGACTTCCTTTAGTAATTTAAAATCAGTGCCGCTGGATTCATTCTGGCTTATCCATTCACCCAGGCTACATAAGTACTCGTTTTCAATTGAAGTACTGTTTAAATCGTCCGGAACCTGTCCAGACTCGAACATCTCGTCTATATTTTTTTTCCACTCTATATGTAAATTGATAGTGTCCTGAATTTTGACGGTTTCCCCGGATGAATTTAAAGGCTGTTGTGTTGGAATTTCGATGATGAAAACGGAACCCGATTTTCGATTTTTCGGCGGACTTTCCAAGCATATATTGCCATGATGAAGCTCAACTATTTCCTTTGTGATCGCCAGTCCCAAACCTGTACCTTTAGCATCCGTCATGGTTTTTTTACTTTGAACAAACTTATCAAATATCGTTGCCTGTTCATCTTCAGGTATGCCAATTCCCTGGTCGAATAACGAGATTCTGAGAATTTTTTTATCATCCTCGCCAAAAGCATAATTCATCAGTTCCAGATCAATTTCAATAGTGCTTCCGGAAGGACTGAATTTAATTGCATTTGACAGCAGGTTAATGATGACCTGAGTCATCAGTTTATGATCAATGAAACAATTCAGACTGGTATCGTAATTGAGATTAATGGCAATATCCTTATCACCTATAAGACTGCTGACTTCTTCAGTGGCATTTTGTATCAGCGTGACTATATCCTGCTCAACAAAATCCGCTTCAAGTTTTCCTGCTTCCAGTTTGGACAGGTCAAGCAGATCATCAATTAGGTTTGTAAGACGTATGCCACTGGTACGGATATTTTGAAGGTATCTTTCAATCTTTTCATCATCGACTCTTTTCAGGCCAAGATTGGAAAAACTCAGAATGGCATGCATCGGTGTGCGTAACTCATGCGACATGTTGGCAAGAAAGCGGCTTTTTTCAGTATTAGCCTTATCCGCCCTGATTGCAGCATCATTTAATTCGCGGGTTCTGTCTTTAATTTTTTCCTCTAATTCCAGGTTAGCCTGCTGCATTTTCTCTCTAAGCATGATATTGCGGGTGTTGTCTGAGTCAGCTCCCCGATAACCGATCAGTTGCTGGTTTTCATCAAAAACAGGCACTCCACTGGAAAGAATATATTTTCTGCTTCCATCCCGATGCAAATTGACATTGACCAAATTTCTAAAAGGACGCTGCGCCTGAACAATTTCATCAAACTGTTTACCAATTTTTTCAGTTTCTTCCGGTGGCATTAAATCGAATGCATTCATATTCAGGATTTCTTCATTGGTATAACCCAGTATGCTTTCAGTATTGCCATGCACAAAATTGAAGTTACCTTTTAAATCCATCTCCCATACCCAGTCAGAAACATTATTCAAAATATCGCTGAAGCGTTGTTCACTTGATATTAAGTCGTTATGAGCCTTTTTCCTTTCTGTAATATCCCGCCAAATACAATAAATAAGATCTTCGTCATCTACCTCAATCAAAGATAAGGTAACCTCTGCCCAGAAGTTAGTTTTATCAAAGCGTGTATGAAGCCATTCAAAACGGTTAATGCCATTTTCGTAGACCAAAGCCATCATTTTTTCAGCTTTATTAAATGATAATTCACCATCTGGCTGAAACTCTGGCGAAAACTCTGATGGATGAGTATTCAGCAATGTGCTTTTATCCGGGCATCTCATAAAATCGACGGCCGCCTGGTTACAGTCTATAAATTTCTGTTTATCAATAATCCAGACAGGATCGGGGGAAATGTTGAATAATTTTTCAAATTGCAGGTTGGAAAAATTCATATTGAATGGACAATTATCATAATAATCAAAAACTTATAACCAAATATTCAGAGTCAACTTTCATCAAAAAAAGTTTCAGTAGTCTACATGAATTTCTTCATTAAGTAATTCCGAATATATGGATTATTGGGCTTTGTTTTTGATTACCAGGGCAATTCCGCTCCATCAAAGCTCCAGAACTTTCCGGAATACTCGGGTT
>CALAZS010000156.1 GCA_937926265.1 uncultured Gammaproteobacteria bacterium
CAATATGATTGCCACGATTGCAACAATTGCCACTATTATTTTAAGTCTTATTACTTTGTCAGTACTGGTTCAAAAATATGTAATAGAGCCTGTTTTCAAAATTAAAGACTACCTGGATTTGCTTTCAACCGGGGATTTTTCACAAAAAATAGAATGTGCTGGAAAAGACGAATTCGGGAAAATTGCTGTTGATGCCCAGATGGTCAGTACCCAGCTCGGAAAAATTGTCAATGATATTAAGAACGTATCAAGCGATCTTGCCAATAGTTCAGGGTTGCTTGCGAGTATCAATGACGGTAATTTGCAGTTATTGAACAATCAACAAACGGAAACCCATCAGGTCTCAACTGCCATGGGTGAAATGACAACAACCATTCAGGATGTCTCGCAAAATGCGACCCAAACAGCCTACCAGGCCCAGGAAGCTGATCAATTGGCCAGAGATGGCAGTCAGACTGTGGAGCAGGTAATTAAGGCTATTATGGGTCTTTCCGAAGAAGTCAATGAAATCAGTAATATCGTTAAATCAGTTGAGAAAAATTCCGATGAAATCGGTTCGGTGCTTGATGTGATACAAGGTATTGCTGAGCAAACCAATTTACTGGCCTTGAATGCTGCTATTGAAGCTGCACGTGCTGGAGAGCAGGGTAGAGGCTTTGCTGTAGTGGCTGATGAAGTTCGCTCTCTTGCGACCAGAACACAGGAATCCACCCAGGAAATCCAGGCAGTAATTGAAAGGCTTCAGTCAGGTACAAAAAAAGCAGTCGATGCGATCGAGCTTGGAATGCTCAAAGCTAATAATACCGTTCAGCTTGCTGAAGGAGCTGGTGCTTCATTGGGTAATATTACCGCGGCAGTTACTCAGATCAGTGATGCCAATACCCAGATTGCATCTGCAGTAGAAGAACAGGGAATTGTCGCTGCAGAGGTTAATAGCAACATCAGCTCTATTGAAAATATGTCAAAAATGGTTTTGGATAGCGGTAAAACCACCCATCATACAAGCCAGGAACTGAAAAAAGTTTCAGATGAGTTGACGCAGTTAGCGAGTCAGTTCAAGACTGGAAATTATTGAAATAACCGCAAATCACTTTATTCAGCAATTCTGCTTTATCTTTAGCAAACTTCATTCACTAAAAATATTAAGACCAATAGATTGTTCATCTTAAAATCCAGCGTAATTGAATGTAAAAGTCACAATTAACCTATCATGTATATTTTTAATTATTTAGGGTCTTATCACTTTTTAAAAAAAGTGTGACTAATGAAAATAATAACTTCTAAATTTATCTTTTTATTATTTACCATTACGC
>CALAZS010000157.1 GCA_937926265.1 uncultured Gammaproteobacteria bacterium
GGGGAGGGGAGTGCCCAAGGATGAAGAGGAAGGCAGGAAGTGGTATCGGCTTGCCGGATTCGACGAATTCTAATTTAAAATTCTACTCTGATGGCGCCATACTGCGTTAAAACTCTCCTCAAAATACTCATTTACTGATTGTAAACTGCGTTTTTTCGTCAAGTTTTGCCTTGTCTTGCACTCATCAGAGCGAATTTTTGATTAAACTAAAAAGAGATAGAAGTAATGTCATTCCCGCGTAGGCGGGAATCCACAAAAAAGGGGCCATTCGGCCCCTTTTTTTCATTGTAACGTTAAGTCACAACGCTTATCTCTCATCCATCATCTGTTCAATGATTGGTGAAAGAATGATTTCCATGGCAAAGCCCATTTTGCCGCCTGGTACGACAATAGTGTTACGACGGGACATGAATGAGTTATCAAGCATGCTCAGCAGGTAAGGGAAATTAATGTTATGTTTTGCCGGGTCTTTGAAGCGGATAACAATAAAGCTTTCATCCGGTGTTGGAATGTCACGGGCAATGAAAGGGTTTGAAGTATCCACAGTGGCAATACGCTGGAAGTTGATATCAGTGCGTGAGAACTGTGGTGTGATGTAGTTGATGTAGTCCGGCATGCGGCGCATGATGGTGTCTACAGTTGCTTCAGCAGAGTAACCGCGTTCAGCATTGTCACGGTGAATTTTCTGGATCCATTCCAGGTTGACGTTTGGAACAACACCAATACCAAGGTCAACAAATTGTGACACGTCGTGTTCATCTGATTTAGCCAATCCGTGCAGACCTTCGTAGAAAAGTACATCGGTACCTTCCTCAATTGGCTCCCATGGCGTGAATTCACCCGGTTTTTTGTCAATTCCCAGGCGGGCATTATGCTCTGCAGCTTCTTCTTCGCTGTGGAGATAGTAGCGTTTTTCACCGGTACCGGTTTCGCCGTAGGTTTTGAAAAGTTCTTCAAGTTTGTCGAAGCGGTTGGCATTGGCGCCAAAGTGGCTCATACCTTCTGCGACTTTTTCACGCATTTCAACACGGTTGTAACGGTGGTAGCTGTCACCTTCAACGATAGCGGCCTTGATGCCGTCACGGTAGAAAATATGCTCGAAAGCGCGTTTTACAGTTGTCGTTCCCGCACCGGATGAACCGGTAATTGCAATAACAGGATGTTGATTTGACATAGCAATAATCCTCGATTTTTCGATTTAGAATTCTGTTGGTCAGTCCAGGAACCTGCCCAGGCAATCTACCCAGCAAAAGCAGCCCATCTGGCGACCGTGACGCGCGACTATATCACAGCTTGTCAAAATCGCCCATGAGAGGTGTCAAAAACGTGGTTCGAGCAATAGTCACCTGTTGAGTATTAAGATGATTAATACTTATTCTGAGGCCTTGTAAGCATTTAATTGAGCCTGTAAATCCTCGTTTTCGGCAGTGAGAGCGTCGATTTTTTCCTGCAGAAAGGGGTTGTCCCTGGCCTGTTGCAGCTGGATTTTGAGTAATTCCACTTCTTCGAGTTGATCACCTGCCAAATTATCTGATTGATTACCTGGCTGATTATCTAACTGATCAGCAGAAGCAGGGGCTGATTCGGCTTTGGCGCTTTTTGAGCTATCCTCGAGGGCTTGAATCTGCTTATTCTGCAGGCTGAGCTGTGTCTGCAGTTTATCAACCAGCTTTTGTTTTTTTCGACAGCTCAGGCGCCAGCCAATAGCGAGGAAAACGATAATCAGTATCAGCAGGATAATCAGTTCAATTGTCAGGACTACTGCCCAGCTTGGCACTGACACGCTATTTCCCCTTTTTCTGATTTTCTCGTCATATCGAATAAGTTTTGCGTTGGATTAAGCACGAAATAAATTACCCTAATTTATCCAAATTGCAAAAAAATAACCGGACATTTGCCCGGCTTTGTTGCGTTGATGCTGAGGTTCTGTGCCCGCCAACCGCATTGCTGACCGATTCAACAACAGGAATTTTATCGGGGTAGGGTTTTTCCGGTATTTAAAATATTTCCCGGGTCAAACTGTTTCTTGATTTGCCACATTAACGCCAGGGCATGCTGGTCCAGTTCCATTCCAACGTAATCACGCTTCACCAGGCCAACTCCATGTTCACCGGACAGGGTGCCCTCCAGTTCAAGCACAAGTTCAAAAACTGCCTTGAGACAGGCATCTTTGTTTTGTGTATGTGTTGGGTTTTCCGGATCTATTAGCATGTTGACGTGCAGGTTGCCGTTTCCGGCATGCCCGAAGTTGACAATCTGAATCCCGTATTTGCCGGAAATTTTTTCAAGGCCGGTTACCAGTTCCGGTATTTTTGAAACCGGTACTGCAACATCTTCATTGATTTTGGCCGGGGCAATATTGCGAAGTGCCGGCGACAGCGCTTTGCGGGTTTTCCAGAGTTTTTCAATTTCTTCAGGTGTGTCAGCTGATTCGAATGACACCAGGCCATCGAGATTGCAGGCCTGTTTTATAGCCTCTTTGGCACCGGGCAGACTCGATTCATTGCCATCCATCTCAATCATCAGAATGGCTTTAACTTTTTCATCAAGACCAAGGTCTGAATAGTTGCGCACCATGCCAATGGCTGCCTCATCCATCATTTCCAGTGCATAAGGCGTTTCCGGCTGTGCCATGATCGCTGATACGGCTTTTGCTGCAGAATTGATCGAATCGAAACCTGCCTGCAATGTAATTTTGCTCTGCGGAAGTGGCAGTATTTTCAGCGTTGCCTCGGTGATGATGCCTAGAGTGCCTTCTGAACCAACCATTAACCTGGTTAGATCATAGCCAACCACACCTTTGGAGGTTTTAACGCCGGTCCTGAATTTTTTTCCAGTGCCATCAATCGCGCTTAAACCCAGCGTGTTTTCCCTGGGAGTGCCGTATTTAACTGCCCTCGGACCTGCCGAGTTATAGGCAAGGTTGCCACCAATAGTGCAGTTCGGTGCGCTGGTCGGGTCGGGCGGCCAGAAAAAGCCTTTTTCAGCCAATGCATCCTGAAGTTGCTGGTTTAAAACGCCCGGCTGTACCACGGCGTAACGGTTGTCGGTATTTATTTCCAGAATGTTGTTCATTCTTTCAAAAGAAATAACGATGCCGCCGTGGTCCGGAACGGTTGCCCCGGTAGTGCCTGTACCGCGACCACGGGCTGTTACAGGAATGTTTTCCTGGTGACAGAGGCTTATAATAATTTCCAGCTGCTCATCAGATTCCGGTAATAAAACAGCCTGTGGGATTGCCTGCAATTTGCTGTTGTCATAGCCATAGGCAATACACTCAGCAGTATCGGTAAGAATATTGGAACGGCCTACTATGACCCCGAATTGATCCAGAAGGTCTGAGCGGAGTGAGTTATTCGGCTTGTCTGGGTCACTCATGAGTGACCTGACCTGGACTAGTCAACGTATTCAAAGACTTTAACAACGTGCTTAACCCCGCTCACGTATCTGACTTCGTCCGAGGCTTTCCGGCCTTCCTCGCGGGTGACAATCCCCATCAGAAAAACCGTGCCCTGTGATGTCACGACCTTTATCCGGGTCGGGTCAAAATCAGGCAGGTCGACATTGAACATTGCCAGTTTTGCCCGGCTGGTCAGGTAAACATCGCTGGTTGATTCAGTAAAGGTTCTTTCCGAGCCAATTAGCACATGGTTAAAAACTTTTTTAACGCGGGGTAAACGACTGACCATGTCGGCAAACTTTAGTACCACTTCCTGTGATTCTGCCTGGCCGGTCAGCAGAACAGTCAGGTTGTAACTGGTAATTGAGATATTGCTGTGTTCACTTATATCTGGATGATCATATAGAAGTTTGACTGCGTTTAATTCAATTTCCTGGTCATCAATAACAACACCGGTTGTTCTGCGGTCGTGAACAACTGCTGCGCCTGCCGCTATGCCGCCTACGACAGCAGTGGCGCAGCCTGAAAGGTTTGCCATAGAGATGCTGATAAGAATAATTGTCAGAAGAGTTTTGTTTCGCATTATTCGGTTCCAAGTAATTGAGTATCTATAAGTCCGCAGAGGCAGTGTATGACCAGTAAGTGCACTTCCTGAATCCTGGCGGTAACATCAGAAGGCACCTGAATTTCGATATCCATGTCATTTAAAATGGTATGTACCTCGCCGCCACCTTTTCCAGTCAGAGCTATAACCCCAACATCCTGTTCGTGGGCGGCTTCAATCGCAGCAATAATATTGGATGAGTTGCCACTGGTGGAAATCGCCAGTAACAGGTCACCGGGGTGACCCAGTGCCCTGACCTGCTTGGCAAAAATTTCATCGAAGCTGTAATCATTGCCAATAGATGTAACTGTTGAAGAGTCTGTCGACAGTGCTAGGGCTGGCAGACCGGGCCTTTCCCTGTCAAAACGGTTAAGCATTTGAGAAGAAAAATGTTGGGCATCGGCTGCTGAGCCGCCATTGCCACATGAAAAAATCTTACTGCCCTGCATTAAACGGCTGACGATATGTTCAGCTGCGCGGGTGATAGGTTTGGCCAATGTTTCCATGGCAAGCATCTTGGTTTGAATGCTGTCCTGGAAATACGATTTTGTAAGATCCTCAAGTGTCATGCAGTTCTCTTTAGTGTTATTTAGCATTCAATGTTACTAAACAGGCACCCTATGTTATTAGAAATGCATTTTTTATCCAGTCTATTTTGAGGTCGCCCTGGAACTCTTTTGGGTCTCCGCTCATGGCGACAACATCAAACCGGCAGGCTCTGTTTGTGTGGGAAGGGTTGGCTTTTAAAAATACACTAGCGGCAATTGCCAGGTGTTTTTGTTTTTTGAAGTTAACCATTTCTGCGGCACTGCCAAACGTTGAGTGCTTGCGATATTTTACTTCGGCAAATACCAGTACCTGGTTATCAAGTAATACCAGGTCCAGTTCACCGCGATAAACCTGGTAGTTGGTGGTAAGAAGTTTTAATCCCTGTTTTACCAGGTATTCTGCAGCAATTTTTTCATAATGCTGTCCCTGCTTTCTGCTCATTGAAAATCCTTTTCATGATGCTGTTAATGATTAGTTTAAGTTAAATTCCCTGGGGCTGATCCTGTTGCTGATTTTGGTTACTGCCTTCAGGCATTACTTCCATATTGGTTTCGATGGCTTCAGCCGGCTGGCTGTCAAGAAAACTGCTGTTCATCCTGGGCGCATATCCGGTCACCTGGGGGATGCTGTTTTTCATTTGTGCCCATACCAGCTGGCGACGAATATTGTTAAGCCTGTCCATGTACAACTGCCCGGTTTTACCATCCAGGGCTTCATTAGGGTTGTTTTGCAGGCGTGCAAGGTGTGCCAGAAGCGAATAACTGTCCATACCCATTGCAACCAGGCGGTATACGCCTGACTGGGTTATGCCCATCATGCTGTTGTAGTTTGCCAGGGATAAAGCGTCGCTGCCTTCATCAGCCAACAGCCATGGGATGTCGGGAAATAAAATACCCTCTATATCGCGGTCACGGTTGATGTTGATATACCCCGGCCAGGCACTGGAAGTCGTGTAAACAGGTAAATCATTGGCATGGTGAAATTGAATTTGCGGCCTGATCTGGCGCGCTTTACCGGCCTTGGCGGCAAGGAAAATAAAGTCAACGTCTTCACGACGGCGTGGTTCAAATTCCAGCCTGGTGCCCAATAAGTTTTCCAGACGTTTACGACGCTGTTGGCTTTGGTCAATCCTCAAAGAGCCTTTTATAGGTTCACCAAAATCATGTTGAGCGCTGTCATACGAAGTTGATGCAGTAACGTTACCCCCAAGGGATTGCCAGCGTTCCACGAAAGCGGCTTGTATTCTTTCACCCCAGGCATTAGCAGGATAGAAAACTACCGGAAGGCGCTTGCCATTAACCCAGGCATGCTCGGCTACCTGGCGGGCCTCGTCTTCCGGCGAGAGCGAATACTGGAAAAAGTTTATTGGTGGCGCGATGTTGCTGCTGACATTGTTAAGCGCCAACACGGCAACGGGTAAGTTTCCGGCATTAAGTAACTGGCTGACACCTGGTTTCTGAAGTGGGCCGATAACAAAATCTGCTCCACGTTGGATTGCTTCATTGTAAAGTGGCCAGACGTTTTCAGGGTTGCTGCTGTCGTAGAAATTCAGCTTGGGGCGTTTGTCTGATACATCTTCATACCAGGCAGCCATCAGACCCTGTTTGATTGCTTCGCCGGCGGACTGGTAGGGGCCGGACAAAGGTAATAGAACCGCTACATGTGAAGCCTGCTTAAACTGGGCACCGAGGCGTGTGAAGTAACCATCCAGTAGTTCAGGCATTGCCGGGTGGCCGGCAAACTGCAGTTTCCAGGTGTCCAGGTGAGGTTGAAGTTTTTCAGGGGACAAGCCATTTTGCTTAATCAGTTTTGCCAGTTCCATCCAGCCGCCCTGGGTAGCAGCATCAACACCGACGGGCTCAGGCTGCATAAGCTGTAATGCATCATCCGTTAAAACCGAGAGTGAGCGCAGAATAGCCAGCTGGTTTTCGAGTCTTTTTTCAGGTTCATCGACCAAGCGCTTGTCGAGTTTTTGCAGAACATTGGCACTTTCCAGGGCGTTGCCGTTGATTCGGTATGCCTCGGCGGTGAGTTCGTAATACTGGTACATTAAAGCAGGATCGACAGAAGCCTCCGGCGGTGTTTGAAGAATTGCCAGGGCTTCCTCGGCCGCAAAGGATTTTAGTAGCAGGTTGGCGTTAACCAGTCGCAGGCGAAGCAGTCCATCTTTTGAAAGCATCTTGTTTTGCAGCGGTTCCAGCAGCGAGCGGGCTTTTTCGATATCACCGGCACGCAGGTAGGCATCCGCTGCCCAAAGCTGCCATTCCCAACCTTCCGGTGGAACCCGGCTGCCCAGCGGTTCAAACAGGGCTGCCGCATTGGCATATTCACCGCTGTTATACAGATCTATGGCCAGCTGTGCCTGGTTATCGTACTGGTACCTGGTTTGCTTGGAAGGCTTGGTACTGCTGGTGGGTGTACAGGCGCTAAAAATAGCCGCCAATAAAATGAGCAATACAAATCTGGAAATAAGCTGGAATGACTTCATGGAAAGGTGAATGTATAGTCGATGCGATATAAGAATTGTAACAAGTAACTTTTAACTAGTAACCATATAACAAGTAACTGGGGTGGCACAAATGGTGTCAATTATGAAGGCCGGTAATGAAACTTAAATGAATACCATGATAAAAGCAGGCGAAGAAACCGGGACGCTTTACGTGGTGGCCACCCCGATTGGTAACCTCGAAGATATCTCCAAACGGGCAATCGAGACACTTGCAAAAGTCGACCTGGTTATCGCTGAAGACACCCGACACACCCGTAAGCTGTTGAGCTACCTGGGAATTGACAAGCCACTACAGGCTTATCATGACCATAATGAAACTGAAAAAACCGAAAAAATCGTGCAATTGCTTCAGGCAAAAAAGGTCATTGCTCTGGTCTCAGATGCGGGAACACCATTAATCAATGACCCTGGTTATGTGCTGGTTAATAAATGCCGTGAAATAGGGCTGCCGGTAGTGCCGGTTCCAGGCGTCAGTGCGCTGATCACTGCTTTAAGTGTATCTGGCTTGCCTACAGACAGTTTTCGATTCTGCGGATTTCCTCCACGCCAGGCTTCGAAGCGAAAAGTGTTTTTTGAAAATTTCCTAAAAGAAGCCGGGACACTGGTGTTTTATGAATCTTCACATCGAATCAAGGGCTGTCTGGCTGATGC
>CALAZS010000158.1 GCA_937926265.1 uncultured Gammaproteobacteria bacterium
GCGGCCCTCAGCCGCAGCCAGGTCGGAACCCCATGACTCTCCGCTGGTTACGTGCCCCATGTCGCGCCCATCGTCCCGGAATATCCCGATCGGACGACTACGGACGATCGAGGGGACTTCGGACCCCGCGGCCACCGCGATTGAGCACATGTGTGTAGATCTGCGTTGTGCTGACATCCTTGTGGCCAAGCAGTTCCTGTACGGTACGAATATCGTAACCTGATTCAATCAAGTGGGTTGCAAAACTGTGCCGTAGCGTATGGCAACCTATGCGCTTGGGAATGCCAGCTTTTCTAACTGCCCGGCGCATGGCGTTCTGCATGGTTTTCGGTGACATGTGGAATCGCCGGATAACGCCATCATCCCGGCCCGGTGACCGGGTGCTGGAAGGAAATGCATACTGCCAGATCCACTCTCGATCAGCATGTGGATATTTCCTGTCCAGTGCATCCGGTAACCAGGTATAACCGTACCCTGCCTCAATATCACGACCATGTAGCTGTTTCACGTTGCCAAGGTGGCAGCTAAGTGGTTCCTTCAGGCGATCAGGAAATAGAGTTATCCTGTCCTTGTTTCCTTTGCCTTGTCGTATGGTGATTTGCGAATAGTCATAATCGATATCATTCACTCTCAATCGGAGCGCTTCTGAAATACGCATCCCGGTCCCGTATAGCAGCGAAGCAATCAGCCAGTACACGCCATCCAGGTTGTCAAGCACAGTGTGTACTTCGCGCTTGCTCAGAACAACAGGCAGGTTCTTTGGGCGACGTGCTCTGTCAACCCCTTTAATGAGTTCGAGCGGTGTGTGGAGAACCTCCTTGTACAGGTAGAGGATCGCGCACAATGCCTGGTTTTGTGTTGACGCTGATACATGTTTCTCATTGGCGAGATAGTTCAGGAACTGTTTCAGTTCGGTTTCTCGCATCTCTTTCGGATGCCTGAGTTTATGAAACCGAATGTAATACCGAATCCAGTAGATATAATTCTGCTCAGTGCGATGACTATAGTGTTTTCTGCGGATTGACAGGCGAACCTCATCAAGTAACTTTAGCTTGCTCATGTCAGGCTTCAGATGGAGTAAATCTGGCGACTGTAAATGAAGTTTCGGCAGTTCTCTGTCAGAGGATCATGACAATTTATATGCGTCTTTTGCTGATTTGATTAAATCTCCAATGCATGCACAATAGACACGTAAGGTATTGAATCTATTTAATCCGGCTAATGTTATGGCTAACCAACAACCAATACGAAAAAGCCATTCGTTCGCCCAATAATAGTTATATCTCATGAACAGAAATACAGAACCATGGTATGCCGCAAAATGTATTTTTAGACATAACGACCTTCAAGCAGAAGCTGAAAACGCTTTTGTTTACGAAGAGCGCATCATTTTACTCAAAGCTGAAAATCAAGATGCTGCTATTGAGAAAGCCGAGGAAGAAGCGAGGGAATATGCTAGTGGCTTCGATAATACTGAATTTATAGGGTATACGATGTCTTATCACCTATTTGAGGAGAATATAGGGCATTTATCTGAGATATTCTCTGAAATGCGAGATAGCGATAAAAATCCAACTGAGTATCTGGATCATTTTTATGACACTGGTTCAGAGAGGGCAAAGCATAATGAGATATAACAAGTCGCCCCAGCCGGACGGCTTCGCCGCCGCTGGCCTCAACCGTTATGCTGTAAATTCCAACTTGTAACCCATAACGTAACAGGTTACACTTTTTGCATGATAAGGAGCTTCAAGCACAAGGGCCTGGAAAAGTTCTTCCTGAAAGGAACCTTGTCCGGGATTCAGGCCAAACATGCCAACCGACTAAAGCTGATATTGGGCCGCTTGAATGCCTCAACAAATCCCAAGGATATGGACCTGCCGGGTCTCAAATTACATGAGCTGGGGGGTAAACGGAAAGGTATATGGTCGGTTTGGGTAAGTGGAAACTGGCGCGTGACCTTCTGCTTCAAGGGCAAGGACGCAGATGTTGTTAATTATGAAGACTATCACTGAGGTGTAATGATGAAGATGCACAATCCGCCCCATCCGGGTGAAATCCTGCGGGAGCTATGTATTGAGCCACTGGGGCTTAGTATTACTGAAGCTGCGGAAGCGCTGGGCGTCACCCGTAAGACGCTGTCGGCTATTCTTAATGGCCGCTCAGGTATTAGCCCTGAAATGGCGGTACGGCTTTCCCTTGCTTTTGGTACGTCCGCTGAGAGCTGGCTAAACCAGCAGTCGCAGTACGACCTGTGGGAAGCTGAAAAGAAGCGTAAGCAGTTAAAAGTGAGGAAGTTATCTGCAGCATAACAAGTCGTTCGACCGGAGTCGTTTGTCTGTCACAGCCCTTGCAAGGCAAGGCCTGCGCCAGCCTGCACTCCCCGGTCAACTCAATCGTTATGCTGGCATTAATCTGGCGATTAATTAGAGAATGAAACAAAATGATAATGATCTTTCGAAGTTATATGATTTTTCTGGGGTTGCTATATTCATCGGTTGCTTATAGTAACGAGCGACCAATACCCGCTAATAATCTGTAGCGAACGGATGAGGTTTTCGAAATTCGTAATTATCACTACGACCCTTCAAAGTTTGATGCGTATAGAGTGTGGGCTATTAATGAGGCTTCCCCCTTTCTCAGAGATAACTTAGACGTGGTTGGCATCTGGATAGGCAATACGAAAGCCCCCGAAATTCATGGCGAGCGTCCTATGGACCTGATACTTGGCTCAGCTAATGTTACGTGGATTATCCGTTGGGATTCTATGAAGGCACGGGAAAGATCGCAAGAAGAGGTTTTTGGTGGTGAGAGAACAAAGGGTGTCAGAGCACATTTTCCGCTAATAGAAGCAGGAAATGTGCTCTGACACCCTTTTTCATTCAGGCGGTTTGATTCCGGTATTTTGCGTTTCAGGCTCCTGCAGAATCACGATCACTTGTGGAGACCTGCCATAGGGACTACCCATGTAGGGTGAACCCCAGTAGGGGTTGTAACGATGGTGACCGTAGCGCCACCAGTTATTATCATCGTTATCGAACATCTCGTCATACCACCAGGAGGGATCCATCAGATCCCAAATATCATCCTCTGCCTGGGCAGTCTGGGTCGGCATTGCCCCCCCAAGGAATGCCGCGGCAGCAAATATAACCACGGATTTCTTTAGCATTTTGATATCTCGCAACGGCAAATAATCGTATGGAAGAATATTAACCAATGCTTATATATAAATCAATCCAATGATAAGTAACTGTTGGTTTTGTTTTTTACCTGATGTCTCCTGGCGGCACTTGCTTGTCTCGGGCGTCCCTTGGCTTCACCGCGACCAGCCGGTTCAACATGCGTCCGATCTGCCGTTTGAGTACATTCGGGCTCGGCACCAGCCCCCCTGATGCGTGGTATGACGGGTCTCGTTCAGCAGTTCCCGTTCGATAAAGGAGGTAAATGATTCACGGCAGACCTTATGTCGGGTTGGCAGGTCGTGACCCTTTTGCATATGCATCGGGTGGGCTTTTATAGCTGAGTCGGGCGTGCCCTGGTTGTTAGGGCAGTAACCCGGCCAGGCATGTTCGGCCGGATGAGTGACCAACCCCGCCCGGTGGGGATTTCACTAAAGGGGTCAGATACAGTTTCTCCTTTATTCGTTATTACTCCTGGTCATAAGTTTTTAACTTGTCACTGTTTATCCGGCATGTAGCGGTTTCTCAGTGTGCCGATTCCGGTGATGGTAACGTCGACTGTCGAATCGGGCTTCAGTGTCTTGACCCCCAAGGAGGTGCCGCAGGCGATGATATCACCCGGCTCAAGTGTCATGTCGCCGGATATTTTACTGACCAGCTCCAGTGGCGAAAACACCATATCGGAGACAGGGTAGTTTTGACGCTCTTCACCATTGACAAAAGTTTGTACCACGAGGTCAGAGGGATCCCCGAGAGTGGCAATGCAGGGTCCGACGATGCCGAAGCCATCGAAACTTTTCGAGCGCGTCCACTGTGGAAATGCATCGTACTTGAACAGCAGGTGGATCGCGGTGACGTCGTTGATGCAGGTGTAGCCGAGTACATACTCTGCAGCCTGTTCGATGGAGACGTCCTTGCAGCGCTTGCCGATGACCACGCCAAGTTCGCCCTCGTAGATGATCCTGCCTTTGTAACCGGGTGGATGAGGTATGTCGGCATCCGGTCCATTCAGGCAGCTGGCGGGTTTCAGGAAGTAAAACGGGAATTCGGGCAGTTCCCAGCCCTGGGCATGGGCGAGTTGATGGAAATTGTTCCACATCGCCACAATTTTTGAGGGCAGACAGGGCGCCAGCAGCTGCACATCGGCCCGCGCAAGTGTTTCACCTGAAGCTTGATGCTCTGCGAACAGATCCCCCGTGTAGCACGTAATCATATCCTGGTCGAGCGTGCCGAAGCCGGTTTCGTCGCCGCGCTGAAACCGTACCCAATAGGTTGCCATGGTGTGTTCTCCAGTTAATAAAGGGGGCGATTACATTTATCGTCAATTGCAGAAGTCATCTATACTGTTTCCATGACGATAATGTCATGGTGGTGCGGTAGTATAGGGGCAGATACATATATTCAGTCAGGCAAAGTGACACGCCAATTTTAGTGACTTACAGGTAAATGGCAAAAAAGATTGACAAAAAACGTCTCGATGACGTGGTTGCTGCAGCGCACCAGGCACGGGCAAAACGTGAGCAGGGCTACCGTGAGCAGGCGCTGAAAATGTATCCCTGGGTCTGTGGCCGGTGCTCGCGTGAGTTCACGCGCGCCAACCTGCATGAGCTGACTGTGCATCACCGGGATCATGACCATGACAACAATCCTGCGGATGGCAGCAACTGGGAATTGTTGTGCCTGTATTGTCATGATAACGAACATGCGCGCTACCTT
>CALAZS010000159.1 GCA_937926265.1 uncultured Gammaproteobacteria bacterium
TAATATTCATCCTGGTATCGCTCCTGATAAGGGGCCTCACTGAAACAGCTGTCCAGATGATCAGCAAAGGTTTTAACCCTGCGCGGTGTCAGTCTGCCGGGAGGAAACACCGCATATATACCAACCGGTCTTTTTTCGAAACCTTGCAACACGGGAATCAAATCACCGGAACGAATATATTTGGCAAGGATAAAAGTGGGGGCGGAAGTTATACCCAGCCCGCTAACGGCAGCTTCTGCCAGAACCTCGCCATTATTGGAACGCATCCGAATCTGTGGCTGGCCCTGTAAAGTTTTGCCATCAGAATCCTGGAATTTCCAATGTTGGGTATAGGTTATGTTGCTGTATTGCAATCCAATGTGTTTATTTAAGTCAGCAGGTGTTTCAGGCTGACCACAACGTTCAAGATAAGCTTTGCTTGCACAAGTCACCGAACGTGACAGTCCAATCTTTCTGGCAACCAGTGTTGAGTCTTCAAGTAAGCCAATACGCACTGCCATATCAAAACCATCTTCAACCAGGTTGACGTTGCGGTCATTTAAATCGAGTTCTATTTCAATCGCGGGGTGCTTGTCCATGAAATCATTGGTGGCAGCTGACAAATGCGCCAGGCCAAATGATAAAGGCGCAGCTATCTTGATTTTGCCCCTGATTTCTTCCGTTGTGTATCCGGTTTCAAGTTCAGCTTCCTCAAGGTCTGCGAGAATTTGAATGGCACGCTGGTAAAACTGCTGGCCTTCAGCGGTAACCGAGATACGTCGCGTTGTCCTGCGCAGTAATCGGCTGTTCAGGCTTTGCTCGAGCTGACTGATACGCCGGCTAATGACAGATTTGGCGATACCCAGGCGCTGTGTTGCGGCCTGGAAACCGCCTGATTCCACCACCGCTGTAAAGGCTTCAAGTGCCGCAAATTTATCCATATTGTTACAAAAAATAGAACAAAGAGTTTCTTTTATCCATATTTATCTTCTATTTGTCAACGGCTAATCTTGTTTCACGTTGATACTGAAACTAACCAACTGGAGAATGAAATGAATAAATCAACTTTAAACGCCGCGAGTGAAGTCACTGCCAGAGGTGCGATGTCCTTAATATTTCTGGTGGCAGGTTTTTCCAAGATCACCGGCTACGCCGCAACCCAGGGATACATGAATAGCATGGGTGTTCCTGGTGAACTGCTGCCCCTGGTGATTGCGCTGGAGATACTCGGGGGACTGAGTTTGTTACTGGGATGGAAAGTACGTGTTTCGGCATTTCTGCTGGCAGGCTTTTCGGTAGTCAGTGCAGTGATATTTCATGCGAATTTTGCAGACCAGATGCAGTCTATTCTGTTCATGAAGAACCTGGCATTGGCTGGTGGCCTTTTACTGCTGGTAACAAGCCAATCCCATGCATGGTCTGTTGATGCAAAAACAAGTTAACGAGGTGAGTCATGAGAACCGTTAAACAAATAATTAAAGGAATGCCTGCCACGGATGGCGCAGGTGTTGAGTTAACCAGGGTCATCGGCCAGCCGGCACTGAACATGCTTGATCCTTTTTTGTTACTGGATGCTTTTCGGTCGGATAACCCGGAAGATTATATTGCCGGTTTTCCTCCACATCCGCACCGTGGTTTTGAAACGGTCACTTACCTGTTGGAAGGCCGGATGCGCCACAAGGATAATGCAGGTCATGAGGGCGTGATCGAATCAGGTGGCATTCAGTGGATGACAGCAGGCAAGGGCATAGAGCATTCTGAAATGCCGGAACAGGAAAACGGCCTGCTTGAAGGGTTCCAGTTATGGGTCAATTTACCTGCTAAGCATAAAATGGATGCACCGACTTACCAGGAGTATTCGCCGGATAAAATTCCGCTTGAACATCGTGATAATGGCATTGAGGTCAGAGTGATAACCGGCACTACTTCAAAAGGTACTGAAGGTCCAGTAACACAGCCCTTAACCGAACCGCTTTACCTGGACGTGCAATTGCCAGCAGGGCAGCAGTTTGTCGAAAACATACCAGCTTCACATAATGCCTTTGTCTACGTCATCAATGGGCCGTTATCATTGGGAGATCAAACTGACAGGCGATTGATCCGTGATGAGCTGGCTGTTTTATCAGAAGGTAACCAGGTTGTTGTAAAGGCAGAGAATAACGATGCTCGTTTTTTACTTGTTGCAGGCAAGCCGTTAAATGAACCGGTCGCAAGAGGCGGACCTTTTGTAATGAATACCCGCGAGGAAATTGACCAGGCATTTGCTGATTACCGGGCGGGCAGATTTTAGTTTCAAGATCCTTCGGCTTGCTCCTGTCTTTCAGCGATCTTATTGAATTTCTTGAGAAAAGATAATGGTCGAAATCAGGTGATTTTTTTGTGCTTGCCACAGGCTCATAATCAGCTTACTAATAGCAGTCAATTATTACTTAATTGACTATATTTTATACCAGAGTTGGTCAAAGCCACTTTAACCTGAGGTATCTTTATCCATGGAATCCAAGCTATTTGAAAATTACGAACTCGGTAACCTGGAAATTAAAAACCGTATCGTCATGGCACCTATGACGCGTTGCCGTTCCGGTGACAGTGGTGTGCCAACCGACTTAACCAGTGAATACTATGCCCAACGGGCCACTGCCGGCCTGGTTATTACCGAAGGTGTGCCTGTTTCGCAGGAGGCTATGGGTTACCTTTGGACACCGCGTATCGATGGTGCTGAACATGTCGCAGGCTGGTCCAAGGTTGCCAATGCGGTTCACAAGGCCGAGGGCACTATTTTTATGCAGATTTGGCATGTTGGACGTGTATCCCATACCAGCCTGCAAGCTGAAAATGCCTCCCCGGTAGGTCCTACCGATCAACTACCTGAAGAAGCGGTTTGCTTTGCATATCACGACAATGGTCAGCCTGGTTATGTTTCAACCAGTAAACCGCAAGCGTTGGATGAAGCAGGGCTTGAACGTATTAAAGGTGAATTTGTTCAGGCTGCACGAAATGCCCGTCAGGCAGGTTTTGATGGCGTTGAAGTACATGGCGCCAATGGTTACCTGTTTGACCAGTTTTTAAACTCCGTGGTGAACACACGTACAGACGACTATGGCGGCAGTGTTGAAAACCGCTGCAGATTCTTACTGGATGTCGTTAAAGCCGTGGGAGAGGAAATTGGCTTTGCCCGTACCGGCGTTCGTGTATCTCCAAATGGTCGTTTCAATGATATGCCGGAAGATCCGGAGATGGAGGAAACTTTTGTTTACCTTGCAAAAAAACTTCACAAGTTGGGTGTCGTTTATCTGCATATCAATGACCAGACAACCTTCGAATTACCGGGCATTCCTGAAGGCATAATAGAAAAGCTGCGGGAAGTATTTCCCGAAACCATTATTCTATGTGGCGGTTATGATGCAGAGCGTGCCGACCAGGCCATAAAGAGCGGTCTGGCAGACCTGGTGGCATTTGGCGTACCCTATATTGCCAATCCTGATTTACCGGCACGCCTGCAAAATGGCTGGCCACTGAATGACCCTGACCGTGATACTTTCTATGGTGGTGCAGAAAAAGGCTACACGGATTATCCTGAATACCAGCCTGAAACAGCTGATTGATTTGCCTTACGATTCACTGGGCTTGAATACTGGACTGTCACTATGCCGATTAACCTGATTGCAGTCAGGCAGGTTTTTTTAACTTTTCTCAGGCTCGGGTTTACCTCTTTCGGTGGTCCAGTTGCTCATGTTGGTTTTTTCCGTAAAGAACTGGTCGAACGTCAAAAGTGGGTTAATGACAGCCAGTTCAGCCAGTTGTTGGCAATCAGCCAGTTTTTACCCGGGCCTGCAAGCAGCCAGTTAGGATTCAGTCTTGGTTTCTTAAAAGCCGGCTGGCTTGGCGCGCTGGCAGCTTTCCTGGCTTTTACCTTACCCTCGGTTTTTATTCTGCTGGCATTTGCTTATTTTCTTCCTTACCTGTCAGGTGAACTGGGTGGATTATCGGGGGCATTATTGGGGCAGGCCGGCTTGCAGGGTTTGAAACTGGTTGCTTTTGCCGTGGTTGCAGATGCTGTACTGGGTATGAGTCAAAAACTTTGCTCTGATGTTAGCCGAAAAGCTATCGCTATTATTTCCGCCTGCATTCTGCTTTTACTTGAGGCTACAGTTTTTCAGATTGTGGTCGTGTTGTTTGGTGCCCTAGCCGGTATGTTACTCATTCGCCAGGAAGCAGTAGCGAATGACTCAGGCTTGCAGGTCGGTTATTCAAGTCGAAGCGGCCTTGTCCTTTTGGTTGTGTTTTTTATTCTATTGGCGGGTTTGCCTTTGCTGGCTGATCAATCCATGCTGATGGCATTGTCCGATGCATTCTACCGGGCAGGTGCACTGGTGTTCGGTGGTGGCCATGTTGTATTGCCGCTACTTGAGGAGTCAGTTGTTGGTACTGGCTGGGTCAACCAGGAAAATTTTCTGGCAGGGTATGGTGCTTCCCAGGCGATACCAGGCCCTATGTTTTCTTTTTCTGCCTATCTGGGGGGACTAATTGATACCGGCTATGCATCTTGGGTGGGAGCGCTTATTGCACTCGTATTTATGTTTTTGCCCGGTTTTATTCTGATGTTGGCAGTGTTACCCATATGGCAGTCGTTGTCGCAAAACAACCTGGCGATTAAAGCCATAGCCGGTATCAATGCCGCGGTAGTAGGTTTGTTAGCCGTCGCGCTTTATGATCCTGTCTTTGTCAGCGGTGTCGCTTCAAGGTTGGACCTGGCAATCGCGGTGTTTGGATTTGCAATGCTTTCAATCTGGAAACTGTCACCGGTTTATGTTGTTATCTGGTGTGTTTCAGCCAGCATGCTGGCAACAATGATTTAGAAAATGATTTGGAAGATGGTTATTCCAAGCGATGCCATCTCAAAACTTATAAGCCACAACTCTCATCGCATTTATCTCTTACTCGCCAGTCAGCAAACTTAAGGTAAAACCAGTTTAACGGCCTGACAAGTTTCAAGCGAGTCAATACCTGACTGAGGAATCTGTAAGGCCTTAGAAATGACCAGAGATAAACAAAACCATAAGCACCTATGTGAAAATGACCTTCAGGCGATAGTACATGGAAGCGTTGCATGGCCTCTTTGTAATCCAGTTCGTATTGGTTAAGTTCAGAACCTGCGACAGAGATATCCAGCCAGTTTACCTTGTCAGCACCGGTACACTTTTTATAGTGCGCAATTTCCTTGCTGCACAAAGGACAGGCACCATCGTAAAAAACAATGGGCCTATCAGTTGTTGTGCTTGTCATGGCTTTTGGTCTCCAGCGGGTGTTCGGAATCAATCAGTTCAAGACTGTCAGCGGTGTAAACCGGGCCTTTCATGATGTAGACAGTGAAAGCTCCAATAGCGACAGTGAAAATAGCCGTCCAGACTGTAATCAAAACTGAAATGGTAATGATGTCGATAAACTCGGTTTGTTTAAGCTGTAATGATGCTGTTTCTGCAACCAGCAGCCAGTGTGCCAGTTGATTGGTAACGTAAATCATCAGGCCACTGAGAAAAAAGGCGGCAGGCGTCTGTTTCAGGATTCGCCATTCAAGACCATAGCGGCTGCGGCGTTTGGATGAAGGGTTTAAGCGTTGCATATCACAGGCCCTCAAGTGTTGCAGAAAGTGACCTGAGGTCACTACAGAAATAGGCATTCATCCCGGAAAAAAAATCAGCATACCGCTCTGCATTGTTACCACCGATTACTACAAAAATGTCATCGGGCAGGGCGTCAGCCAGCGTGCTGATCTCCTGCTTCAGCAATTTTCCATCAGCCCGGCTGGCCAGGCTTAACAATATTCCCTTTGATTCCGAGGCAATCGCAGCGGCAGCGATTTCGGTTGCCGGCATATCCGGTCCCATGTAACGCGATCTCCAGCCTTCCATCGCGGCTATGACGGCGGCCATCAGTGCGCCTAGTTCATGGCGTTGACCGACAGGCGTAGTCACCAGCAGGCGGGGGCCAACCGGCAGTTCGCGTTCGAGCAGGTTCAGAAGGAAACGTTTGATCTGAATGCTGGCCAGATGTTCATGGCCGATTCTAAGCTGACCGTTTTTCCAGGACTCGCCGATGAAAAGCAGAGCCGGGTAAAGCACCTGTTCGAAAAATATTATCTGGGGGAGTGCCGTGGAGGCATTGACCAGGCTCTGGTAAATACCATCGTCGTCCAGTTGCTTTATGCCAGTAATAAGAGGTTGAAGGAATTCGCCGTAATCAGAAACCCGCGAATTTTCAGGCTTATCAGGAAAAAACTGTGCGTTGTCACTGGCAAGTAATTCGCTGAGTTCAGTATCAGTCAGGGCAGATAAATCGCTTATTCTCCTGCCGGAGCGGGTAGCTTTCTGGAGTAGCGACAGGCGTTGAATGTCACTTTCAGAATATAGCCTGCGGCCCGTGGCATGGCGCTTTGGCTCAACAATGCTGTAGCGTTTTTCCCAGGCGCGAATTACATCCTTACTTAATCCGGTGCGTTGGGAAACCACCTGTATCGGGTGATATGCGCTGGAATTTTGTGTCGATGAAGCACTCATAGTATCAGATTATAGTCTTATTTTTGTCTAAGACAAACATTTGACAAAAAAACAGTGAGTAGCTACTGTTTTAGTATTGTTTCTTATTTAATGAAGATACTCATGACACAGCAAACAGCATTACCACATTCCAGAATAGGTCGTTTTGCAAAACTTGGCGGCCTGGCATCCTCACTCGCGGGCAATATGCTATACGAGGGCAGCAAAACCATTCTGTCGGGTAACAAGCCGGTTTTCGCGGACCTGTTTTTATCGTCCAGGAACGCCAATAAAATTTCCGAAAAACTTTCTGAAATGCGCGGCGCTGCAATGAAAGTGGGGCAGCTGTTGTCAATGGATGTTGGGTATTTACTCCCAAAGGAAGTTTCCGAGGTGTTTTCGCGTCTCAGAAACGATGCCCATCAGATGCCGATGATGCAGGTTGCCGAGGTAATGGAAAAAAATCTTGGCAGCAACTGGCAAAGTTACTTCAAGCGTTTCACCTTTAAGCCAATCGCTTCAGCTTCTATCGGACAGGTTCACTCAGCTGAACTTAAAGATGGCAGGCAGGTTGCGATCAAGCTGCAATACCCCGGTGTGAAGGACAGTATCGACAGTGATATTGATAACATCGCGATGCTGCTCAACCTGTTCAGGATGATTCCTGCTGATGTCGATATCGCACCATTGATTGAAGATGCCAGGCAACAGTTACATGCCGAGGCAGACTATCAAAGCGAAGCTAATTTCCTGAATGAGTTTGGCAGTCTTTTAAATTCTGATGAAAGGTTTGAACTGGCTGAAGTGGTCGATGAACTCAGCAACGACAAAGTTCTGACCATGACATTTTTAGATGGCGAAGTCATCGACAAGCTTTACAGTAAAAACCTGGATCTACGCCAGAATGTCAGTAGTGCGTTACTCGAGCTTTCGTTAAGGGAAGTGTTTCAGTTTGGACTGGTGCAGACCGATTCAAATTTCGCTAATTATTTTTACTCTGAGAACTCCGGAAAGATCCAGTTACTCGATTTTGGTGCAACGCGAAGATATTCAGCACTAATGAGAAACAAGTTCATGCTACTGCTGGATGCCTGTCTTATCAGTGACCAGCAGGCAATTCTGGAGTCAGCTTACCAGATTGGATATACCGGTGCAGAAGATAACCCGGATTACCAGGAAGCTATTGTTGACCTCTTGTTAACTGTCACCATGCCTCTCAGGCACGAGGGTGAGTTTGATTTCAGGCACAGCCAGTTGAGTCAGCTGATGACAGATAAGCTGATGAAGCTCAGGTTTGAACAGCGTTATACACGCATGCCGCCAACGGATGTATTGTTTTTACATCGCAAGTTGGGTGGCCTGTATTTATTGTTATCGCACCTGGGAGCGAACCTCAACGTTAATAAACTGGTACGCGATACATTGCTTTAACCCCCGATTTACTTCTCAAATAACTTTCCAAATAAATTTCCAGGTAAATTTCCAAATTAATTTCAGGCAACATCATGTCACAACTGGATCTGCTTCACTCGTTTGATGGGCTGGATTTAATTAGCGATAAGGGTCAGCCAGTGACAGGATTATCGAAAGGTTTTCCGGAAAAACTGGCGATTGTCGATATCGAAACCACCGGTGGCAGTCCCAGGTATCACAGGGTTATAGAAATTGCTGTAATTCTTGTTGATAACGGTATGGTTACTGATCGTTGGCAGAGTTTTGTTCAGCCGGGCGTCAGCATTCCAGAAAATATAAACAGGCTGACGGGTATAACAGATTCAGATGTTAAACCGGCACCTGTTTTCGAACAGCTGGCCGAAAAATTATCATCATTGTTTGATGGCAGGGTATTTGTTGCACATAACGCCCGCTTTGACCATGGCTTTCTGAAAGCAGAGTTCAAACGTTGCGGTATGCAGTTCAAACCAAAGGTCTTGTGTTCAGTTAAGTTCAGCCGACATCTTTATCCGCAATTCAAACGTCATAGCCTTAATCATATAATCAGGCGATTTGGTTATAGCGTAAAGAACCGCCATCGGGCTATGGATGATGCCGAAGTTATCTGGAAATTTTTCCTGACAAGTTCGCAAATACACCGGGAGGAGGAAATTCATTCAGCCTGTAACCTGATACTTAAGGCACCGTCATTACCTGCGATGCTTGATGCCGAGGTTATTAACAGGTTGCCGAAGTCTCCGGGGGTTTATTATTTCTACGATGCTAATGGAAAGCTGCTTTATATTGGCAAGTCGGTAAATATTCAGGACAGGGTCAAAAGCCACTTTACCCAGGAATATGAAAGAGGGCGGCAATTTCGATTGTATTCATCGGTCGCCAGAATTGAATATGAACTGACGCCATCTGATTTTGGCGCGCAGATCAGGGAAAGCCAGCAAATCAAACAACTGCATCCGGACTTTAACTTACGCCTGAAAAAATCACGTTATTTGTATTTTTATAAAACCTTTGAAAACGAACAGGGTTACCAGCAGGTTCGTATTGAGCGTATCGATGCTGAGTTACCCGACTCGAATCACCATTATGGGCTGTTTCGCAGCCCAAAACAGGCACAAAACCAGTTAACCAGGCTAGCTGATAATTTTTTTCTTTGTTACAAATTACTTGGCCTAGAGAAAACCACAAGAGCCGCCAAAACAACAGGAACCACAAAATCTAACAGTTCTAAAACTGGCTCTAAAAGCAAGGCTAAAAGCAGCTCTCAACAGGCCTGTTTTCGCACACAATTGAAGAAATGTTTTGGCGCCTGCTGTGGCAATGAAGAACCTGCAATTTACAATGAAAGACTTAATGCAGCCTTAAAAAGTTACCAGATCATTCAGTGGCCATGGCCGGATGCAATTTTGATCAAAGAAACTTCCTTGGAAGACAGGAATTTCAGCCGCTATCACCTGGTCAACCAGTGGCGCTACCTTGGGCAGGTCAAGACAGAACAGGAGCTTGAAGAACATGGTCTTTGTTATGCAAAGAAAAATAGTGATGATGAAGAGTCTTTACCTGCCAGTAATAGGGCTAAATTTGATGAAACAGGTATTCCCGGAGATGTGAATAAAGCGGATTTGTCAGATAGATTTTTTGACCTTGATATTTACTTTATTCTGGTCAGGTTTCTTGTAAAGCCGTCATCAAAAAATATCCATGGTATCGAGGTTTTTCCATTGACAGCAATTCACACCTGATAAAAGTTTATCGGCCTTTAAGAAAAGTACTTCTGGCGAGGATCGCAATAATAAACATGAAGATACCAAAAGGGTAAACAATGATGTCGGCTATATACAGGCCAACCGACAGGCTTAACAAAGCCAGAAAAAGTAATAACCAGAAGTCATTAAAAAATTGTTTCAACATATCAAAACGTTAACAAAAACTGTCAGCTATATACCCTGATTTTTATCCTGTTGAATATCATTATTGCGAACTTATATTAATTAACAGTAATTGAAAATGTTCTTTTACTTATTTCCCTTTAGTTTGCCCCGTATCCCCTGCGGGGCTTTTTTTTCCACTTTACTATCAGGCTTTAACTGTCTGTATTTAGGCTACTATCAAATAAACAGAATCTGAGGATAATTCATGCAGGCAATTGTTGTTGGTGGAAGTGGTGGAATTGGTAATGCGTTTGTTAAATATCTTAACGAGCATTCAGGTTTCGATATCGTTTCGACATACAGTAGGCATCAACCAGAAACTAAAATACCTTCAGTAAACTACCAGCAACTAGATATAACCGAGGAATCGGCAGTGGAATCTTTTTGCAAATCTATTGATGATTTAGGCCTGTTCATTAATGCTGCCGGTTTTTTACACACAGATCAGTTCTCACCCGAGAAGTCGACCCGCCATATCAGTAAAGACTATTTCATGGAAAGCATGGCAATCAATGCATTGCCAACCCTGTTGTTCTCAAGATACCTGGTTTCGAAATTTCGTCACAAAAAGCCGGCTGTGTTTGCCACGGTATCTGCCAGGGTAGGGAGTATTGAAGAAAATTATCTTGGTGGCTGGTACAGCTATCGAGCCTCAAAGGCAGCGTTAAACCAGGTATTAAAAACACTTTCGATTGAATGGCGTAGGAACCTGCCGAATGTCTGTGTTGCGTCCTTGCATCCCGGCACTACCGATACCGGGTTGTCCCGGCCATTTCAGAAAAATGTACCAAAAGATCAACTGTTTACGGCTGACCAGTCAGTTTCCTACATGATGAAAGTGATAGATTCATTAAAACCCGAGTATTCCGGAAAGTTCTGGAGCTTTGATGGAGCGGAATTGCCCTGGTA
>CALAZS010000160.1 GCA_937926265.1 uncultured Gammaproteobacteria bacterium
TGGTGGGCCCTCGGCGACTTGAACGCCGGACCTGCCGATTATGAGTCGGATGCTCTAACCAACTGAGCTAAGGGCCCAAAAGAGTTTTGATAATACAAGATTCCCGCAAGAACGGGAATCTTGATTTCGAGATATTTTGATTTATTCAGTATCCAGGAAACTGCGCAGTTTTTCTGAACGAGTCGGGTGACGAAGTTTTCTTAACGCTTTGGCTTCAATCTGTCGAATACGTTCACGCGTCACATCGAACTGCTTACCGACTTCTTCCAGGGTATGATCGGTATTCATATCAATACCAAAGCGCATACGTAATACCTTGGCTTCACGCGAAGTCAGGCCAGACAACATGTTCTGGGTCGCTTCACGTAAACCTTCCATCGCAGCTGATTCTGCTGGCGAAGTAACGTTGGAATCTTCGATAAAATCGCCAAGGTGTGAATCTTCATCATCACCAATCGGTGTTTCCATCGAAATTGGTTCTTTGGCAATTTTCAATACCTTGCGAACTTTGTCTTCCGGCATGTCCATGCGTTCGGCCAGTTCTTCAGGTGTAGCTTCACGGCCCATTTCCTGCAGCATTTGGCGGGAGATACGGTTCAGCTTGTTGATAGTTTCAATCATGTGAACCGGAATACGAATGGTTCTGGCCTGGTCGGCAATCGAGCGGGTAATTGCCTGACGGATCCACCAGGTTGCATAGGTTGAAAACTTATAACCACGGCGGTATTCGAATTTATCCACTGCTTTCATCAGGCCAATGTTGCCTTCCTGGATAAGATCGAGGAACAGCAATCCACGGTTGGTGTATTTTTTGGCAATAGAAATAACCAGACGCAGGTTGGCTTCAACCATTTCTTTCTTGGCACGGCGGGCCTTGGCCTCACCGATAGACATGCGGCGGTTGATTTCCTTGATCGCACTGATTTTTAATTTACAGTCTTTTTCGATTTCAGCGAGTTTTTTCTGGGCACGCTTAATTTCGATAAGGTATGGATCAACCAGTTCAGCGGTTTCAGGATACTTGGCCAGCATTTCTTCTAGCCAGCTTGGATCTGATTCGCGTTTTGGAAATGTGCTGATAAAGTCTTTACGCGGCATTTTTCCATGTCGAACACAGTATTCCATGATGGTTTTCTCATGGCTTCTGACATCGGTGATGGTTGTGCGTAACTTGTTGGTCAATTCATTGAATAAACCGGGAGAAAGTTTGAACACCAGGAAGGTTTCAGAGACATTTTCGGCCACATCTTCTGCTTTATCCTCATCGTTGGCATCAAGTGCTTTGAACCATGCGGCAGCCTGTTTTTTCAGTTCGCTGCTGTGCTTGGCCACTTCTTCTGGATCAGGACCGGTATCAACAATTTCTTCATTTGAATCATCATCGTCATCATCACCGTCGGAGTCATCATCATTGACAGAATCGTCAATATTGTTTTCAGAGTTATCCTGAACGGGAGGGGTGGGGATGGCCTCGGGGTCTTCATCAGGATCAATAAAACCGGTAATTACGTCACTGATGCGGGCTTCTTCAGCATCGACTTTTTCCAGTTGTGCCAGAAATTCGGTGATAGCCGGGGGGAAAACAGAGATGGCTTCACTGACATGAAACAGACCTGCTTCTATACGTTTGGCAATGCGTAATTCGCCTTCACGTGTCAGCAGCTCAACGGTACCCATTTCACGCATGTACATGCGCACAGGGTCAGTAGTACGGCCAAATTCACTGTCAACGCTGGCCAGCGCCGCCGCGGCGGCTTCAGCGGCATCATCATCGGCTGCTGCGTTATCAGAAACGGCTTTTTCGTCATCATCCGGAGGCGTCTCGCTAACCGAGATACCCATTTCGTTAATCATTCGAATGATGTCTTCAACCTGTTCAGGTTCGACAATGCCATCAGGCAGGTGATCATTTACTTCAGCAAAGGTCAGGTAACCTTGTTCTTTACCTTTGGCGATCAGTTGTTTAAGCTGGGATTTCTGCGTATCCTGATCCATGATTTTCCTTAAACCAATAAAATTTAGTGTCATAATTGCCCGGGCAACAGTAAAAAAATAACACGCTGAGCCCAAAAAATTTTAGCGAATCGAATCAGCCATTATAGCCTGTTGAAGGGGGTTTTGCCAGTTCAAAAGTGGCCGTTTAGCTATCCGATTGGATGTTTTTCAGGGACTGTAGTTCCTGAAGACGTTTTTTCTCATAATCACTAAGCTCTCCGGGTTTCTTATCTTTTAAAAGCTGTTGCCATTCTTTATCGGCAAGCATCCTGATTATTTGAGAAAAAATTCCAGAAAGTTGATTTTGGACATCCTCTTCAAGTACATCGAGGTCGAGTAAGGCAATTTTTTGCAAATGAGATATTTCCTGGGATTCCCGCCAGTGTTCCAGAATTGCACCTGTCGACGGATTTTCATTGGCCGATATGAAGTCGTAAACCTGGCAAAGCAGGGGTAAGCCAGGTTCATCGGAATTGAAAAACATATCCGGAATATCGACTGACTGGCTCATTTGAGGGAAATGCATCATCAAGGCTATGGCACGTCTTACCGGTGAAATGGTATGCAGGCCGGTTTTTTGGTTTTTTGAAAAAGGTTTTTTCTTTATTTTGGTTGCCGGTTCTGATTTTGATATCCCGATAAGATCATCTATTTTTTGCTGCATCATGTCCTTGAAAAGGCTTTGGGGTAATTTTTCAAGCGATGGTTTGATTAATTCGGCAAAACGCGCCCGGCCATCAATGCTGCGCATATCCACCTGGTCAGCAAATTTTTGAATAAGTACTTCTGACAATGGCAAAGCGTCTTTGACACGCTGTTGAAAAGTTTGTTTGCCTTCTTTACGGATAAGTGTGTCCGGATCTTCGCCATCAGGCAGAAATAGAAAATTAGCCTGCTTGCCATCGCGCATATGGGTAAGACTGGTTTCAAGGGCTTTCCAGGCTGCATCCTTTCCTGCACGGTCTCCATCAAAGCAGAAAACGACCTGTTGGCTCGTTCTGAATATTAGTTCGAGGTGCTGACTTGTGGTTGCAGTGCCAAGCGTAGCTACTGCATTGTTGATACCGTACTGCGCTAATGCAACAACGTCCATGTAGCCTTCGACAACAAGCAGGTGATCAATGCGATTGGAGGCTTTTCTTGCTTCGTACAAACCATAAAGTTCCCGGCCTTTATGAAAAACAGGTGTTTCAGGAGAGTTCAGGTATTTCGGTTTGCCATCTCCGAGAATACGTCCACCAAAGCCAATAATTCTGCCTTTGCGATCACGAATTGGAAACATGATGCGGTCACGAAAGCGGTCGTAGTGCTTGTTGTCCTGGTTGGTTACCATGCCGGTTTCAATCAGCTGCTTGATAATTTCCTGTGAGTTACCCAGCGTTTTTAGCAGGGTATCCCAGCCTGGAGGAGCAAAGCCGATTTGATAGGCGGCTGCAACTTCCCCGGACAGGCCTCTTTGTTTGAGGTAGTCAACGGCATTGCCTGCCTGTGAGTGTTGTCTGAGTTGCGCTGAATAGAACTTGCGGCATTGTTCGAGTAATTCATAGAGTGGCCGGTAGTCCGGGCCTTGTGGCCGGCTGTCATCATGTGGAACTTCCAACCCGACCTGCCGGGCAAGTTCTTCGACTGCATCCGGAAACGCCAGGTTGTCATATTCCATCAGGAAGGAAATGGCAGATCCATGGGCTCCACAGCCAAAGCAGTGATAAAACTGTTTGTTCGGGCTTACCGTAAAAGACGGGGTCTTTTCATGGTGGAACGGGCAGCAGGCCTGAAATTCACGTCCGGCTTTCTTGAGCGGCAGGCGTGCATTGATAACATCAACGATGTCTGCATGGTTCAGTAGCTGATCAATGAATTCTGGGGGTATGCGTCCGGCCATTGCTGAATCATAGAGGGGTCTTGGCCAAAATCAAGTTAGCAGGATTGGCTTCAGATACTTCTGATGCACTTTTTCTGAAGACGCCGTGAAAACGTCCCTGTTGGCTTGACAGTAACATCCATGTTACTGACACATCAGAAAAATGCATCCAGAAATATCTGTATCGGATAATCTCGCTCAAAAGTTTCTGAGGCATGGATGCCGAAGTAAAGCGCCCATGGAAGGGTTTACAGCGTCTTTTGAGAGAGGTTGTTTGATGCAGAGGTAACGTTAGATTATTTTTTAGGAGAGATCAGGCAGAAAGCTTCTGTTTAACCAATGTGCTGGCCTGACCCATATCGGCGCGGCCCTGAAGTTTGGGCTTAAGTACACCCATAAGTTTACCCATGTCTTTCATGGAACTGGCGCCAGTGGAAGCAACCGCTTCATCGATCATTGACAGAATTTCAGCTTCGCCAAGTTGCTCTGGCAGGTAGGCCTGAATAACGGTGATTTCGAATTTTTCCTGATCGGCTAATTCGGTGCGGCCGGCATCTTCATATTGGGTGATGGAGTCACGACGCTGTTTAACCATTTTATCGAGAATGGCCAGAACCTGTTCGTCGTCCAGTTCGATGCGCTCATCAACTTCTTTTTGCTTAATTGCAGCCAAAATCAGACGAATAACGCCCAATTTAGGTTTATCGCCACCTTTCATGGCGGCTTTCATATCGTCCTGAATCTGCTGTTTAAGCATGATAGGAGGGAGTAATTAGTACCGAATCAGTACTGACTCAGTATTGGCGTTCCCAGCGGCGAGATTCGCGTTGAACCTGCTTTTGATTGCGTTTCACTGCAGCAGCGGCTTTGCGTTTTCTTTCCCAGGTTGGTTTCTCGTAAAACTCACGACGTCTTACTTCAGCCAGAACACCGGCTTTTTCGCAAGAACGTTTGAAACGGCGTAGCGCAACTTCAAAAGGTTCGTTTTCTTTTACACGTACATCAGGCATTTTTTAATCACCATCTATGATAAATTTCGTATTAGTTTGGTATTACCGGGGAATGTCTTCCCCTAAAAGGGTGCGAATTCTAATGCCATGCAGCCGAATTTGCAAAGTTTTTTAAAGGAAATAGCGAATATGCGTGTTTTGGGTATCGAAACCTCTTGCGACGAAACCGGTGTGGCCATTTTTGACAGTGAAAAAGGCCTGTTGGCACACACAGTCTACAGCCAGATAAAGTTGCACCAGGATTTTGGTGGTGTGGTGCCGGAACTTGCGTCCAGGGACCATGTTCGCAAATTATTGCCATTGCTTACTGAAACACTCGAGCAGGCAAATCTCAGCAAAAATGATCTTGATGCGATTGCCTACACTGCGGGCCCGGGCCTGGCAGGCGCTTTATTGGTCGGCATCTCTACCGGCAGAAGTCTTGCCTGGTCTCTGGGGATTCCGGCTATTGCTGTTCATCACATGGAAGGCCATTTACTTGCGCCTATGCTTGAAGCTGAAAAACCTGAGTTTCCATTCGTGGCATTACTGGTTTCAGGCGGGCACACGCAATTGGTTAATGTGCTGGCTATTGGTGAATATGAACTCCTGGGGGAATCGCTGGATGATGCAGCCGGAGAGGCATTTGATAAAACAGCAAAATTAATGGGGCTGCCATATCCCGGCGGGCCTGAACTGGCTGCCCTGGCTACCAGCGGAAACAAAGGACGCTTTAAATTTCCCAGGCCAATGACAGATCGCCCGGGACTTGATTTTAGTTTTTCCGGTTTGAAAACATTCGCCATGAATACCTGGAGAGACGTCCAGAAAACAGAAGAGGGTGAAGCCCTGCAGCAGTCAAAAGCTGACATTGCCCATGCTTTTCAGGAGGCTGTGGTTGAAACGATGGTGATTAAGTGCAAGCGGGCGCTTCAGCAAACCGGATCCAAAACACTGGTAATGGCTGGCGGGGTGAGTGCAAACAGGTCGTTAAGGCAACGTCTCGAAGAATTTATGGAAACTTTCGGAGGAAAGGTCTTCTATCCAAGGTCAGAACTTTGCACCGATAATGGGGCGATGATTGCCTATGCCGGATGCCAAAGAGCCCTCGCTGAACAATTTGAATCAAAAAGTTTTTCAGCGAGGCCTAGGTGGCCGATGGAAGAGCTAAAACCGGTAATCCCTATTTGATTATGGCTTGATTATGGCGCCCTGCTTGAGCAGGGATGACAGGCTAAAGTCTAATTGTTCAAGTATTCCAGGCTGAAATACTTGAACAAGTTAGCCACTATACAGCAGTAGCTTTGTCGGCTTCAGTCTTGAAACCCATGGCTTTCAGAATCATAACCAGTGGGCAGAAACCGGTGAAAGCAGACTGGAATACATTCAGACCGACAAACGCGGTGAAAAACAACCAGTATTCATGATGAAAAATTGGGCTTGCGCTCCAACCTAAGGCAAGACTCAACATAACCATAAAGCCGGCAAAGGCCATAACAATTCTTTCTATTGACATTTTAATCTCCGGGAAAGAGGTGAATTCTATGGCGGGCGAGTATAAGAAAAAATTAACCAATATTCAATAATATTTATATTAATAACTACTGATTTAATGGTTTTTCAAGTTTAAGATTCCTTCGGCCCGATCTTGGACTCTTCCCCTGAAATCAGGTTCTGGATATTACTTCGATGTCGCCAGAAAAGTATCACGGTCATGATAATTTGCATCACAAGTAGCTCTAAGGATGGCCAGATGAACCAGATAATCACCGGAGCCAATGCCATTGATACCAGTGCTGCCAGTGAGGAGATTTTCAGGCCTTTGGCCATAAACAGCCAGATTGCCGCAACACTCAAGCCAAGTAACCAGTTAATACCAAACTGCACGCCCAATGCGGTTGCTACTCCCTTGCCTCCCTTGAAACCGAAAAATACCGGGTACAGATGACCCAGAAATGCTGCCATGGCAGTAAGCGCGAACAGTTGTGCCGAGTCTGAAAATAAGTGAACGCAAGCAACTGGAACCAAACCTTTGAGCATGTCCCCAAACAACGTGATGCCGGCCGCTTTTTTACCGCCAATGCGCAGTACATTGGTCGCACCCGGGTTGTTGGAGCCTTCAGTACGTGGGTCAGGCAGCCCCATTATGCGACAGACGATAATGGCACTTGAAATTGAACCAAGCAGGTAAGCGGCGGGAATTATGAGATAGTCGAGCATGAGGTTTTTTTATTTAATTTGTTTTAACTCATTTTCGTGCGTGGCTGTGTTTTGGTCAATGGATGACATAAAATGCTTCAATCTAAATAAATCTTAATTTAAAAATCGGGTTAAATTTTCATGGATATTATTTTTCTGCGCGATCTGCGTATTGAAACCATTGTAGGCATTTATGACTGGGAGAGGGAAACACCTCAAACCGTGGTACTTGATCTGGAAATGAGTACCGATGTTGCCCGTGCAGCTGCTACCGACGATATCAGGGATGCCCTCAATTACAAGGATATTGCCAAGCGGCTTATCAGTTTTGTTGGTGAGAGCAAATTCATGCTGGTGGAAACATTGGCTGAGGAATGCGCCAAAATTATTCGCGATGAATTTGATGTCAAATGGGTGAAAATTCAGTTGAATAAGCAGGGGGCAGTCTCAGGTTCACGTGATGTTGGTGTCATTATTGAACGTGGTGAAAGGTACTGATTTTGGATAACCAGATTGTCCGTCGAGTCTGGCTGGGTCTCGGTAGTAATATTAATGCGGAAAGCAATATTCGCTCCGCAATCCAGACATTAAAGACAAAGTATTCTGAACTTGTGGTGTCACCGGTTTACGAAAGTGAAGCTGTCGGTTTTGAGGGTGATAATTTTCTCAACCTGGTTGTCGGCATTCAAACCGATGAAACACTTGATCAACTGTTTTCCAGTCTAAAGTCGATAGAGTCTGATCACGGGCGTAAGCGCGAAGCCGAGAAGTTTTCTGCCAGAACGCTTGATATTGATATTCTGACTTATGGCGACCTGGATTTAACCGAACAGGGTGTTGATATTCCCCGGCATGAAATTTTAACTTATGCCTTTGTGTTGAAACCGCTGGCAGATGTTGCTCCAGAAGAAATTCATCCGCATATCGGTTTGAGTTATCAGAAACTATGGGATGGTTTTGATCAAGGCTCCCAATCACTTAAAAGGGTAAATTTACAAACTGATCAATAAGTTTGAATTCAATTACCTTCAGTACTTTTTACAGGACGCTAAAAGCCATCCCTGGAAGCTCGACTTCGGTCATCCCTGACCTCAGACGCCTGTAAAAACCACATAAAGGTATTTGTATTCTACTGCTGAACAGACCTGCCTCCATCAACCTTGATAATTTCACCGGTGATATAGGGTGCTTCCATAACCAGAAAGCGTATTGTTCTGGCAATATCATCAAAGTCGCCTTTGCTGCCAAGCGGAATGCGGGAAAGTATTTCCTGTTTGCCATGATCAGTTGAGGTACCTGCCTGGTCACCATCAGGCCATTCTATTGCGCCGGGAGCCACGCCGTTTACCCGGATATCAGGAGCCAGTTCACGGGCCAGGGATTTTACCATCATGGCGTTGGCAGCTTTTGCCATGCAGTAAATTGTATGGTTTTTCATTGGTCTGAAAGCATGAATATCGACCAGGTTGATAATGCACCCTTGGCTTTTTCTCAAGGCTGGTGCGGCTGCCTGGGATAAGAATAATGGCGCTTTCATATTGCTGCCTACCAGGTCATCCCACTGAGTATCATTCATTTCGTCAACTGGCGTGGGATAGAAACTCGAGGCATTGTTTATAAGCGCATCGAGTCGATTGAAACGTGCAAGAACAGCATCAATTAAATTAGTCAGTAAGCCGGTTTCATTCAGGTCAGCCTGGAAGAGTTCAACAGAATCCGGACGAATCTCCTGTAACTCTTTTTGAAGAGACTCTGAGGCATCCCTGGAATTTCGATAGTGTATAGCAAGGTTAAAGCCAGACTCATGTAGCCGCCTCGCGGTTTGTGCGCCTATGCGTCCTGAAGCGCCGGTAATAAGCGCGACAGGATGTGCATTTTCCGATAGAGTTTCTGTTTGAGAATTCATTGGCTTCCTTTGTAGACTCATTCATTTAACAAGACTACCTTAATTACACTAAAAATCCATGAAGCTAACCGACTACAGGCAACCGGATGCCGATGGACTTGCTCACAGTCAGCGTCTGCAGGAATTTATTTGCGGTGAGGTTCAGGCAAATGGGCCGATGCCATTTGATCGCTTCATGGAACTGGCATTATATGCGCCTGGGCTGGGTTATTATGCTGCCGGTAGCCACAAATTCGGAGCTGCTGGTGATTTTATTACGGCACCGGAACTTTCATCGCTGTTTTCACGCTGTCTTGCCAATCAATGTCAGCAGGTGTTGTCTTTAAGCGGGGGCAGCATACTTGAGTTCGGTGCAGGGTCCGGTGTCATGGCGGCAGATATTCTTTTTCAACTTGAGAAAATGGACAGCTTGCCGGAAAAATATTTTATTCTGGATTTGAGCCCTGACCTGAGGCAGCGCCAAGAGCGAACATTGCAATCAAAAGTCCCGGGGTTGCTCAAGCGGGTTGAATGGCTTGATCAGCTGCCGGGTGATTTTGATGGTGTGATACTGGCCAATGAGGTCATTGATGCCATGCCTGTTTCAGTGTTTAAAAAATCCAGTGAAGATGTGTTGGAGCAGTTTATTGATTGCGATAATAATCAGCTTGAAGTGACCTGGCATCAGGCTGGTCCAGGGCTTAAGGCAGCAGTGGAAAATATTGAGCAGAAACATGGTGCTTTGCCGGATGAATATGTTTCCGAGATAAATGCCAGGGTTGATGGCTGGCTGACGAGCCTTGCAGAAAGCATGAATAGTGGTGCGGTTTTATTAATTGATTACGGTTATACCGCCGGTGAGTATTATATGCCGGAAAGAAAAATGGGCACGCTGATATGTCATTACCAGCACCAGGCGCATGATGATCCGTTGATGCTGGTTGGCCTGCAGGATATCACCGCAAATGTTGATTTTTCAGCCGTTGCTGCCAAGGCGCATGATTGCGGGTTTGAGCTTGCCGGCTACACAACCCAGGCGCATTTTTTAATAGCCAATGGCATCGAATCGATGATCATGGAAACCTCGCCGGAAGATAAAGAAAAATTTTATAAAGTTTCACAGGCTGTGAAGCGCTTAATGATGCCATCTGAAATGGGTGAGCGTTTTAAGGTGCTTGGCCTGAAAAAAAACCTTTCCCTGGAACTGAAAGGTTTTTCTGTAAGGGATTTTAAAGATCGCCTCTAACCAGATTTATGTTTAATCATTTCAAGCAGACATTATTGGTTTTATCAGTATCGCTGACATTGGTTTTGTACTTAAGTGGCTGTCAGCAGTTGCCGTTTGTCGAAACCGACTCATCAGAAATTGAAGAATCATTTTCAGTTGACCATGTGGCCAAAAGTGATATCGATCTGATTTTGGACCACCAGGTTAAGACTGTGCGGTCTTTACTCAAGACATTGATGTTAAAGCTTTACCAAAGAAACCCGGCCTACTGGCGCAATTCATCCTCGGCTTCTCCTGAAGCGCGAGTGCAGGAACTGTTTGACCGCTATGAATATGAAATCCAGGCAATGTTACAAAATACAAGTTCGATTGAGAGTATAAAGCTGGCTTTTGACCCGGCTTTCAAGGGTGACAGGGTACTGGCCTATGTTTATGGCCTTAAAAGCATGATGGCAGCATCTTTTAGTAACAAGCAGTCTTTTTATATGCTTGACCAGTTGGACCCGCAAAAGCTTCATGACAGTGCCAGGAATGTCGAAGTAGCGGTCTGGATGCTTTCAAACAAGCGTATGCCCAATGGTGATCTTTACCTTGTTAGCAATGAACTGCACGGACCGGTAAAGAACCTGAGTTTTGAACGGTTGTTCGGCAAGCTGATCATGGCACTTGATATCAGTTCCCAAATCGTTGCCGATTCAAGCAAGCGTACCGTTAAGAATGTTATTCAGGGCATTGCCCGTTATGTGCTGATTCCAATTTAAGATTTATCCATTTAGG
>CALAZS010000161.1 GCA_937926265.1 uncultured Gammaproteobacteria bacterium
TGTCGTCACAAAAAATACGCTTATTTTAAGCGATGATCCGGTCGCTGCGGATGGAAAAGCGGCTTTGCTTTTTGGCAAAAAACCGCAGAATATTGGGTATATCAAATTGGCCAGAAAGCGAGGGCTCGGAACCTACGATTTTTCAAAGCTACTTCAAAAAAAAGTGAGTGTATAAATTCAGATTATAAAAAGCTTTGATTCCATTGTGTGTTTCATGCCCTAAAGGGTTTATGTGAAATTATGTGATCAGTTATTTTGAGACGTTAAAGTACAGGAGGAGTATTATGCCGTTAGTCACAATTAAATTATGCATGAAAAAAACAGCCACAGTATTGTTAATTACAATTTTCTTAATTTTGTCGGTTGCCATTTGCTTGGCTGATGAAAATAAAGATCATGTTTGTTTCAGGGTCTTAGATTCAAATAAAGACGGTAATGTCACATTTCAGGAATTTGAGAAATACTATGGCAATGACCAGAAAAAATTTAACAAAGCTGATATGGACGAGGACGGCAAACTAACACATGATGAATATCATGATCTACTGGGACATGGATCATCACAAAATCAGTAAGTAGATTCGCGCAGGAGGAAAAGCAATATCACACACAAACTGTGTTGAAGGAACCACCTAAAAAGGAAAGGTTAAGAGGTACTGCTTTTTATGATGGACGTTCATTTCCCAAATTGGCAAAAAATCCGATTCCGCCTATTTAATCTTTTTAAAACAAATCACATTACTTCCGCTAATCCCAGATATCTAGGGCCCCTCTAAAAACTCGATACAGGCACGACATATAAACTCTGGCAACGTCTGCAGCAACCACTACATATAGGGTTCGATCGTAATTTCGGGAAAAAATAGATTACATGATCCAATCTCAATCATTGTCAAGATATCGAATGAAGATCTGCACTCATATAAAAGTTGATAGATACAGGTGAATGGTGATATCTGTAATTATAAAAAAATTTCAGATCGTTGAATATCACACGCTTTTGAGAGGAGCGGATTTGTGTGCTCATCTCAATTTATCTTTATCCCCTTGACTTCTGAAATCAATCTGTTTTATTAAAATTATCTGCTGCTCTTCACAGCACCCTCATATTGATACCAAAGCGCCTCCATCGACACCCTTTACCCGACAGTTGAACCGTGATCCCAGCCCGAGCAGCTCAAACCAGGATTGTATCGTTATATGAAGAAAGGAGAAAAAACATGTTACGATCTAAATTGTTTGCTGCGTTAGTTGTGGCACTTTTTATTTTCGGGATAGCTATTGGTGGAATGGCACAATCCCAGAAGGTGAAAACCGTAACCTTGCCATCTGGCGAAGAGGTGGTGGATATAAGTGGACTGTGGGATACGCAGATAGAGAACTATGGATCCTGGAGTGAATATGGAAAATATTCTACAGTGACTGAAATTATACAAGACGGCAGTTCATTTTTTGGAATTAAAGGCTACTACCTACCATGCAGCTGGCAGTAAGACCTTTT
>CALAZS010000162.1 GCA_937926265.1 uncultured Gammaproteobacteria bacterium
ATAGAGATAAACTTCAAACTTCCCACTTGGCAATTTCTGTGATTTTCGTATCGAACCTGTTGAATCGGTCCAAGCCGCAGTTCAGATGACCTGCGGGTTGAAATATACGGCACAAAGCTGAATTCAACAGCGAATTGGGACTAGTTAGAGTAATCCAATCAAAAGGCAGGAGCGTTTGCCCACCCCATCTTTAATTATGCAATTAGAAATTTTCCTGCTGCTTTTATAGTTTACACTTGGTATTCAAGCGACCCTATCCTATGTATCATGATTGTTTGATAAAAAACATTATAGCCTGTTCCGTTCGCAAGTTTTATGGTGCGTTTTGCAAATCAGGTGACAGGTGTTTTTTAATATAAACTTAATACAGTTCTAACGGCAATACGTCACTTAGTGCATGCCCTGTCCATCTTTCTGATATTTCTTATCCAATCCTGAAGCTGAACATAATACAGTTATAAAGCCCGCATTTCTCTTTTTTCTGGGTACTGGGCTTGTCTGAACGAGGAATAGAATGTCCGAGGACTTAACTATGCCACTGGTTTCTGCCCCTCCGCAGGGCATCATGGTATGGTTTCCTACCCCATTCACACGATTGGTTGGCAAGTATACTACTAATACGGACTGACATGTCAAATACGCTGTTACCTATTTATAACGAAAGGAGATCAGACAAATGCAAAGAAGAAGACAAACACTCACTTTCCTAATTACTCTGTTTGTTATTCCAGGATTGATCATCAGTTTAGGAGCGGTCGATGCTATCGCTAAAAAAAATGGCGTAAAGGTTTGGCTGACTTTGAATCACAACAATGATGGCGAATCGGAACTACGGCCAGCAGTTTTTAAAGATTCTGAAGGTAATATAATTCGCACTGAGGGCGGAGTGGCATACTTTCAATCTGTTTTGAACCGAGAGCAGAAAAACAGCTTGAAAAAACCAACAAACAGCAAAGCTAAGCGCGGATTTATGTTGGTTTCCTCCGGGGACAATTTTCTGGCCAGTCCAGAATTTACCGCCAGTCTCGAAAACGGTATCTTTTATGATGCAGAGGCCTTAGACAGACTAAAATATGATGCAATCTCATTTGGAAACCACGACTTTGATTTCGGGCCGGATCTACTTGGAGATTTTATTTCCATGGGTTTTAAAAAACCTGGCAGACCACCGTATGTAAGCGTCAATATTGATGTCAGCGGCGAACCCTTCCTTCAGACACTTGTTGATGACGGTGTTATTACCAAAAGCACCGTTGTTAAAGTGCGCGGTGAAAGATTCGGTGTGATCGGCGCCATCACTCCTGCCTTGGCAACTATATCCAACCCCCGAGATGTAATCGTTTTGCAGAATGTGGCTGAATTAGTTCAGGCTGAAGTCGACATGCTGGAAAGTATGGGAATCAATAAGATCATTTTCATCTCCCACCTTCAGGATGTGGATGCCGACATTGCTGTGATCTCCCAACTCAGCGGCGTCGATATAGCGGTTGCCGGTGGAGGCGATGAACTGCTCGCACCCTGTACGACTGTTGAAAATTGCGA